>NZ_JBYSWB010000035.1:0-41213 GCF_058986725.1 Pseudomonas sp. GW821-FHT01A09
TGGAAGGCCCATCGGGGCGTGCCCCGCGCAAGCGTGCCGGAACGCGGGAACCCCTCGCCCCAGCGAGGGGCCAATGGTGGGGGCGGCGACCCCAAGGCCGGCTCGAAAGCAGAACCACCCCGATCTCAAGCCCACCATGCCGAAGTGCGAACCTAGGGCCAATTACCCGCCGCCGCTGATCGATGCTTTTAGACGATGCCTGCAGTCCCCCAGGCGCCCCACCCGAGCAATCCGACGAACAACCTTGCAGCCGCCCGCCCCACACCCCATTAATCAGCCATGAACGCCCTACTCGACACCGCCCCGCTGCCGGGCTTCCATCCTGCGGTCCAGGCCTGGTTCCACCAGCGCTTCCCGGCACTGACGCCTGCCCAAGCACAAGCCTGGCCGTTGATCCAGAGTGGCCAGTCGACGCTCATCGCCGCGCCGACCGGTTCCGGCAAGACCCTCACCGCCTTCCTCGCGGTGCTCGACGAGTTGATCCGCGAAGGCCTCGCCCACGACGGCACGCTCCCCGAGCAGACCTTCGTGGTCTACATCTCGCCGCTCAAGGCGTTGTCCAACGACATCCAGATCAACCTGCAGGCACCGCTGCAAGGCATCAGCGAGCAACTGCAGCGCATGGGCCTGCCGCCAGTGCCGATCAGCACCGCCGTGCGCACCGGCGACACCCCGCAAAAAGACCGCGCCGCGATGCGCAAACGGGCACCGCATATCGTCGTCACCACCCCGGAATCGCTGTACGTCTTACTCGGCTCCGACAGCGGCCGGCAGATGCTCGCCAGCACCCACACAGTCATCGTCGATGAAATCCACGCCATCGCTGCCAGCAAGCGTGGCAGCCATCTGGCGTTGAGTCTGGAACGGCTGCAAGCACTCTGCCCGCGGCCACTGCGGCGTATCGGCCTGTCCGCCACGCAAAAGCCGATCGAGGCAGTGTCGCGCTTTCTGGCCGGCAGTCAGCGCCCGTGCGCCATCGTCGACATCGGCCATGCACGCCCACGAGATCTGGGCATCGAAGTGCCGCCGGTGGAGCTCGGCGCCGTCATGGCCAACGATGTCTGGGAGCTGGTCTACAACCGCCTCGCCGAACTCGTCAACGAGCACCGCACCACCTTGGTGTTCGTCAACACCCGCCGCCTGGCCGAGCGCTTGACCCGCCACCTCAGCGATCGCCTGGGCCGTGACGTCGTGGCCGCGCACCACGGCAGTCTGGCCAAGGAGCAACGCCTGGACGCCGAGCAACGCCTCAAGCGCGGCGACTTGCGGGTGCTGGTGGCCACCGCGTCGCTGGAGCTGGGGATCGATATCGGCGACGTCGACCTGGTCTGCCAGATCGCCTCGCCGCGCTCGATTTCGGCGTTTCTGCAACGCGTCGGGCGTTCCGGACACTTTGTCGGCGGCACGCCCAAAGGCCGGCTTTTCGCCACTTCTCGCGATGACTTGATCGAATGCGCGGCGTTGCTGGACTGCATCCAGCGCGGCGAACTGGATGTGCTGCATATCCCCGAAGCGCCACTGGACGTGCTGGCCCAGCAGATCATCGCCGAAGTCAGCTGCCAGGAATGGTCCGAGCAGGGGCTGCTGCAACTGTTCCGCAATGCCACGCCCTTTCAGGATGTCCAGGAAGCCGATTATCAGGCGCTGCTGGCAATGCTGGCCGAGGGCTACAGCGGCCGCCAAGGCGTGCGCAGTGCCTACCTGCACCGCGATGCCGTCAGCGGCCTGCTGCGCGGGCGACGGGGCAGCAAACTGACCGCAGTGACCAGCGGCGGCACCATCCCCGACAACGCCGACTACAGCGTCATCCTCGAACCCCAGGCGCTGAGTATCGGCAGCGTCAACGAAGACTTCGCGGTCGAGAGCATCGCCGGCGATATCTTCCAGCTCGGCAATACCTCCTACCGCATCCTGCGCATCGAGACCGGCCGCGTGCGGGTCGAAGACGCCCAGGGCATGCCGCCCAACATTCCCTTCTGGCTGGGCGAAGCGCCGGGGCGCAGCGCCGAACTGTCGCTGTCGGTGGCACGCTTGCAAGGGGCTATAGACGAGCGTCTGCAGGCCAGCGCGGGCAAGCTGGCGCCGGTGATCGACTGGCTATGCGAGACGCTCGCCCTGAACCTGGCCAGCGCCGAGCAACTGGTCGACTATCTGGCCCGCACACGCCTGGCGCTGGGTGCGCTGCCGTCGCAACAGACGCTGATCATGGAGCGGTTTTTCGACGAGTCCGGCGGCACCCAACTGATCATCCACACGCCCTTCGGCAGCCGCGTCAATCGTGCCTGGGGCCTGGCGCTGCGCAAGCGCTTCTGCCGCACCTTCAATTTCGAGCTGCAGGCCGCGGCCAGTGAAGATGCCATCGTGCTGTCGCTGTCGACCACCCATAGCTTCGAGCTGGATGACATCTGGCGCTATCTGCATTCGGCCAGCGCCGAGCAGATCCTCATCCAGGCGGTGCTCGATGCACCGCTGTTCGGCGTGCGCTGGCGCTGGAACGCCGGGACTGCCCTGGCCCTGCCGCGCTATGCCGGTGGGCGCAAGGTGGCGCCGCAGATCCAGCGGATGAAAAGCGAGGACCTGATCGCCACGGTGTTCCCGGACCAGATCGCCTGCCTGGAAAACATCGTCGGCGAACGCGAGGTGCCCGACCATCCGCTGGTCAAGCAGACCCTCGCCGACTGCCTGCACGAAGCCATGGACAGCGATGCCTGGC
Source organism: Pseudomonas sp. GW821-FHT01A09 (assembly GCF_058986725.1). Taxonomy (NCBI): domain Bacteria; kingdom Pseudomonadati; phylum Pseudomonadota; class Gammaproteobacteria; order Pseudomonadales; family Pseudomonadaceae; genus Pseudomonas; species Pseudomonas sp. GW821-FHT01A09. The sequence goes on from NZ_JBYSWB010000035.1 coordinate 2,714, forward strand.
TGGCCCTGCTGCGGCGCATGGAACAAGGCGAAGTGCGCTTGCTCAGCCGCGACTTGCCCGCGCCATCGCCGTTGGCCGCGGCCATCCTCAACGCCCGGCCCTATGCCTTTCTCGATGACGCACCGCTGGAAGAACGGCGCACCCAGGCGGTGCTCGGCCGGCGCTGGAGCGACCCCGAGTCGGCCGATGATCTCGGCGCGCTGGATGCCCAGGCGATCGAGGATGTCCGCGAGCAGGCCTGGCCCGCCCCTACCGGCGCCGACGAGATGCATGAAGCGCTGATGCAACTGGCGCTGATCGAACAGGCCGAAGTCGATGCGCAACCCGCCTGGCAAGGTTGGCTCGAGCACTTGGCCAGCCAGGGCCGAGCGGCTAGCGTGCAGACCGGCGAACGGCGATTGTGGTTCGCCTGCGAACGTCTCACCTGCGTGCGGGCGGTCTATCCATCGACGGCCCCGACGCTCCCCGCACTGGCAGGTTTCGATCAGCTCTGGGAGGCCGATGCCGCGCGGGTCGAGGTGATCCGTGCGCGCCTCAGCGGTTGCGGGCCGATGCTGCTGGGGGACATCTGTCGGCCGCTGGCACTGGCGCCGATCGAAGTCGAACAAGCGCTGGCAGTGCTGGAGGGTGAAGGCTATGTACTGCGCGGGCAGTTCCGCCCGGGGGTACGCGATACCCAATGGTGCGAGCGCCACCTGCTGGCGCGCATTCATCGCTACACGGTCAAGCGCCTGCGCCGGGAAATCGAACCCGTGGCGCTGCAGGACTTCATGCGCTTTCTGTTCGATTGGCAGCATCTGTCCGAAGCCACGCGCCTACAAGGTCCGGCGGCCTTGGGCGCCGTGCTGCAACAATTCGAAGGGTTCAGTGCCCCGGCCGGTGCCTGGGAAAGCGAGCTATTGCCCAGCCGGGTGAAGGGGTATGCCCTGACCTGGCTGGACGACGCCTGTCGCTCCGGCAAGACCGTGTGGACCCGCCTCGGCGGCCGTGCCGGGGCCGGCAACACCCTGCGCAGCACGCCCATCGTGCTGTTGCCCCGGGCGCAGGTCGGCCTCTGGCGCAGCCTCGATGCTGTCCCTGCAGCGAGAGGGCTTGCCGCCGAAAACCCATCCGTCAACGAAGTCTCCCTGCGGGCGCAAAAAGTTCTCGACGTGCTGGCTGACCAGGGCGCGCTATTTTTCGACGAACTGAGCAGCGAAGCCCACCTGCTGCGCAGCGAGCTGGAAAACGCCCTGCAGGAACTGGTCGCCACCGGCCAGGTGAATGCCGACAGTTTCGCCGGCCTGCGCGCACTGATTACGCCCGCGAGCAAACGTCAGGCGCACAGCAGTCGCCGCGGGCGCGGGGCGTTCATGGGTGGGATGGATGATGCCGGACGCTGGGCCCTGCTGCGCAAACCGAGTGCCGGGCTGGCGCGCGATGAGGTACTCGAACATGTCGCCATGACCTTGCTGCGGCGTTATGGCGTGGTGTTCTGGCGGTTGCTGGAGCGTGAGGCCGGCTGGTTGCCGAGCTGGCGCGAGCTGCTGCGCACCTTGCATCGCCTGGAAGCGCGCGGCGAGATCCGCGGTGGGCGCTTCGTCAGTGGCCTGGCCGGGGAACAATTCGCCCTGCCCGAAGCCATACCGCTGCTGCGCGAAGTGCGCAAACGGCCCCTGGACGAGGCGCTGGTAACGGTGAGTGCGGTGGATCCGCTGAATCTGGTAGGGACCTTGCTGCCGGGCAGCAAAGTGCCCGCCATCAGTGGCAACCGCCTGGTCTACCGTGATGGTATTCCGGCGGCGGCGATGATCGCGGGCAAACCGCAGTACTGGATAGACGAAGACCCCGCGTTGCGCGAGGCCTTGATCCGTCGATAGTCACTTTCAAGCCTTGCTGCCAAAGCCTGCGAAGCGCTTGTTGAAGCCAGCGATGCGGCCTTCGGCCTGGGTCTTGCGCTGCTGGCCGGTGTAGATCGGGTGCGAGGCGCTCGACACATCGAGGGCCAGGTAAGGGTACGTGACGCCGTCGGTATGGGTGTGCGTGCGATCGGTATCGGCCGTCGAGCCGATCAGAAAGAACACGTCGGCGGCGGTGTCGTGGAACAGCAGTGGACGGTACTCAGGGTGGATTCCAGGTTTCATGATCAATCTCCAGACAGTGGAACAACTTGTTACATCATAACATAACAATAATATTGCGTAAGATCGATTGCTGATACCGGTCAGCCTCAGCGGCATAACGCATTACCGTCATCCATCCTTGGCTATTCTCCCCTGTTGATTCTTGACCGTCGCGAGATGGACTGTTGCGCTCAGCGCGCTTGTTTTCCCGCCAACCCAGGGAACAGAATGCCCATGGCACCGACGAAATATCGCAACCAGGACCCATCACCTAAAAAAAGAACCACTCCAAGGAAACCGTATGAGCCTTTCGTTGTTAAGTCGTTACGCTTTTTTTGCGGCATGCGTTCTGTTCACTCTCGTCACCCTCCCCTTCGAACATCATGAATGGCTCTGGCCGTTTACCTTGCTTACCGCCGTATTAAGCCTGATCGGCTTGATCGATTTGCTCCAGACCCGCCACGCGGTGCGCCGCAACTATCCGATCCTGGGCAATATCCGCTATCTGGTCGAGACCATCCGCCCGGAGATCCGCCAATACCTGCTGGAGTCCGACAGCGACGCGCTGCCCTTCTCCCGCGCCCAACGCTCACTGGTCTATTCACGGGCCAAGAACGAAACGGCTGACAGGCCCTTCGGTACCCTGATCGATGTCTATCATCCGGGCTTCGAATTCATCAGCCATTCCATGCGCCCGGCGCCCCTGAGCGACCCCACCGGCTTTCGGGTAACGGTCGGCGGCCCGCAGTGCAGCCAGCCCTACAGCGCCTCGATCTTCAACGTCTCGGCCATGAGTTTCGGCTCGCTGAGCGCCAACGCCATTCGCGCCCTCAACAAAGGCGCCAAGCTCGGCAACTTCGCCCACGACACTGGCGAAGGCAGCATCAGCCCTTATCACCGCGAAAACGGCGGCGACCTGACCTGGGAACTGGGCAGTGGCTACTTCGGCTGCCGGACCCGTGACGGTCACTTCGACCCCGAGCGCTTCGCTCAGCAGGCCCGCGATCCGCAAGTGCGGATGATCGAAATCAAGATGAGCCAGGGTGCCAAACCCGGACACGGCGGCATCCTGCCCAAACACAAGGTCACCCAGGAGATTGCCGACACCCGCGGCATCGAGATGGGCGAGGACTGCATCTCGCCCTCACGCCACAGCGCGTTCAATACGCCCATCGAGCTGATGCACTTCATCGCCCAACTGCGTGAACTGTCGGGCGGCAAACCGGTGGGCTTCAAGTTGTGCCTGGGGCACCCGTGGGAGTTCATGGGCATCGCCAAGGCCATGCTCGAGACCGGCATCCTGCCTGACTTCATCGTCGTCGATGGCGCCGAGGGCGGCACCGGCGCGGCGCCCGTGGAGTTCACCGACCACCTCGGCATGCCGATGCGCGAGGGCTTGCTGTTCGTTCACAACACCCTGGTGGGCCTGAACCTGCGGGACAAGATCCGCCTAGGCGCCAGCGGCAAGATCGTCAGCGCGTTCGACATTGCCAGCGTGCTGGCGATCGGTGCCGACTGGTGCAACTCGGCCCGCGGCTTCATGTTCGCCATCGGTTGCATCCAGTCGCAGAGCTGCCACACCAACAAGTGCCCGACCGGCGTCGCCACCCAGGATCCACTGCGCCAGCGCGCGCTAGTGGTCGAGGACAAGGCCGAGCGGGTGAAGAACTTCCATCACCACACCCTCAAGGCTCTGGCCGAGATGCTGGCGGCGGCCGGGCTGGAACACCCTTCCCAGCTCAAGGCCAAACACCTGGTACGGCGTTTGTCGGCGACCGAGATCAAGCTGTTTTCCCAACTGCACGTATTCCTCAAGCCCGGGGAGTTGCTAAACGGCGAACTGAGCGGCGAGTTCTATCCCAGGATGTGGGCGATGGCGCGGGCTGACAGCTTTGAGCCGAATGAAGAAGTAGCGGCCTGACCAACGGCTGTCATGGGCCTCACGCCAACGCAAGCGGGCGCTTCCCGGCGAAGCGTCCTGCGCCCCCACTGCAGCGTTCGAGTTAGCCGGCTACACCGGGGATAAGCAGGCAACACCACGCCCCGAGCGGCATGACCGTCTTGTGACATTCAGTAATACCCTCCCTTTGCAATTGCGCGCAAAAATGGGCACCCTGCGCCGCTGATCGATATCCCGCCCGCAAGCGGAACCACTGACTCGATCCCCCATCAGTTACTTAGACACCCCACGCTAGAGCGCACTGCCATGACTAACGGACGAGACCACCGGGTCGACTTTTTTCGTGGATTGGCCTTGATCTTCATTCTCTGGGATCACATTCCGCAAAACCCGCTGGGCAATTTGACCCTGCGCAACTTCGGCTTCAGCGATGCGGCGGAGATTTTCGTATTCCTCGCGGGTTACGCGGCCGTGCTTGCCTACGGCAAGATTGCCGTGCGCGATGGCTATCTGATCGCCAGCGTGCGGATCCTGCGGCGCGCCTGGACGCTGTACGTGGTGCACATCTTCCTGCTGGTGCTGTTGATGGGCATCGTGTTCTTCGCCAATGAGCATGTCGAGACCCGCGACATGGTCCAGGAGATGGGCCTGCTGCACTTCGTCAGCAACCCGCAACAGGCGATGGTCGACGAGCTGCTGCTGCGCTTCAAGCCCAATCTGATGGACCCTCTGCCGCTCTACATCGTCCTGCTGGGCTGCCTGCCGCTGGCGCTGCCGATTCTGGTCAAGTGGCCCAACCTGGCGGTCGGCCTGTCGGTGATGCTCTACGTGCCGGCAACCGTCCTGGGCTGGAACCTGTCGTCCTACGAGGGCGGCGGCGTGTGGTACTTCAACCCGCTGGCCTGGCAGATCATGTTCGTGCTCGGCGGTGTCGCGGCGCTACATGCGCAAAAGCCGGCAGTGGCGGATACTCGCCCGCTGCTGCGCCAACCGTTGTTCGTGGTCTGTGCACTCTATGTGATCGCTGCGGCGCTGATCGCGCTGGGCTGGAAATGGGCCCCGCTGCACGACCTGCTGGTACCCCGCAGCCTGGCCGACAAACTCTATCCCATCAGCAAGACCAATCTGGCCCCGGTGCGCCTGCTGCACTTTTTGGCGCTGGCCTACTGCACGGCCAAGTTGCTGCCCAAAGGCACCTGGGTCATGCACTGGAGCAGCCAGCAACTTTGCCTGATGGGCCGTTATTCGCTAGAGGTGTTCTGCTTCAGCGTGCTGCTGGCGCCGATGTCGGACATGGTCAACGCGCTGTCGGGCGATCGCCTGCCCATGCAGCTGGCAACCGCCATCGGCAGCGCCGGACTGATGCTGCTGCTGGCGGTATGGCTGGAGTTCAACAAGGGCTTGGGCAAACAGCCAGTGGCCCCGGCACCGCAACCGGTGCCGGTGACCTGACTCAGGCGTTGCCGGACAGCTTCATGCGCGCGGCCTGGGTGAAATCCAGCATGCGCCTGAGGGGCCGCACGGCATGGGGCACCACGGCGGGGTCGACGAAGATCTCATTGGTGCCTTCCTGCAGACACTGCAGAGTGCGCTCCAGCGTGTTCATCGCCATCCAGGGGCAATGCGCGCAGCTGCGGCATGCCGCGCCATTACCCGCGGTAGGTGCTTCCAGAAAGATCTTGTCCGGGCACAACTGCTGCATCTTGTAAAAGATGCCACGGTCGGTGGCGACGATAAAGTGCGTGTTCGGCAAACGCTGCGCCGCCGCAATCAGCTGGCTGGTGGACCCGACCGCGTCGGCCAGCTCGATCACCGACTCTGGCGACTCCGGATGCACCAGGATCGCCGCTTCCGGGTACAACGCCCTCATGTCCTCCAGTTGCCGCGACTTGAACTCCTCGTGGACGATGCAGGCACCGTCCCACAACAGCATGTCGGCGCCGGTCTGCTTCTGGATGTAACGCCCCAGGTGCTTGTCCGGGCCCCAGATGATGGTCTCGCCGTTGTCCATCAGGCTCTCGACGATTTCCAGCGCGCAACTGGAGGTCACCACCCAATCGGCCCGCGCCTTGACCGCCGCGGAGGTGTTGGCATACACCACCACGGTGCGCTCTGGATGCTGGTCGCAGAACGCCGAAAATTCGTCCACCGGGCAGCCCAGGTCCAATGAGCACGTGGCCTCGAGGGTCGGCATCAGGATGCGTTTTTCCGGGGTGAGGATTTTCGCCGTCTCGCCCATGAAGCGCACACCGGCCACGAGAATGGTCTGCGCCGCGTGCTGAGCACCGAAGCGTGCCATCTCCAGGGAGTCGGACACGCAACCGCCGGTTTCCTCGGCCAGCGCCTGGATCACCGGATCACAGTAATAGTGAGCCACCAGCACCGCATTGCGAGCCTTGAGCTCGGCGGCGATGGCAGCGCGATAGTGGGCTTCTTCTTCGGGTGTCAGCGGCTTGGGCTGCTTGGCATCTAAATGTGCCTGGACCAGAAGGCGTTCGGATATCTGCGTCATAAGGCTAGACCTGCGGGCGCGCGTGCGCGAAAGTCGAACATGTCACCCGGTCTGACACGAGAGCCGGGTGCGCAACCCCTGAAACCACGGTGTTTCAGGGGCTGGCGAAGGCTACAGAGGTTTACCTCAATGCTAAAGACCTTTTTGCCAGTGAACCACCAGCGCCGCCGCACAGCAATCGTCAGTCCGCCGAGGTGACCAGACGCAGGCCACTGGAGATCGCCCCGACCGCGGCAAACCCTGCGCCGATGCTCAAGGCCAGCAACGGGCCGCCGCCGGTGCCGGCGATACCGAAACTCAAGGCCACCAACGCTGCGCCCGTGGCCTGGCCGATCAAGCGCGCCGTGGCTACGGTGCCACTGGCGCCGCTGGCTCGCTCCCGCGGTGCGCTGGTCATCAAGGCCTTCTGGTTGGGAGCCTGGAAGAAGCCGAAGCCCGCCCCGCAAATGATCATCCGCGCGATGATGTCGCCGGCGCTGGGATCGGCCGGCAACAGCGCCAGCGATACCATGCCCGCGCTGAGGATCGCCAGGCCGATACCGCCCAGCAACCCCGGTGGATAGCGGTCGGACAGCCGGCCGGCAATCGGCGCGAAAAGCGCCACTACTACCGACCAAGGCGTCATCAGGAAACCCGTCTCGACCGGATTGCGCCCCAGAGTGGTCTCGAAAAAAAACGGCAGCGACACGAAGGCCAGCCCCTGAGTGGCGAACGAGCAGAACGCCGTCAGCGTCGACAGCGCGAACATTGGCCGCTTGAGCAGATCCAGCGGAAACATGGGCGCCGGATGGGCCCGCTCGCGATGGAGCATCAAGCCGCCGGCCACGAGGAATATCGCGAAGGCCAGCAGCACGCTGAAGCGCGAGCCCATTTGCGCGGCCTGGCCCAGGGAAAAGATCAGGGCCCCGAACGCGATCACATTGAGGCTCGCGGTGAAGTAGTCGAACTTCTGCGCGCGGACCTGACCCAGCGGCAAGGCATTCCAGGCAAACACCAGGGCAAATACGCCGATGGGCAAGTTGATGGCGAACAACCACGGCCAATTGGCCACCGACAGGATCAGCGAGGCGATGGTCGGCCCGGCAGCGAACGATGTGCCCACCACCAGCGCATTCATGCCCAGGCCGCGGCCCAGGCGCTCGCGCGGGAAGATCGAACCGATCAGCCCGGCGTTGACGCTCATGATCGCGCTGGCCCCCAGGCCTTGCAGCACTCGGGCACCGGTAAGGCTCGGCAGCGACCAGGCAAAGGTGCACATCAGCGACGACACCACGAACAGTATCAAACCGGCCAGGTAGACCTTGCGCTGACCGACGATCGACCCCAGCGCGGCGAACGGCAGGATGGTCGCCACGGCAGCCAGCTGGTAGGCATTGATGATCCACACCGATGCGGCTGGCGAGGCGTTGAGGTCGGCCGCGATCGCGGGCAGTGCGGTATTGGCGATGGCCGTGTCCAGTGTCGCCAGGGCGATGGACATCAGGATCGCCAGCATTCCGCGAAATTCCTGAGAGGTCAGTTTGGTCGAAGGAGAGCTTGCAAGGGAGTCCGCCATAAGTCCTCTATAGGGGTGATCGATGTCCGCGGTGCCCGCATGATGGACTATTGCGCGGGATTTGCAGATTAAAAACCACACCGCCAAGCAAATCCCACATTGAGGGACGCAAAATCATAGTTTGGGATTTTACTAAACTGGGTCTATATTGATTGCCAGCAGCTCAACGCACACAAAAAAAATAATACCGGTGATGCAATGCAACGCTATTCCCACGCTTGTTCCTGCGCGGCTCCCCTTGCTGATCGCCTCGGTCCGCGCGACCGCGCCTGCCTGAACCTCATCCTTCTTTCATACCGGCCCTCTCTGGATCGCCGGCGTTCGTCGTGCCTTTGTATAACAGGAGTCCGGATCCATGGCTGAACCTCTTTCCCTGCCCGCCGTACCTGAACCCCCGCGCGGCGAGCGCCTGAAAAACAAGGTGGTGCTGCTGACCGGCGCCGCGCAGGGCATCGGCGAGGCGATCGCCGCCTGCTTCGTCGCGCAACAGGCCAAACTGGTGATCAGCGATATTCAGGCGGAAAAAGTCGAAGCCGTGGCCGCCCGTTTGCGTGAGCGCGGTGCCGACGTCCAGGCCCTGCGCGCCGATGTCTCGCAGGCACGGGATCTGGAGGCCATGGCCCGCCATGCGCTGGAGCTGCATGGCCGCATCGATGTACTGGTCAACTGCGCGGGGGTCAACGTGTTCCGCGACCCACTGACGATGACCGAAGAAGACTGGCGCCGCTGCTTCGCCATCGACCTGGACGGCGCCTGGTATGGCTGCAAGGCCGTGTTGCCGCAGATGATCGAGCAAGGCGTGGGCAGCATCATCAATATCGCCTCGACCCATTCGAGCCACATCATCCCCGGCTGCTTTCCCTACCCGGTGGCCAAGCACGGGCTGCTGGGGCTGACCCGCGCCCTGGGCATCGAGTACGCGCCCAAGGGCGTGCGGGTCAATGCCATCGCGCCGGGCTATATCGAGACCCAACTCAACGTCGACTACTGGAACGGCTTCCCCGACCCGCACGCCGAACGTCAGCGCGCCCTCGACCTGCATCCACCGCGGCGCATCGGTCAGCCGATCGAAGTGGCCATGACCGCAGTGTTTCTGGCCAGCGACGAAGCGCCCTTCATCAACGCCTCGTGCATCACCATCGACGGCGGCCGTTCGGTGCTTTACCACGACTAAGCCCTGCAAGAACCCGAATCCGATACGGCTGTGCCCAATAAAAATAAGGAGTTGCCCATGAATCGTCGTAGTTTTTGCCGTACCGCCCTCGCCGTCACCGCCCTCAGCCTTGGCGCCAGCCTGTTTACGCTGGCCAGTGCCGCCGATCCGATCAAGATCGGTTTTCTGGTCAAACAGGCAGAAGAGCCATGGTTTCAGACCGAATGGGCCTTCGCCGAAAAAGCCGCCAAGGACAAAGGCTTCACCCTGATCAAGATCGCCGTGCCCGACGGTGAAAAGACCCTCTCGGCCATCGACAGCCTCGCCGCCAATGGCGCCAAGGGCTTTGTCATCTGCCCGCCGGACGTTTCCCTGGGCCCGGCGATCATGGCCAAGGCCAAGATGAACGACCTCAAGGTCATTGCCGTGGACGACCGCTTCGTCGACGCCAACGGCAAGTTCATGGAGGACGTCCCTTATCTGGGCATGGCCGCCTTCGAAGTCGGCCAGAAGCAAGGCAACGCCATGGTCGGTGAGGCCAAGCAGCGCGGCTGGGACTGGAAGGACACCTACGCGGTGGTCAATACCTACAACGAGCTGGACACCGGCAAGAAGCGCACCGACGGCTCGGTCAAATCCCTGGTAGATGCCGGCCTGCCCAAGGATCACATCATCTACGCCGCGCTCAAGACTCTCGACGTGCCCGGCAGCATGGACGCCACCAGCTCCGCCCTGGTCAAGCTGCCCAGCGCGGCGAAGAACCTGATCATCGGTGGCATGAACGACAACACCGTGCTCGGCGGCGTCCGCGCCACTGAAAGCGCCGGCTTTGCCGCGGCCAATGTGATAGGTATCGGCATCAATGGCACCGACGCCATCGGCGAGCTGAAAAAACCTGATAGCGGTTTCTTCGGCTCGATGCTGCCCAGCCCGCACATCGAGGGCTACAACACCGCCAGCATGATGTTCGACTGGATCAGCACCGGCAAGGAACCGCCCAAGTACACCGCCATGGACGAGGTCACGCTGATCACCCGCAAGAACTTCCAGCAGGAGCTGGAAAAAATCGGCCTGTGGAATTGATGCGGGAGCGCGCTCATGCAAGCACAACTCAGCACTCCCTCGCAGCCTGAAGCCTTTGCCAGCCTGAGCTTCAAGGGCATCGGCAAGAGCTTCCCGGGCGTGCAGGCCCTGGCCGATATCAGCTTCACCGCTCGGCCGGGCACCGTGCACGCGCTAATGGGCGAGAACGGCGCGGGCAAGTCGACCCTGCTGAAGATTCTCGGCGGCGCCTATACGCCCAGCAGCGGCCACTTGCAGATCGGCGACCGACAGGTAAGCTTCAGGTCCACCGCCGAGAGCATCGCCAATGGCATCGCGGTGATTCATCAGGAGCTGCATCTGGTGCCGGAAATGACCGTGGCCGAGAACCTGTTCCTCGGCCATCTGCCGGCGCGCTTCGGCCTGGTAAACGGTACCGAACTGCGCCACCGAGCACTGGCCCTGCTCAAGGGCCTGGCCGATGAAATCGATCCGCAGGACAAGGTCGGGCGCTTGTCGCTCGGCCAGCGGCAGCTGATCGAGATCGCCAAGGCGCTGTCCCGCGGCGCGCACGTGATCGCCTTCGACGAACCCACCAGCAGCCTCTCGGCAAGGGAAATCGACCGGCTGATGGCGATCATCACGCGCCTGCGCGACGAGGGCAAAGTGGTGCTCTATGTGTCGCACCGCATGGAAGAGGTGTTCCGCATCTGCGATGCGGTCACGGTGTTCAAGGACGGCCGCTACGTGCGCACCTTCGAGCAGATGAGCGAGCTCAGCCACGATCAGCTGGTCACCTGCATGGTCGGCCGCGATATCCAGGATATCTATGACTATCGGCCCCGGGCCGCAGGCGAGGTGATGCTCAAGGTCAGCGGGCTGCTGGGCCCTGGTTTGTCGGCGCCGGTGGACCTGCATGTGCGCCAGGGCGAGGTGCTGGGCCTGTTCGGCCTGGTGGGCGCGGGCCGTACCGAGTTGCTGCGCCTGCTCAGTGGCCTGGCGCGCACGAGCGCCGGTAGCATCGAGCTGGCGGGCAAGGCACTCACTTTGCGCTCCCCTCGGGACGCGATCGCTGCGGGGATTCTGCTCTGCCCCGAGGACCGCAAGAAGGAAGGCATCCTGCCGCTGGCCAGTGTCGCCGAGAACATCAATATCAGCGCTCGCAGTGCCCATGCTTACGCCGGGTGGCTGCTGCGCGGCGAATGGGAGCGTGCCAATGCGGACAAACACATTCGTGCCCTGAAGGTGAAAACCCCTTCGGCCGGGCAAAAGATGATGTTCCTCTCCGGTGGCAACCAGCAAAAAGCCATCCTTGGCCGCTGGCTGTCGATGCCGATGAAAGTCCTGTTGCTGGACGAACCTACCCGCGGCATCGACATCGGCGCCAAGGCCGAGATCTACCAGATCATCCACAACCTGGCGGCCAGCGGAATTGCCGTGATCGTGGTGTCCAGCGACCTCATGGAGGTCATGGGCATCTCCGACCGCGTGCTGGTGCTCTGCGAAGGCGAGTCACGCGGTGAAGTGGCCCGCGCGGATGCCAATGAAACCCATCTGCTGCACATGGCCCTGCCACGCCAGCGCTACCAAGCCCCCTGAGAGGTGTCTATGACTACGCAACACACTGCGCTGCCCAAACCCCACAAGAGCGTCAACCTGCGGCGCTTTCTCGATGACTGGGTGATGCTGATCGCGGCCATCGGCATCTTCGTGCTCTGCACGCTGCTGATCGACAACTTCCTCTCGCCGCTGAACATGCGCGGGCTGGGGCTGGCCATTTCCACCACCGGCATCGCCGCCTGCACCATGCTCTATTGCCTGGCGTCGGGGCATTTCGACCTTTCCGTCGGCTCGGTGATCGCTTGCGCCGGGGTGGTGGCGGCGGTGGTCATGCGCAGTACCAACAGCGTCTTGCTTGGGGTGAGTGCGGCGCTGCTGATGGGCCTGGTGGTCGGGCTGATCAATGGCATCGTGATCGCCAAGCTGCGGGTCAACGCGCTGATCACCACCCTGGCGACCATGCAGATCGTTCGCGGCCTGGCGTATATCTTCGCCGATGGCAAGGCGGTGGGCATCTCGGCGGAAAAATTCTTCGTGTTCGGCAACGGCCAGCTGTTCGGCGTGCCGGTACCGATCATCATCACCGTGCTGTGCTTCATGTTCTTCGGCTGGTTGCTGAATTGCACCACCTACGGTCGCAATACCATGGCCATCGGTGGCAATCAGGAAGCGGCGCTGCTGGCGGGGGTCAACGTCGATCGCACCAAGATCATCATCTTCGCCGTGCACGGGCTGATCGGCGCGCTGGCCGGGGTGATCCTGGCGTCGCGGATGACCTCAGGCCAACCGATGATCGGCCAGGGCTTCGAGCTGACGGTGATTTCCGCATGCGTGCTGGGGGGCGTGTCGCTGAGTGGCGGTATCGGCATGATCCGCCACGTGATCGCGGGGGTGTTGATTCTGGCGATCATCGAGAACGCCATGAACCTCAAGAACATCGACACTTTTTACCAGTACGTGATCCGCGGCTCGATCCTGCTGCTGGCAGTGGTCATCGACCGCTTGAAGCAAGGGCGCTAGCCTCAGGCTGGAATGGCGATGGCCGAGGCCAGTTTCACTGCGGTGCTTGCCTGCTGATCCTGCAGGTAGGCATCCAGAAACCCGCTGGTGTCGCCATCCAGCAGCAGCGCGCGATCCTGTTCCAGGCGCAGGACGTGCTTGAAGTTGCGCACCCGCAAGTTGCGCCGCAACGGCCGCTTGTAGGCGCGCAGATCGGCGCAGTCGATCAGGCCCAGTTGATTGTCGGGCGTCAGGATGATGTTGCCCAGGTGGGCCGAGCGGAAATAGATGCCCTTGTCGTGCAGCGTCGCCAGAAAGTGCCCCAGTTGCTTACGCAGCGCCTCGGGGTTTGCGGACTTTTTCAACGCCTCGCGCAGGGTGATGCCCGGCAGCGGGTCGTAATGCGCCGCATGGCTGGCGAGCGGCTTGATCCGGTAGACCGACAACACCCGGGGGCAAGGGATGTCGCGCTTGGCGAGCAATGTACAGTTGTCGGCAAAGCGTACCGCGTAGGGATACAGCGCAGCGGAAGTCAGCAGACGTTTACGGCGGAACAGCTTCAACATTGTGCCATCGGTGAGGCGCAGCACTTTGTCACCCGAACGGTCAGCTTCCAGAACCTCGGCACCTTCGCGCAGCATCATGTAGCGGGGCAGATCGAGGGTTTCCATCCGGGTGTCCATCGTAGGCGCCTAGTGTGGCTTAACGGTGCACATTTTATTACAAATTCGTATTTTCAGAAAGGTTGTGAAAACTTTGTCACGGGCGTCATAGAAATTCATTGATAGCCAGCATTCACTGGCTATTGAGCCGAGCACGAGGAGACGAACACTGGACTCCCCGACCAGCGGTAGCGATTATTGCGCAGCCAGCTTGCCGCCCTTGACCTTTTGGCCGGTCACTTCCTTGCGCATCGAGTGCCGATCGAGCTTGCCAGCCAGCCAGCGCAGGTAAGGCCGCAGTGGCGAGCCTTGCAGGTACTCACGAAGGAAGAACATGCGATCACTGCGGCTCAGAGCCCCGCTGTGGCGATTGAGGGTACCCAAGTCGCGCATACTCGGGATGAAGGGTACGAACACCCGGCGCGATTTTTCCAGGTCGATCAGTGCAACCTCATAATCGCCGTCCTGCTCCTTGACCATCAGATGCTTGGGGTACAGGCAACGGTGCTGGATACCGGCTTCGTGCATCTTGCGCACCGTACGAGCTACCGCGCTCAGCAGACGCCGACGCTGCCGCACGGGCATCGCCAGGGCCTCGCCTTCGTACATGATGTCCTCCATCGAGCGATAACCTTCCAGCGACTCGGTCATGAGCATCGCCTGCAGGTTGCCGTCACGAAAGCACTGGGCGAAGCACACCGGATTGAGCGTTGGCACGTTGTGCTTGCGCAAATGGCGGATGTTTCGGAACTCGCGAACGAAGGTGCCTTCGCCCCGGATCGGGTGCAACAGCGTGCGGTGGCCGTGGTTTTCCTGGCGCTTGAGATAAACGTTGGTCGACGTGCCTTCCGGCGTCGCGAAATTCATGCGGCACACGCCGCTCCAGCCACCCCGGCGGTAATTGGGCGGCTCGACCCAGTCGCCGCTCAAATCCCAGATTTTTTCATAGTCGTTCAAACCATTGAATTGCAGGAACGCCTGCCATTGCGGTGGAATAATAAACTTCACGCGAGGCTCCGATTCACAATTTGTCAAAATTTTCCCACGCAATTGTAAACCAAAGGTGATTTTTCAGAAGAATTCTTAAGAGCCTAATAACCGGGCATGGCTGAACGGCAAATCGCAGGCAAAAAAAAGCCGGAAAACACTGTGTGCTTTCCGGCTTTTCTCTTGATTCGAAATGGTGGGTCGTGTGGGATTCGAACCTACGACCAATTGGTTAAAAGCCAACTGCTCTACCAACTGAGCTAACGACCCGTTTCGTGGGGCGCATAATACTTCTTTTTACAGCTAATTCAACCCCTTACCGAAAATAAATCAAAAATAAGGCGTTGGATCGCTTACACCGGCGTTGGCAAAACCCTCGGCGCGCAGGCGGCAGCTGTCACATTTGCCGCAGGCCTGACCCTGATCGTTCGCCTGGTAGCAGGACACGGTCAGGCTGTAATCGACGCCAAGGGCAATGCCCGCCTTGACGATGTCGGCCTTGCTCATGTTCTGCAATGGCGCCTGGATAGTGAAGCCCTGCCCTTCGACACCGGCCTTGGTCGCCAGGTTGGCCAGGCGCTCGAAGGCCTCCACGAATTCGGGACGGCAGTCTGGATAGCCGGAATAATCCACGGCATTGACGCCGATGAAGATATCCCGCGCGCCGAGCACTTCGGCCCAGCCCAGTGCCAGCGACAGAAACACGGTATTGCGCGCTGGCACATAGGTGACCGGGATACCTTCGCCAGGGACTTCAGGCACATCGATGCTGCTGTCGGTGAGGGCCGAGCCGCCCATGCCGTCCAGATCCAGGCCGATGACCTTGTGTGCGACCACACCCCGCTCCCTGGCGACCCGAGCCGCAGCATGGAGTTCGGCGCGATGGCGCTGGCCGTAGTCGAAGCTCATGGTGTAGCACTGGTAACCTTGGGCCTGGGCCATGGCAACCACAGTGGCGGAGTCCAGGCCACCGGACAGCAGAATCACGGCTTTTTTCACGGTAGGTGTAGTGGTCATATCAGCGCCCCGGCTCGTCATTCCAAAGATATTTGTGCAATTGCATCTGCAGCCTGACCGGCAGGTTGTCGGCCACGATCCAGTCGGCCAGATCGGTGGCGCGCAGCTCGTGGTGGCTGGGCGACAACAGCACCTCGCCCGCCCGCTCCGCCAGACCGTACTGGATCATCTTGGAAACCGACCAGTCGTAGTCTTCCCGCGAGCAGAGAACGAACTTGACCTGATCGTTGCGGGTCAGTAAACCGATATTTTCATACAGATTGCGATGGGACTCCTTGGAGCCCGGCGTCTTGAGGTCCAGGACGCGGCTGACCCGTGGATCGACCTTGGAGATATCCAGCGCCCCGCTCGTTTCGAGCGATACCTCGTAGCCCGCATCGCACAATTGCTTGAGCAACGGGATAGCATTGGGCTGCGCCAGCGGCTCGCCACCGGTCACGCACACATAGCGCGGGCGATAGCTGGCAACCTGCTCGAGGATGGATTCGAGACTGCGCACCGTACCGCCACTGAAGGCGTAGGCGCTGTCGCAATACTGGCAGCGCAATGGGCAGCCGGTCAGGCGTACGAAAACGGTGGGCAGGCCAGCCGTTCGTGTTTCACCCTGCAACGAGTAAAAGACTTCGGTAATTCGTAGTGTGTCTTGCATATCCGCCACGGGCGTGACAGCTGAACAGGCTGTCCGCCTCCGTCAGGCACCTTGAAGAACCCGCGAGCGCGTGATCCCAAAAGGCGTGTTTCAGTAAAAGGGCGCAAATTCTAACGAAAAAACCCGCGACGAGCGCGGGTTTATTCAATCGGCCGGGCCGCAGCCCGACAGCGCTTACATATGTTGCAGATCGCGCTGAGCCAGTTGTGCTGCAGAAGTGCCCGGGTATTGGGTCACCACCTGCTGCAGAATCGGTTTGACCCGGTCGGTATGGCCAAGCCGACGCTCTACGTCAGCAAGCTTGTACAGCGAATCCGGCACCTTGGCATGCTTGGGGTACAACTGGCTGACCTTGGCGAAGGCCTGACCGGCACCTTGCAGGTCGCCCTTGGCCAGGTTGACTTCACCCAACCAGTACTGAGCATTGCCCGCATACTGGCTGTTAGGGTACTTGCGCAAGAACGCGGAGAAAGCCTGGCTGGCCTTGTCGAAGTCCTTGGCCTTGATCAGGTCGAAGGCAGCATCGTAATAGAGCTTTTCCTTCGCCGGATCGCCGGGTTCGCTGCTGCCCGCGCCTTGATCGGCGGGAGCGGCCGGGGTGCCAGCGGCGTTGATATCGCCACCAGCAGGAGAATTCTGTGCGGGAGCCTGCTGCTGTGGAGCATTGCTGGCACCGGCTTGTATACGACTGTCGAGATCCTGATAGCGCTGCAGTGCTTCTTGTTTCATCTGCTGGATATCGTTCTGCTGGACTTCGACCTGACCGCGCAAGCGGTTGATGTCTTCCTGCATTTGCTGCAGCTGCATGAACAGCTCACCCTGCGCCGAGACAGGAGCGCTAGCTCCTCCCCCGGCCGAGGCGCCGCTCGTACCATAACCCGTCGGCGGATAATTGCTGCCCCCGCTGGAGGCGCCATTACCATCGACTACAGGAACTGCTGCACCTGCCATAAGCGGCAGGGACAGCGCCAGGATCGTTACAGCACGGCGGCACGTTCGCATATCGAATTACTTACGCAGTTCGACGCGACGGTTTTGAGCCCAGGACTGCTCGTCGTTGCCGGTAGCGACTGGACGCTCTTCGCCGTACGAAACGACTTCCAGCTGAGCTGGCGAGACGCCTTGCAGTACCAGGTAACGCTGAACAGCTTTGGCGCGACGCTCGCCCAGAGCCAGGTTGTACTCGCGAGTACCACGTTCGTCGGTGTTACCTTCCAGAACGACTTTGGCGCCGCTGGCTTTCAGGTCTTTAGCGTGAACGTCCAGAGCGCGCAGGGCTTCTGGTTTCAGATCCGAGCTGTCGTATTCGAAGTAGAAAGTGGTGATCGCGCGCAGAGCAGCTTCTTCGCTCAGGCTACCGTCAACGGCACCAGTGTTTGCGCCGTAACCAGCGTTAGGATCAACAGCGGCGCTTTGGCCAGCGTTGTCACCACCTTTGGACGAGCAACCTACAGCTACAGCCATGGCCAGGGCCAGCGCAGCGAACTTACCAAACTTCAGCATTTCCATCGTGAAACTCCTAATGAACCCCAGTGTGTTAAGTACAGCTTATTTGTTACATCGCCGCGTCAGTTCAGGTAAGGGGACCAGGACGGTTCTCTGACTTCGCCTTGAGCGGTAGGAAGCGGGAGCCTTACGCGTCCGTTAAGGGACACGAGCATCAAGACTCCCCGGCCCTGCTGGCGGGTGGCGTAGATTACCATGGTGCCGTTGGGCGCAACAGTAGGCGACTCATCAAGACTTGAATCTGTGAGCACTTTTACGCTCCCACGGGCCATATCTTGTGCTGCCACCTTGAAATTGGTGAAGCCATCCTGACGGTGGATCATGACTAGAGTCTTTTCATCCGCCGAAAGTTTAGGGTTGGCATTGTAGTTACCGATAAAAGTCACTCGTTCGGCGTTGCCACCACCGACCGACTGTTTATAAATCTGCGGTTTGCCGCCACGGTCGGAGGTGAAGTAGATGGTGTTGCCATCCTTGCCCCAGAACGGTTCGGTATCGATGCCTGGGCTGTTGGTGACGCGAGTCAGCGCACGGCTGTTGAGATCCATCACGTAGATCTCCGGGTTACCGTCCTTGGACAGTACCAGCGCCAGGCGGTTGCCATCAGGCGAAAACGCCGGAGCACCGTTGAGGCCATCGAAGTTGGTCAGCTGTTCACGGCGACCGGTATCGATATGCTGGATGAAGATACGCGGGCGACGCTGCTCGAACGACACGTAGGCAATACGCTTGCTGTCCGGTGCATAACGCGGCGACAGGATCGGCTCGCGCGATTGCAGCAGGGTCACCGCACGGGCGCCATCGTAGTCGGAGCGCTGCAGGGTGTAGCGGGTATTGTTCTCGGAGAAACGCTCGGCCGTTACATAAAGGATGCGAGTGGAGAATGCGCCCTTGATGCCGGTGAGTTTTTCAAACGACTGGTCGGCGATGTAGTGCGACATGTCGCGCAGCTGATCGGTGCTGCCCGACACGCTGCCAGTCAGCACAGGCTGCTCGGTGGCGACGTTGAACAAGGCGTAGGACACCTGCAGGCGGCCCCCGGCCGGCACGATGCTGCCGACCATTACGTATTGAGCGCTCAGCGCCTTCCAGTCACGGAACACGACTTCGCTGGCCTGGGTCGGCTGGCTGATCATGTTCTGCTTTGGAATCGGCGAGTAGTAACCGGAGTTGCGCAGATCATTGCCGATGATATCGGCCATGTCCTCGGGCAGCACGGAGCCACCCTGCCAACCGAAGGGCACTACCGCGATCGGCGTTGCACGGTCACTGCCGCTGGTGACCAGGATGTTCTTTTCATCGGCTGACGCCATACCGGCCGCACAACAGAGAACGACAAGCAGTCCTCGAAGAAGGTTAATCACAAGGCTAGATCCTCAGGTGTGAATGTCATCTTGAATGAACGATAAGCATTGAAATCGGCAGGCGACATGCCCTGCATTTCAGTTAAGCGACCGATGTTTTTCACCGCCGCCACTGTTGAAGCGTCAAACGGACCGTCGCCGCTGGAATTCAGCACGCTGACGCTGGTAATCGTACCGTCCGGCAGCATTTTAATCTGCAGAACGACGCGCATACCCTTGCGGGCCGATGGCGGCCGCGCCCAACCCTCTGCCGCTCGCGAGCGGATCAGATCGTCGAAATCGCCGGCAGTCTGGTCGCCTTTCTCGTCGGCCAGAGCCTGCTGACGCTGCGGAGTATCGGAAAGCAGGTCGGCCAGTGCTTGCGCCTTCTTGTCTTCCGCGGCCTTGCGTGCTGCGTCCTGGGCCTTTTTCTTCTGAGCGTCGGCAGTGGCTTTCGCCTTGGCAGCATCGGCTGCCTTTTTCTTCGCGTCTTCAGCAGCAGCCTTGGCGTCTTCCGCGGCTTTCTTCTTGGCGGCGTCGGCGGCGGCTTTCTTGGCTTCGTCGGCGGCCTCTTTCTTGGCCTCCTCCTCGGCTTGTTTCTTGGCTTCGTCTTCGGCCTTTTTCTTGGCGATGTCGGCTTGCTCGGCTTTCTTGGCCTCCGCAGCCTTGGCATCGGCGGCTTTCTTGGCGTCGTCGGCTTTTTTCGCTTCATCGGCCTTGGCGGCGGCGTCAGCCTTTTTGGCGTCGTCGGCGGCCTTGGCGGCTTCGGCCTTTTGAGCGGCGTCGGCTTTCTTTTGTTCCGCTGCCCTTATTTCTTCCTGCTCGACCTTTTTCTGCTCCATCTGCTCGACTTCCGTCTGGCGCGCGGCCGACTTCTTGGCCTCCCCGGCAATCTTCTGATTGGTCTGGGTGACCGCCTGGCTTTTGGACTTGAGCTGATAAAGGGTCGCCTGCACGATCGGTTTCGACGGTGGCAGGTCAGGGGTCATGGCGAAACTGACGAAGAGCATCCCGAAAATCAGGATGTGCAGGCCTATGGCCCAGACACTGGGCCAGAAATAGTTTTCCGAGGCAGTGGGCTCTCGCTGCTCCATTACGGCGCCTCGGTAATCAAGCCAACGTTACCGACACCGGCCTTTTGCAACCCGCCCATGGCGCCCATGACGGAGCCATAGTCGACGGACTTGTCACCACGGATGAACACCTGGGTGCGCTTACCGTTCTGATTGCCTTGCGCGATGATCGCAGTGACCGCCTGGGTCATCTGCGGCAAGGTCATGGCCTTGTCCTGCACTTTGTCGGTGTCGACTTCGCTGCCAAGGTTCCAGTAGTAGGTCTTGTCAGCCTTGATGGAAATGGTCAGGACCTGAGTGTTGTTGTCCTGCGGCAAGGCTTCGCTGGAAACCTTGGGCAGGTCGACTTTCACGCCCTGATTGAGCATCGGTGCGGTAACCATGAAGATGACCAGCAGTACCAACATCACGTCGATGTAAGGCACCACGTTCATCTCGGCGACCGGCTTGCGTTTGGGACGGCGACCTCGAATCATTGGGATTTACCTGCTCACTCTTCGCTGGTGTGCACTTTACGGTGCAGGATGGCCTGAAACTCTTCGGCGAAGGTGTAGTAGCGATTGATGAGGGTTTCGCTGCGCGCGGCGAAGCGGTTGTAGGCGATCACCGCCGGGATGGCCGCGAACAGACCGATAGCGGTGGCCACCAGGGCTTCGGAAATACCCGGAGCAACGGTCGCCAGCGTGGCTTGCTGCACGGCAGCCAGACCACGGAAGGAGTTCATGATCCCCCACACGGTACCGAACAGGCCGATATACGGGCTGACCGAACCGACGGTGGCGAGGAACGGCAAGCTGGTTTCGAGCTTTTCTTCTTCACGCGAGATTGCCACGCGCATGGCCCGGCCAACGCCTTCCATGACCGCGTCAGGATCGACACCGGCTTGCTGGCGCAGACGCGAGAACTCTTTGAAGCCGGCACGGAAGACCTGCTCGACGCCCGAGTCCGGGTCCGGATTACTGCCCGCCTGACGGTACAGCTTGGACAGGTCGATACCCGACCAGAAACGTTCCTCGAACAGATCCAGGGCACGCTTGCCCGCGCGCAGCATGTTGCTGCGCTGAAAGATCATGATCCACGAGGTGACCGAAGCCCCCACGAGAATCAACATGACCAACTGCACCACGATGCTGGCATTGCTGACCAAACTCCACATGGAGGTATGGTCGACGGCGGTAGCTTCCACGCTTAATCTCCTGCTGTAATGTGATTACCTGGGCCGCCTGCGTCGGCCAAGGCCGCCCGCAAGGCTTCTGGAATGGCCCGGGGTCTGAAATTGTCGGCGCGCACGCAGGCCACCGTTACCTGCCCCTCACAGAGCAGTGTCGCATCCGTTGCCCGCCTGACCTGCTGATGAAATCGCAGGCTGACACGGTTCAATTCGATTACTTCGGCGCTGACGGTCAGCTCGTCGTCCAGGCGCGCTGGCGAGTGATAGCGCGCCTCGCAGGAATGCACGACGAACAACAGGTTGTCGCCGGCCATCGAGTGCTGGGAAAAGCCCAGCTCCCGCAGCCGTTCGGTGCGAGCCCGCTCCATGAACTTGAGGTAATTGACGTAGTAAACGATGCCGCCCGCATCCGTGTCCTCGTAATAAACGCGACAGCGGTGTGCGAACGACGGAACCCCGTTTTGCGCGCGCATACTCTAGTGCTTACTCCTCAGGTTGCCAATCCGGCCAGGCAACTGTTTTTCATAGAATTAGCGATTGATGCAGGGACATCTCAAGCGCCTGCCCTTCGGACCACCGAAAAGCCGAATAAATCTGTCGGCTTCAAGGTTTCATGCCTCATCGAGCGGATCGCCGGGCAGGCTCGCATTCAATTCGCCCAGCCGTCCGGGAATGTTCAGGCCGAAGTGCAGATAGGCATGCCGGGTCACCACACGGCCCCGCGGCGTGCGCATGATGTAGCCCTGCTGGATCAGGTAGGGCTCAAGCACATCTTCGATGGTATGACGCTCCTCGCTGATCGCCGCCGCCAGGCTGTCGACGCCCACCGGACCGCCGTCGAACTTCTCGATCATGGTCAGCAGCAGGCGCCGATCCTGGTGATCGAAGCCACGCTCGTCGACGTCCAGCAGATTGAGCGCCAGATCGGCGATCGGCTTGGTGATATGACCTTTGCCACGCACCTCGGCGAAATCGCGCACGCGCCGCAACAGGCGATTGGCGATCCGTGGCGTGCCGCGAGCACGGCGAGCGATTTCGAACGCGCCTTCATCCTCGATGGGCAAGCCCAGAATCTTGGCCGAGCGGATGACGATGGTCGCCAGATCGGCCGTGCTGTAGAACTCCAGACGCTGGACGATACCGAAGCGATCGCGCAGCGGATTGGTGAGCATGCCCGCGCGGGTGGTGGCGCCGACCAGGGTGAAGGGCGGCAGGTCAAGCTTGATGGAGCGCGCCGCGGGGCCTTCGCCGATCATGATGTCGAGCTGGAAGTCCTCCATGGCCGGGTACAGTACTTCTTCGACGATCGGCGACAGGCGATGGATTTCATCGATGAACAACACATCATGGGGCTCTAGATTGGTCAACATCGCCGCCAGGTCGCCAGGCCGCTCCAGCACCGGCCCCGATGTGCTCTTGATCGATACGCCCATTTCCTGCGCGATGATGTTGGCCAGGGTGGTCTTGCCCAGTCCGGGCGGGCCGAATATCAAGGTATGGTCGAGGGATTCGTTGCGCCCGCGGGCCGCCTGGATGAACAGCTCCATCTGTTCGCGTACGGTCGGCTGACCGATATAGTCGGCCAGGCTCAGCGGACGGATCGCACGGTCCTGCTGCTCTTCGCGATCGCGGCCACTGGGGGCGGCGGCGATCAGTCGGTCGGCTTCAATCACTTAGATCATTCCCTTCAGCGCACGCCTGATCAGATCTTCACTGCTCAGGCCCTTCTCTTTGATGGCCGACACGGCCTTGCTCGCTTCCTGCGGCTTGTAACCCAGGGAAATCAGCGCGCTGACGGCGTCGGTTTCGGCGGTGGCCACTGGCACGCTGCTGCCTTGCGGGCCATCGGACACCAGCTGGAACATGCTCGGCACGGTTTCCCACGCCTTGAAACGATCCTTGAGCTCGACCAGCAGGCGCTCGGCGGTCTTTTTGCCGACGCCAGGGATCTTCACCAGCGCCGAGGTATCCTGCGCCTGGACGCAGCGTACCAGTTCGTCGACATCCAGACCGGACATCAACGCCAGTGCCAGCTTGGGCCCGACGCCATTGAGGCGAATCAGCTCGCGGAACAGTTCGCGTTCGCGCCGCTCGAAAAAACCGTAGAGTAACTGAGCATCCTCGCGCACCACCAGATGGGTGTGCAGGGTCACCGGCTGGCCGACGGGCGGCAACCGATAAAGGGTGGTCATGGGCACTTCGAGCTCATAGCCGAGGCCATTGACGTCGATAATCAGGTGCGGCGGCTGTTTTTCGGCAAGGGTGCCGCGCAAGCGTCCAATCACGTTTTTTCAATCCTGGGTGTTTCTGACAAGGGCGCAGACCGGGCCTGCACCCACAGCGGTGGTCATCATTGCAGGACTGTAGCGGCCTGCAATTGAATTTTTGTTAATCGATGATGCTATCAGAGCCGCAAGCGTCCGCCGCGGCTGCGCGCACCGCTCAAGCCATGAGGGATCAGGCTGGAACGGGTATGGGCATGGCACAGGGCGATGGCCAGGGCATCGGAGGCGTCTATCTGCGGTTTCTGGGTGAGCTTGAGCAAATGCATGACCATCAACTGCACCGCCTCTTTGTTGGCGCCGCCGCTGCCG
Source organism: Pseudomonas sp. GW821-FHT01A09 (assembly GCF_058986725.1). Lineage (NCBI taxonomy): Bacteria > Pseudomonadati > Pseudomonadota > Gammaproteobacteria > Pseudomonadales > Pseudomonadaceae > Pseudomonas > Pseudomonas sp. GW821-FHT01A09. Next base: position 26,538 of record NZ_JBYSWB010000035.1, read on the forward strand.
GTGATCGCCTGCTTGACCTGAGTGGCCGAATACTCGGCGATCTCCAGCCCCTCTTCGCCTGCCGCGACAATCGCTGCGCCACGGGCCTGGCCGAGCTTGAGTGCGGAATCGGCGTTGCGCGCCATGAACACCTTTTCGATCCCCATGGTCACCGGGCCGTGCAGCTGGATCACCTCGCGCACGCTGCGATAGACAATCTGCAGGCGCTCGTGCAGTTCGCCACTGCCGGTTCGGATACAGCCCGAAGCGACGTATTCGCAGCCGCGGCCGATGTCACGCACGACCCCATAGCCGGTGATGCGCGAACCGGGGTCGATGCCAAGTATTAATGTCATAAAGCTCGCAGCATGGTGGAACGGTCGGTGGGACCCTTGAAAAGCCAAAAGCCGACGGGGCGCGGCGCGCTGGCGGCGCCGAACCTCGACGGCTCGCATGATACTCGCTGAGGGCGGCTAATACTCGCCCAAAGCTCTCAGCCCAGCTGTTCCATGACCGCTTCGCTGATATCGGCGTTGGAATAGACGTTCTGCACGTCATCCAGATCTTCAAGCATGTCGATCAGCTTGATGATCTTTTCCGCGCCCTCGACATCCAGCTCGGCGCTGGTGGTCGGCAGCATGACGATTTCCGCGTCGGCCGCTTTGAAACCCGCAGCTTCCAGCGCGTGACCCACGGCATAGAAGCTGGCGAACGAGGTAAATACGTCGACGGAGCCATCGGGATTGCTGACCACGTCATCGGCATCGGCCTCCATGGCCGCTTCCATCAGCGCATCTTCGTCGACCCCGGCGGCGAAGGACAACTGCCCCTTGCGGTCGAACAGGTAGGCCACCGACCCGTCGGTGCCCAGATTGCCGCCGCACTTGCTGAAGGCATGGCGCACGGCCGCTGCCGTGCGATTGCGGTTGTCGGTCATGCATTCGACCATCACTGCCACACCGCCGGGGCCGTAGCCTTCGTAGCTGAGCTCTTCGACGTCGTCACTGCCCGCTGCGCCGGTGCCCCGGGCGACGGCGCGGTCGATGATGTCGCGGCTCATGTTGGCGCCCAGCGCCTTGTCCAGCGCCAGACGCAAGCGCGGGTTGGAGCCCGGATCGCCACCGCCGGCGCGAGCGGCGACGGTCAGCTCACGGATCCACTTGGTGAAGATCTTGCCTCTCTTGGCATCCTGACGCTCTTTGCGGTGCTTGATGTTCGCCCACTTGGAATGACCTGCCATAACGCAAACTCCGAATTCTGCTCGTGACATACAACAGTAGATGTAGCGAGGGGGCTTGCCCCCGATGGCGGCATATCAGGCGCCTTGGCGTGGCTGATGCACTGCTATCGGGGGCAAGCCCCCTCGCTACAGGGTAAGGCTGACGACGTCTTTACTCAGCCTTGGTCTGCTCGCGCAGACGGATGTGCAGCTCGCGCAGTTGCTTGGCGTCCACCAGGCCCGGGGCCTGAGTCATGACGTCGGCAGCGCTCTGGGTTTTCGGGAAGGCGATGACTTCACGAATCGACTGCGCACCGGTCATCAGCATCACCAGACGGTCAAGGCCGAAGGCCAGACCACCGTGGGGCGGCGCACCGTACTTGAGGGCGTCGAGCAGGAAGCCGAACTTCTCTTCCTGTTCTTCCGGCGAAATGCCCAACAGACGGAACACTGCCTGTTGCATTTCCTTGCGGTGAATACGGATCGAACCGCCACCCAGCTCGGTGCCGTTGAGCACCATGTCGTAGGCACGGGACAGCGCGCCTGCCGGGTTGGCTTCAAGCTCGGCCGGGCTGCACTTGGGCGCGGTGAACGGGTGGTGCAATGCGCTGAAGCTGCCGTCGTCGTTCTCTTCGAACATCGGGAAGTCGACGACCCACATCGGTGCCCACTCGCAGGTCAGCAGGCGGAGATCGTGACCCAGCTTGATACGCAGCGCGCCCAGGGCTTCGCTGACGATCTTGGCCTTATCGGCGCCGAAGAAGACGATGTCGCCATCGACCGCACCGACGCGATCGAGGATCACGTTGAGGTTGGCTTCAGGGATGTTCTTGACGATCGGCGACTGCAGGCCTTCGACGCCCTTGGCGCGTTCGTTGACCTTGATGTACGCCAGACCGCGGGCACCGTAGATGCCGACGAACTTGGTGTAGTCGTCGATCTGCTTGCGCGGCATGCTCGCCCCGCCCGGAACGCGCAAGGCGGCCACACGGCATTTCGGGTCGTTGGCCGGGCCGCTGAAGACTTTGAATTCGACATCGGTGAGCTGGTCGTTGACGTCGACCAGTTCCAGCGGGTTGCGCAGGTCAGGCTTGTCCGAACCGTAGCGACGCATGGCCTCAGCGAAGGTCATGTGCGGGAATTCGCCGAATTCCAGGCCCAGCACTTCCTTGAACAGGTTGCGGACCATGGACTCGGTGATGCCGATGATGTCCTTTTCGTCGAGGAAGCTGGTCTCGATGTCGATCTGGGTGAATTCCGGCTGGCGGTCGGCACGCAGGTCTTCGTCGCGGAAGCACTTGGCGATCTGGTAGTAACGGTCGAAGCCGGCGACCATCAGCAGTTGCTTGAACAGCTGAGGCGACTGCGGCAGGGCGAAGAAGCTGCCGGGGTGGGTGCGGCTCGGGACCAGATAGTCGCGAGCGCCTTCCGGCGTGGCGCGGGTCAGGATCGGCGTCTCGACGTCGAGGAAGCCATTTTCATCGAGGAAGCGGCGGATGCTGGTGGTCATGCGCGAACGCAGACGCAGCTTTTCGGCCATTTCGGGACGACGCAGGTCCAGGAAGCGATAGCGCAGGCGGGTTTCTTCACCCACGTCGGAGTATTCGTTGAGCGGGAACGGCGGGGTTTCCGACTCGTTCAGCACTTCGAGGGAGTAACCCAGCACTTCGATGGCGCCCGAGGCCATGTTCGGGTTGACCGCGCCTTCGGGACGCAGACGCACCTTGCCGGTCAGCTTGACCACATATTCACTGCGCACACGGTCGGCAACGGCGAAAGTGTCGGCACGATCGGGGTCGAAGACCACCTGGGCCAGACCTTCACGATCACGGATATCGAGGAAAATCACCCCGCCATGGTCGCGACGACGGTGGACCCAGCCGCATAGGGTAATTTCCTGACCTTCCAGGCTCTCGTTCAGTTGGCCGCAATAATGGCTGCGCATCATGATGGTGGTTTCACTTCCAGTAATTCGAATTTCAGTCAGCACTCGGCAGAGCGCTGACAGATGTAGACGCAATAGTGCAAGACCCGGCGGGCCCAGGCAACCCGTGCAGCCCGACGGCTACAGATGCTGCGGGCCCGCGAGCGGGCTATTCAGCCTTGTCGCCGCCGGCCAGGTTCTTTTTCGCGCCGGTCTTGAAGTCGGTTTCGTACCAGCCGGAACCGCTGAGGCGAAAGCCCGGCATGGACAGCATCTTCTTGAGTTCGGGCGCGGCGCAGGCCGGGCAATCGGTCAGCGGCGCGGCGCTGATTTTCTGAATGACTTCCATCTGGTGACCACAGGAAGCGCATTGATAGTCATACATGGGCATGGGGATGTCTCGGCAAGCAAAAAGCCACGGCAATGGGGCGCCGCGCGGCAAAGCGCGGGATTATATCCGGATAATGATCGCGGGTGCAGCCATGCACCGCAACCGCCATCGATATGATCACGCCTGGGCGATCGCTGCCTCCATGGAACCTTCCCGAAAGCCGTTCTGCAGATGCACCACGCAGACCACGCGCACCAGACCGCTGAAGTTCTTCACCCCGCCGTAGCGCAGATGCACTTCGCGGTCGATGTACGACAGCAAGGCGTTGATGGAGCAGGCGTTGGCCCGTGCAATGGTGGCCAGAATGTTCCAATACACCGATTCCAGCCGCAGGCAGGTGGCGAAACCATTGAGCCGCACGGATTTGGACTGCGGTTGCGCCAGGGTCATGTTGAAACTGTCGACGAAAGGATCGACTGCGGGCCGCCCGCGAGCGATACCGCGTTTTCTCGCTGAAACTGATTCCTTGTCCATAAAAAGCGCTTCCTTGAGCTTTTTCCCGACAGGCGCCACGGATGCATTGCGCCTGCTCCCGGGTTTCATGAAGCCCGATCAGGCACAGCGCTTGCTATCGGTGAAGGCGTCAATGGATGTAGGAAGTGTCTCTATGGATGTAAGAATTTGCCGTGTTTGAAAGGTAGCGAGGGGGCTTGCCCCCGAACATCGTGCCAACAATACATGCAATGCCGACACACCGTAATCGCAAGCAAGCCCCCCCCTCGCTGCAATCAGCCCTCGAGCAGCGAGCGCAGCATCCAGCCGGCCTTCTCATGCACCTGCATGCGCTGGGTCAGGAGGTCGGCGGTCGGCTCATCGCTGACCTTGTCGAGCAGCGGAAACAGGCTGCGTGCAGTACGCGTTACCGCTTCCTGGCCTTCGACCAGCTTGCGGATCATTTCCTCGGCGCTCGGCACGCCCTCGTCTTCCTTGATCGACGACAGACGCGCGTAAGTCGAATAGGTCCCCGGTGCCGGGAAACCCAGGGCACGGATGCGCTCGGCGATGGAGTCGACCGCCAGTGCCAGCTCGTTGTACTGCTCCTCGAACATCAAGTGCAGGGTGCGAAACATCGGCCCGGTCACGTTCCAGTGGAAATTGTGGGTCTTGAGGTAAAGCACGTACGTGTCGGACAGCAGGCGCGACAGACCGTCCACGATGGATTTGCGGTCTTGTTCGCTGATACCGATATCAATGGCCATGAAGATCCCCTTTCAATGAATGGCATTCACCTGATCTGGTGTGCGCGCCACTCTAGCAATAGCTGTGCTGAGGCGCACCCCCGAGGCCGTTTTGCGCACCATTGTGGCCTGTAAGCCGCTCATCGCAGGAGGGTCTGGATGTGATCTGCACATATCTTGAAACGACCTATCCGACAAATAGCCGGATTGTCGTAACCGCTTGATTTGAGAAGACCTCGCCTTTGCTGTTAAATAGGTCGGTGCACCCGAGCTGCTTCCGGCTCTCGCTTTCCGGGCTCTTGTTTTCAGAGCTCGGGTGCCCTGGCTGATCGCTCCCCTTGCAGTCGCTTCTTCTATTCATGGGCGTTGGGTGCGACATCAGCTCTTCCTCGTGATCCGCCTGAGTGAGTCAATCGACATGTTGAAAATCGTTCACCTACTGACCGGGGCCGCCGCTTTGCTGCTGTCCTTCATTCCCAGCCTGCGCGCCGAAGCGCTTCCCTACCTTTCCCAACCTGATGCTATCTACCTGGCCTTTTTCGGCCTGCTCAATCTTTTGATCGCCCCCGTCGTGCCGCAATGGCACAGAGGCACCCGCCAGCAACTGCAAATCGTTGCCAGCGCGCTGCTGATCCTCGCCGTGGTCCTGCAGACCATTACCCTGCTCGCACCGCTGCCGATGCTGGCAGGCCAGCCTGCCATCCTGCTGAGCCTGCTGTGCGCCGTGGCAGCCGTTGTCCTGCATCTGGGCGCAAGCTTCTACCGCGCCCGCACGCCTGCTCCAGCAGTCAGCTATGACATGACCAACCGCGATACCGGCACGGTGAAGTGGTTCAACACCTCAAAGGGCTTCGGGTTCATCTCCCGGGACTCCGGTGATGATATCTTCGTGCACTTTCGCGCTATCCGCGGTGAAGGCCATCGCGTACTGGTCGAAGGCCAGCGCGTCGAGTTCTCGGTGATGAACCGCGACAAGGGCCTGCAAGCCGAAGACGTGATTGCGGCCTCGCCGCGTCGCTGATCCGCCGCTGTAAAAAAACCGCGAAGCCTGTGCAGGGTTCGCGGTTTTTTTTGCCTTCAAGATCGCGACCGCATATCAATAGTGCGGCGGCGGCGCGTCCTGCTCGCCGATCTCGAACTGCCCGACCGTTTCTTCCTGACGCTTGATCAGCGCGGCTATCTGCGCTTGCAGCCGTTCGATATCACGCTGCTGCTTGATCAACTCATCGCTGAGTGACTGGATGGTGTCATCCTGAAACGCCAGGCGGCTCTCCAGATCGTTTACCCGCTCTTCGAGGCTCACGAGGCATCACCTGCCAGCGTCAAGCCGGCCAGCTGCAATGCACGAAGTCGGGACTTGATCTGCACAACCTCGGCATCACTCCACGGCACGGCAGGCACCTTGCCCCAGACCGGACTCGGCCAGGCGACATCAGTCTTGAAGCGCACGATCACATGCATATGCAATTGCGCCACGACATTGCCCAACGCACCGATATTGATCTTGTCGGCGGCATAACTCTCATGCAGTGCCGCAGCCAGCGTCGAGGTTTCGTGCCACAGCTGTTGCTGCTGTTCGGCGCTCAGTTGGAACACTTCAGTGATGCCGGCCTGACGCGGCACGAGAATGAACCAAGGGTAATTGGCATCGTTGCTGAGCAGCAAACGACTCAGCGGAAAATCACCCAGTAACAGGGTGTCTTGTTGCAGACGGGCATCGAGAGAAAACACTGCAGGATCTCCAGGGCAGCAGGGGTTGCCTGGCCCGATGATCGAAATCGAGCCGCTGCGCGCAGGATACGCTCGATTGGCTCGCGGATCACCGTTCTTGCAAGCGCCCCGTTTTGGCCACCGGCGCACCAACATTCATCCGCCTATCGTCCTCTCGAGCAACGATGCCCCGTTATCGCTCGCGGTTACCATTTTTCGCACCGTTACCGATCACGCCTCATGGTCCACTCGCCATCCGGCGTAGCGCACGTCGGCCAATCCCTTCAAACCAAAACTTTGATTTGCCACCGGACGCTCTAACTCAAGCATCAAATGGAATAACTCAGGGAGTTGCCAAACGCGAGACCTCGACTAGGATCAAGCAGCCCAGTGCTACCTTTCGCACCATTAATGAACAGGTAGGGCGATGGCAGTGCGCCAGCTTGACGTTACAAGACTCGTTTCAATAGCCATGCGGTAACAAAATCGTAAGCTTGCTAAAGATAATTTAAACAAAATTGGAGGTTCGTGGAAAAATCGAAACCCAATGACAGCCCGGTTTTACGGGGGTTCCGAGCGCCAAATGAAAAAAAGTGAAAATTTTGTTGGCAGCTGGCACGTTTGTGCACGCTTGTTGCTAAGACTATTTAGACGAGAACATCGAAGGGTTTAAACACCCGTTGAAGGTTCCAGGCAAACAGGAAGGTTAAAGACGCTTTTTATTTTAGCGGCCGACACAAAAAGCGTCTTTTGCGACATTCAGGATTGTAATTGCGACATTGAGATAAAAAGTCCAATACAACCCGCTGCATAAAGATTATTGAATTGGGCCGGAATGGCGAGTCGCCATCCGACACGAAAAAAAGAGCTAGTCGTTACCTATATAAAGACGACAGCTCACCGACTAAAACCAAAGGAGCAATCACCGATGAAAGTGATGAAGTGGAGCGCAATCGCTCTGGCAGTTACCGCCGCCAGCACCCAACTGGTCTACGCCGCACCGTTCGTATCCGACCAGGCTGAAGCGAAGGGCTTTATCGAAGACAGCACCGCGACTGTGCTGCTGCGCAGCTTTTATTGGAATGCTGACGGCAAGAACGGCAACCGCGACAACAAGGACTGGACCACCGCCGCTCTGGGTAACTTCAGCTCTGGCTACACCACTGGCACCATTGGTGTCGGCTTCGACGCCTTCGCTTACGGCGCCTACAACATCAACACCAAAGGCGGCGGCACCGGCAACATGCCTTACAACGCCGACGGCGAGCATGACAACAGCGGCAAGGCCGGCGGCGCAGTCAAGTTCCGTATCTCCAAAACCGAGCTGAAAATCGGCGATATGCAACCTAGCACCAGCCCTGTCTTTGCAGTCGGTGGCTCGCGCATCCTGCCGCAAACCGCTAGCGGCGTAAGCTTGCAGAGCAGCGAGATCAAAGGTCTTGACGTCGAACTGGGTCACTACACCTCGTCGACCTCCGCTGCTTCGACCAACCGCGACGGTGGCATCTATGCTACTTACGCAGGCGTGGAAACAGACGCAGTCAACTTCGGCGGTGGTCGTTACAGCATCAATGACCAACTGACCATCGGCGCCTATATGTCGCAGTTCCACGACATCTGGAACCAGTACTACGGCAACGTGAACTACGTATTGCCAATCACCGGCGACCAGTCGGTGACCTTCGACTTCAACTACTACAACACTCAGGACACCGGTAAATCCCTGGCGGGCGATATCAACAACAATACGTTCTCCCTCGCGGCAGCGTATTCGTTCCTGACCGCGCACACCGTGACCCTGGGCTTCCAGAAGGTCAACGGTAACACCGCGTTCGACTACGTCGGTGTAGGTGACAACCGCGCAGGTGGCGGTGGCGACTCGATCTTCCTCGCCAACTCCATCCAAGTCTCTGACTTCAACAGCCCGGGCGAGCGTTCGTTCAAGCTGCAATATGACTTGTCGATGGCTAGCTACGGCGTGCCTGGCCTGTCGTTCATGGCTCGCTACGTCTATGGCGACCAGATCAATGCCAGTAACAATCCGTACTACCAAGCTGTCGGTTTCAGCCAGGACGGTGGTACCCACAACGAAACCAACGTAGAAGCCAAATACGTGATCCAGGAAGGTCCGGTCAAAAACCTGTCGTTCCGCACCCGTCTGGCCTGGCACAACTCCAGCGGTGGTCAAGCTGACGGCGACACCAACAACTTCCGTCTGATCGTCGACTACCCGATCACCATCCTGTAAAGAATGCGTTGAATCGGTAGCAACACCCAGAAGCCCGGCCACTGCGCCGGGCTTCTTCATTTTCTGAAGCGCTGATCGGCCCGCCCCTTGCATATCCTGCCCCGCAGCATCTCTTGAATCATGTCGCAATGCCGAGTCGCTATGCGGCAGAGGAACATCTTGGCCGCTACCTCCACAAAGGACGGCAGATTCACGACTCACTCAAAGGAGCAATCATCGATGAAAGCAATGAAGTGGAGCGCAATCGCGTTCGCCGTAACGGCAGCAACCAGCCAACTGGCCTCGGCCGCTGCTTTTGTAAGCGACCAGGCAGACGCCAAGGGCTTCGTTGAAGACAGCACCCTGAACCTGCTGCTACGCAACTACTACTTCAACCGCAACACTCTTGGCGGCGGCAATGACCCGCGTGACTGGACGCAGAGCTTCCAGGGCGTATTCAGTTCGGGCTTCACCCAGGGCACCGTTGGCTTCGGCGTCGACGCATTCGGCTACGCCACCTACAAACTCGACGGCGGCGATGGCCACACCGGTTCCGGCAACCTGCCTGCCGGCGATAGCCAATACGGCAAAGCCGGCGTAGACGCCAAAATGCGCTTTTCCAAGACTCAGCTGACCATCGGCGACATGCAGCCCACCACCAGCCCGGTATTCGCCGTGGGCGGCAGCCGCATCGTTCCGCAAACCGCAAGCGGTATTCAGATCCAGAGCAGCGAGATCAAAGGCCTGGACCTGGAAGGCGGTCACTTCACCTCCTCCACCAGCGGCACCAGCACTGCCCGCGGCGGCAACCTGGGTTCGGCCTATACCAGCATCTCGGCTGACTCGATCGACTATGTCGGCGGCCATTACGCCGCCACTGACGCGCTGACTTTCGGCCTCTATGCGTCGAAACTCGAAGACATCTGGAAGCAGTACTACGCCAACGCCAACTACGTGCTGTCGCTGCCTTCCGAACAGTCGATAACGTTCGATTTCAACTACTACAAGACCAAGGATGAGGGTTCGGCCAAGCTGGGCGACATCGACAACAACACCTTCTCCCTGGGCGCGGCCTACACCTTCCTGACTGCACACACCGTGTCCCTGGGCTTCCAGAAGGTCAACGGTGACACGCCGTTCGACTACATCGGTGTCGGTGGTCGCAAGGACAATGGCAGCGGAATGGCCTTCGGCGACTCGATTTTCCTCGCCAACTCCGTCCAATACTCTGACTTCAACGGTCCGGGCGAACGTTCATGGAAGGCCCAATATGGCCTGGACATGAACAGCTACGGCGTGCCGGGCCTGAGCTTCATGAGCCGTTACGTCTATGGTGACCATATCAACGCCGTGGCGTCCGACAGCGTCTATACCGGTTATGGGTTCTCCAGCACCTCCGACGACGCCAGCCACCACGAGTGGGACCTGGAAGCCAAGTACGTCGTGCAAAGCGGCCCGGTCAAGAACATGTCGTTTCGCATGCGTCAGGCATGGCACCGCTCGAGCGGCGGCCAGGCCGATGGCAGCGTCGACGAGTTCCGCCTGATGGTCGATTACCCGATCTCGATCCTGTAACCCAGGCTTCGAAGATCGCAACCACTGCAGACAGCCCGGCCCGCGCCGAGCTGTTTGCATACGCACGCCCTGCCCTGTACGTCTCCAGACCAGCACCGTACAATGCCCGCCTTATATAAAATTCAGCAACAGACAACGGCCTACCATGCGCACCAGTCAATATTTGCTCGCCACCCTCAAAGAAAACCCTTCCGACGCAGTGGTCATCAGCCACCAGTTGATGCTGCGTGCCGGGATGATTCGCAAACTCGCGTCGGGCCTCTACACCTGGCTGCCGATGGGGCTGCGCGTCATGCGCAAGGTCGAGCGCATCGTGCGCGAGGAAATGGACGCCGCTGGCGTTCTCGAAGTGCTGATGCCCGGCATCCAGCCCGCCGAGCTGTGGCAGGAATCCGGCCGCTGGGAGCAATACGGCCCCGAGTTGCTGCGCCTCAAGGATCGCCACGGTCGCGAGTTCTGCGCCGGCCCGACCCACGAAGAGGTGATCACCGACATCGCCCGCAACGAGTTGAGCAGCTATAAACAGTTGCCGATCAATCTGTACCAGATCCAGACCAAATTCCGCGACGAGATTCGCCCACGCTTCGGTGTGATGCGCGCTCGCGAGTTCATCATGAAGGACGCCTACTCCTTCCACGCCGACCAGGCGTCGCTGCAGGTCACCTATGACCGCATGCACCAGGCCTACTGCAACGTCTTCACCCGCCTGGGCCTGAAATTCCGCCCGGTGGAAGCCGACAACGGCTCGATCGGTGGCGCCGGCTCCCACGAATTCCACGTGCTGGCCGAGTCCGGTGAAGACGACATCGTCTTCAGCGACGGCTCCGACTACGCCGCCAACATCGAAAAGGCCGAGGCCGTGCCACGGGAAACCGTGCGCCCTGCCCCGAGCGAAGAACTCCGCCTGGTCGACACGCCCGATGCCAAGACCATCGCTGCGCTGGTCGAAGGCTATGGCCTGGCCATCGAGAAAACCGTCAAGACCCTGATCGTGCGCGCCGCCGAAGAAGGCAAGCTGATCGCTCTGGTGATCCGTGGCGACCACGAGCTCAACGAAATCAAGGCCGCCAACCATCCGCTGGTGGCTAGCCCGCTGGTCATGGCTAGCGATGCCGACCTGCGTGCCGCCATCGGTGCTGGCGCAGGCTCGCTGGGCCCGCTGAACCTGCCGCTGCCGTGCATCGTCGATCGCTCGGTGCAGTTCATGAGCGACTTCGGCGTCGGCGCCAATATCGACGACAAGCACTACTTCGGCGTCAACTGGGAGCGCGATCTGCCGCTGCCGGAAGTGGCCGACCTGCGCAACGTCGTCGATGGCGATCCGAGCCCGGACGGCAAAGGCACCCTGAGCATCAAGCGCGGTATCGAAGTCGGGCACATCTTCCAGCTCGGCAGCAAGTACAGCGAAGCGCTCAAGTGCCAGGTGCTGGGTGAAAACGGCAAGCCAGTGACCCTGGCCATGGGTTGCTACGGTATCGGTGTGTCCCGCGTGGTGGCCGCCGCCATCGAGCAGAACAACGACGCTGGCGGCATCATCTGGAGCGACGCCCTGGCACCGTTCCAGATCGCCCTGGTACCGCTGCGCTATGAAACCGAACAAGTGCGCGAGGCCACCGACAAGCTGTACGCCGAGCTGACCGCCGCAGGTTTCGACGTGCTGCTGGATGACCGCGACAAGAAGACCAGCCCCGGCATCAAGTTCGCCGACATGGAGCTGATCGGCATCCCGCATCGCATCGTGGTCAGCGACCGCGGTCTGGCCGAAGGCAATCTGGAGTACAAGGGCCGTACCGACAGCGAGCCGCAAGCGCTGGCCGTCACCGACGTGCTCGCGTTCATCCAGGCTCGCGTGCGCCGCTGACGGCAGACCGACCATGGACAGACCAAAGCCCCTGGCGGCCAGCCCTGCGCTGCCGCTAGCGCTTAAAAGCGCCGCCTTGTGCGGTGCTTTGTTCCTCACTGCCTGCGCCAACCACATGTCGCCGCGCAATGAACACGAGGAACGCGTAGAGCGCAAACTGCTGGAACACAGCGTGCAGATCGACGTCGGCGAGCCGACGGTTCTCGACGAGCCGCAGCGCCGCGTGCGCGTCAACGAACACAAGACGTTCGAAGTCACCGAGTTCGAAGTCACCCGCAATTATGACCGTTACACCCCCTATCAACCCTGGCGCAAGATCTACGAGATCCCCTTGGGCGCTGTCGCTATCGTCGGTGGCGTGGGGGCCAACGTGGTCAACATATTCGCCTTGGGACGCCTGCCCGACAGCGTCACCCACGACCGGATCACCGATGGCCTGGCGGGCCTCAACCCGGCCATGAACATGCCGTCCAGCGGGCGCGCCGAGCAGAATCTGGCCAGCGTCAAGGAGGTGCAGAAGGACAAGCGTCAGGAGGTCATCAATCTGCCCTGGAGCAATCGCCCGGTGGACGTGACCGCCGGCAGCCATCTGTACTCGCTCAATACCGACCGCGACGGCTTCGTGCGGGTCAATCTGCTCGACAGCCCGTTTGCCGACAACAGCCTGCGCAATGTCGCGCGCCTGCAGTTCAGCGCCAAGGATGACGACGACCACACCCATGGCGAGGCGTCGCTGGACCTGAGCAGCGCGTTGCGTAGCAAGCTGGTGGAAGCCCGGGCACTGATTTTCGATGACCTGGAAGACGACGAAGTCGGCCAATGGGTGCACCGCGTCAAGCGCCTTTCGGAGCTGGGCTTCGAGGCCGAGGCGGCCGATCTGGAGCAAAGCCTGATCGAGCTGACCCGCAACGATCCGGAGCTGCAGCATGATTTCCTGCGGGCATTGGCCCGTGCCGGCCGCCACGTCACCGTACCGAATCACTGATCAGGCAAAGCGGCGTTCAGGAACTGAACAGCTCGAGCTGCTCATGGGCGCCGCGCAGATCCTGCAGGCGCACGCCGATGCCCAGCAGGCGCACCGGCTTGGCGCCGCGCGCGAACGCCTGGGTCAGCAATTGCTGGTAGCTGTCCAGGTCACGCCCAGCGCCAGCCTGCTCGAGGGTGGTCTGGGTGAAGTCGTGGAACTTGACCTTGACGAAGGGCTTGCCGGGCCGATAGCTGCTGTCGATCCGCGCCATCCGCCCTTCCAGCGTCGCCATCAGCTCCGGCAGCTTGTCCAGGCAACTGGCCAGGTCCGGCAAGTCCTTGTCGTAGGTGTTTTCGACACTCACTGACTGACGCCGACTGTCGTTCTGCACCGGGCGATCATCGATGCCCCACGCCAGGCTATGAAGACGCTCGCCAAAACTGCCAAACTCGCGCACCAGCTTGAGCTTGCTCCACTGGCGCAGATCCAGGCAGCGTTCGATGCCCTGGCGCTGGAGCTTGTCGGCGGTGACCTTGCCGACACCGTGCAACTTGCTCACCGGCAGGTCGGCGACAAAGTCTTCGACTTCTCCGGGCGTCACCACAAACAAACCGTTGGGCTTGCGCCAGTCACTGGCGATCTTGGCGAGGAACTTGTTCGGCGCCACCCCGGCCGATACGGTGATATGCAGGCGCTGAGAGACCTTGCGGCGGATATCCTGGGCGATGCGCGTGGCGCTGCCGGCAAAATGCGCGCAGTCGGACACATCCAGATAGGCTTCATCCAGCGACAAGGGTTCGATGAGGTCGGTGTACTCGCGGAAGATCGTGTGGATTTCTCGCGAGGCTTCTTTATAGGCGTCCATGCGCGGCTTGACGATCAGCAGGTCCGGACACAGCTTGAGCGCGTGCCGCGACGACATCGCCGAGCGCACTCCGTAGGCGCGCGCCTCGTAGTTGCAGGTGGCGATCACTCCCCGACGCTCGGCCGAGCCGCCGACCGCCAATGGCCGGCCGGCCAGTTGCGGGTCATCGCGCATCTCGATCGCGGCATAAAAACAATCGCAATCGACGTGGATGATTTTGCGTTGGGTCATGATCGAATGGAGCTCTGCACTGGCAAACCGTGTGAACTGGTATTTTGTACAGTATCGCATCGCCTGCCAGACGCCGCATCTGTTGTAGGAAAATTCACTAGCCGCTTGGCCTACCTATTTATTTCTTCAATCAAAATTAGCCCACCGATAGCCCTCAAAGCCCCGTCCCTGCTGACTTTGAGCACCTCACTGGGTCGCTAAGCGATTGAACGAAAAGAATTTTCTGAAAATCATCGTTTGACAAGGCAGCGCGTCCCTGTAGAATCAGCACCACAGACGCGGGATGGAGCAGTCTGGTAGCTCGTCGGGCTCATAACCCGAAGGTCGTCGGTTCAAATCCGGCTCCCGCAACCAAACATCAGAAAAGGCCACTTGAAAAAGTGGCCTTTTTTGTTTCTATCGATTTTCAGCTATTTTCAGCTTTTATCGCTTCTATCCTTGACATGCAGTCAGTTATCTATAGAATGCGCCTCCACAGACGCGGGATGGAGCAGTCTGGTAGCTCGTCGGGCTCATAACCCGAAGGTCGTCGGTTCAAATCCGGCTCCC
>NZ_JBYSWB010000035.1:41312-45703 GCF_058986725.1 Pseudomonas sp. GW821-FHT01A09
CGCAACCAAACATCAGAGAAGGCCACTTGAAAGAGTGGCCTTTTTTGTGCGCGCTAAAAAAACTGACATTTCAACCGCTTAGACTATCGTCAAGATGACCGGGCAAGCCTGATCGTGAAACTTGCGCTAAAGCTTTGCACAGGTTCGCCGCTTAATGGTCGTACGGGTTAACATTGGAATTACACTTTTTTTCAGATGGACAGGTAAAAGAGACCGGATTGGCTGAATCCCGTCGTCCAGCGTCCACGAGGTTTTTGATGCGCCCCGACTCACAGGAAGTTGACACCAGCAGTGCTCCCGTCCATCCGATCGATCCTCGGCGCCTGCGCTGGCTGGAACTGCTGAGTCGCTATCGGCAGCCGATCGGCTTGACGGTGACGCTGCTGCTGTTCGGTATTGCCTTGATGGCGTGCTGGCATTTGTTGTTCGAGATGGATATCTACGCCCTGCACGACTCGGTATTGAGTACGCCGCGGTCATCCCTGGCAGGTGCGCTGGCCGCGACGATAGTCGGCTTCATCATCTTGCTGGGTTACGAGTGGTCGGCCAGCCGTTACGCCGGCGCCGACCTCAAACCGGCGACGCTGGCACTGGGCGGCTTCACCGCCTTCGCCATCGGCAACGCCATCGGCCTGTCGCTGCTGTCCGGTGGCTCGGTACGGTACCGCCTTTATGCGCGCAAAGGCATGGGCGCCACTGAAGTCGCGCGCATGACGCTGTTCGCCAGCCTGTCCCTGGGGTGTGCCCTGCCGCCGCTGGCAGCCTTGGCAACATTGAGCAACCTGCCCGCTGCCGCGGTAGCCCTTGGCCTGTCGGAGGGCCTGCTGGGCATCGTGGCAGGCGCCATTCTGCTGCTGTTCGCGGCCTTGGCCATCGGCATCTATCGCCGTCGCCTGCCGGAACAGCCCATCGCCAACAACCTGCTGGTACGGGTCGGGCGCCGCACCTTGCGCTTGCCGACCCTGCGCCTGACCCTGCTGCAGCTGGTGATCACCGCCCTGGACGTGGCGGCCGCCGCGACCGTGCTGTATCTGCTGCTGCCCGAAACGCCGCCATTCGGTGCCTTCCTGCTGGTCTACCTGCTGGCGCTCGCAGCCGGCGTGCTGAGCCATGTACCCGGCGGCGTCGGGGTGTTCGAGGCGATCCTGCTGGCCGCCTTCGCCGATCAGATCGGCGCGGCGCCATTGGCCGCCGCCCTGCTGCTGTACCGCATCATCTATGTGGTGCTGCCGCTGCTGGTGGCCTGCGTGATGCTGCTGATCAACGAAGGGCGGCGCTTCTTCTTCGCCCAGCAGGCCATTCGCGTGGCCTCCGGGCTGGCGGCGCCGGTCCTTGCGCTGCTGGTGTTTCTGTCCGGCGTGGTACTGCTGTTTTCCGGCGCCACCCCGGAAATAGACACCCGCCTGGAACACATGGGCTTTCTCATCCCCCATCGGCTCATCGATGCCTCGCACTTTGGCGCCAGCCTGATCGGCGTGCTCTGCCTGTTGCTGGCCCAGGGCCTGCGCCGGCGCCTGTCAGCCGCCTGGATGCTGACCACCATTCTGCTGCTGGTGGGCGCGCTGTTGTCGCTGCTCAAGGGTTTTGACTGGGAAGAAGCGACCATGCTGACCCTCACCGCAGCCCTGCTGGCGGTGTTCCGTCGGTCGTTCTATCGCCCCAGCCGCTTGCTTGAAGTGCCGTTCTCGGGCGTCTGGCTGGTGTCGAGCGCCTGCGTGGTGGCGGCCTCGATCTGGCTGTTGTTCTTCGCTTATCAGGACGTGCCCTACAACAACCAGCTGTGGTGGCAGTTCACCCTCGATGCCGACGCCCCTCGCGGCCTGCGCTCGGCCCTGGGCAGTGCAGTGCTGTTGATCATCGTCGCCCTGACCTGGCTGTTGCGCACGGCCCGGCCGACCATCCACCTGCCCACTGCCGAAGAGCTCGAGCGTGCCGCGCGCATCCTCGCGCACTCCAGCCAGCCCGACGGCGGCCTGGCCCTGACCGGTGACAAGGCGCTGCTGTTCCACCCCAACGACAAGGCGTTCATCATGTACGACCGGCGTGGGCGCAGCCTGGTAGCGCTCTACGACCCGATCGGCCCGACTCAGCCGCGCGCCGAGATGATCTGGCAGTTCCGCGACCTGTGCGACCTGCACCATGCTCGCCCGGTGTTCTACCAGGTGCGCGCCGAGAACCTGCCCTTTTATATGGACATCGGCCTGACCGCCATCAAGCTCGGTGAAGAAGCGCGGGTCAACCTGCACACCTTCGACCTGGAAGCCAAGGGCAAGGAGATGAAGGACCTGCGCTACACCTGGAACCGCGGCACCCGCGACGGCCTGTCGCTGGAAGTCTACGAACCTGGCGCCGCGCCGTTGGATGAACTAAAAATCATCTCGGACGCCTGGTTATCAGGTAAGAATGTGCGCGAAAAAGGCTTCTCCCTGGGCCGTTTCAGCGCCGACTACCTCAAGCACTTCCGTATTGTCATCGTCCACTTCGAAGGCAAGCCGGTGGCATTCGCCAATCTGCTCGAAACCGATCGCCATGATCTGGCCAGTCTGGACCTCATGCGCGCGCACCCGGAAGCGCCGAAGCTGACCATGGAATTCATGATGGTGGGCCTGATCCAGCACTACAAAGCCAAGGAATACGCACGCTTCAGCCTGGGGATGGTGCCTTTGTCCGGGTTGCAGACGCGACGTGGCGCACCCCTGACCCAGCGCCTGGGTTCGATGGTGTTCCAACGCGGCGAGCAACTCTATAACTTCCAGGGGCTACGTCGTTTCAAAGATAAATTCCAGCCCGACTGGGAACCTCGTTACATGGCCGTGCCCGCTGGACTCGATCCGATGGTGGCACTGGCCGATACTGCCGCACTGATTGCAGGCGGCTTGACTGGATTGGTGAAACGCTGATGATTCGACGTTACGGGCGAGCAGTTCTCGTCACGCTGTTGGTATTGATCCTCGCGCTGGCGGGTGGTTACTGGTTCTGGAACCGCCCTGCTCCGGCTGCCCATATAGAGCAGATTGCCCTCAGCGACGGCAGCAAGGCAGCGCTGGTGACCCCAGGCACTCGCATCAAGTCGCGGGTGGCGCTGGCGGTACCGGCGGAGCAGATGCTCAATGACAACCAGTTGCTGGACCTGAGCCAGTCCGGCGCGGCGCAGATCCTGCAGATCATCCTGCCCAAGGACGACTGCACGCTGCAGGCCCAAGCTCTGCAAGCCGGCCTGAAGAAGCTCGATGGCGCGCCTGACGTGGTCAGTGGCATCGGCCCCGGCGCGACCCTGGCGTGGCAGTGGCTGGCCAGCCAGAACAACGACAAGGCCCAGGCCATCTCGGTGGACTTCACTATCGAGCATGCCGAAGAACCCGACCCGGACGCGCCTAAACCGGCCGTGCCACCACCGCCCTTCGAGCCGAAGTGCAAGACGCCGCTGGCCAAATCCGCGGCCCACGGCAAGTGGACCGTGGCCTGGAACGACAACCCCGATGACGTCGCTGCCGCTTTCGTGCGCGACCAGCCTAACGCCCAGACCAGCATCAGCGACTACGACGTCAACCTGCCTCAGGTGATGAAGAATTCCCTGGCCGACGTACTGGTCGGGCAATCCGCCGGTCAGCTGAAGATTCCCGTGGTCGAAGTGCCTGCCGGGCAATCTTCCGACACCGTGACGCTGTTCCTGTCCGGTGACGGCGGCTGGCGCGACCTGGACCGCGATGTGGCGGGCGAAATGGCCAAACTCGGCTACCCAGTGGTGGGGATCGACACGCTGCGCTACTACTGGCAGCACAAGAGCCCGGAAGAAACCGCCTACGACCTCGCTCAGCTGATGCACTTCTATCGGCAAAAATGGGGCACCAAGCGTTTCATCCTGGCCGGCTATTCATTTGGCGCCGACGTGTTGCCAGCGGTCTACAATCGCCTGCTGCCCGAAGATCAGAGCCACATCGATGGCGTGATTCTGCTGGCCTTCGCCCGTAGCGGCAGCTTCGAGATCGCAGTCGAAGGCTGGCTCGGCGCAGCTGGCAAAGAGGCCCCCACCGGACCGGAAATGGCCAAGCTCCCCGCTGCCAAGGTGCTCTGCGTGTACGGCAAGGAAGAGGCGGACGAAACCGGCTGCACCGAAGCCACCGCCCCGGGTACCAAGCTGGAGCTGCCTGGCGGTCACCACTTCGACGAGAACTACCCGGCACTGGCCAAGCGCCTGACGGATGCTATCGATAAGTTCCAGGGTAAGGAAGATACCGCTCAGAAGTGATTTTTCGGCGGTGATGAAAGGCCCGAGTTCTTTATGGATTCGGGCTTTTTTGTGGGTGGGTGATGGGGGATTGGGGTGTGGCCCTGCTTGCGCTCCAGCCTGGGCGGCGCCCCACATTGGCCCCTCGCTGACGCTCGGGGTA
>NZ_JBYSWB010000036.1:0-44240 GCF_058986725.1 Pseudomonas sp. GW821-FHT01A09
GAACTCAGCAGTGAAACGATGCATCGCCGATGGTAGTGTGGGGCTTCCCCATGTGAGAGTAGGTCATCGTCAAGATTCATTCCGAAACCCCCGTCTGCCAACGCAGGCGGGGGTTTTGTCTTTCTGGCGACCGTCAGGCCTAAAGCTCGCGCCCACTACAGCCGATAGTGGTAAGTAGAACGACACTAGAGTGATTGCAGGGTGCCATTGTCTTTTACCCGACGACCCTGCACCATGCCGTTCCTGATCCCTGCTTTCTCGGACTGATTGCATTGGCGAGCCGTATTAACCTGCGCTGGATGCTGCGCCGCCTTGGGCTCGCCGTGCTGCTCGGCACACTGCTGCTCGGTGGGTTGCAGGCCGATTGGGACTTCTCCCTGATCAGTCGCCGTGCCGAAGCTCTATATGGGCCGCTAGGACAGGGCAAGGAGCGCATCGATGCCTGGCAGAAGCTCCTGGCTACGCAGAAGCAGTTGAGCGAAGTACAGCGTTTGCAGGTAGTGAACCTCTTCTTCAACCACCAGATTCGCTACGCTGAAGACATCGACGTCTGGCATGTGGACGATTATTGGGCGACCCCCATCGAGGCCTTGTGGAAAGGCGCCGGCGACTGCGAGGACTACGCCATCGCCAAGTACTTCAGCCTCCGCCACCTGGGGATCCCCAGCGACAAATTGCGCATCACCTACGTCAAGGCCTTGCAGCAGAACCGTGCGCACATGGTACTGACCTACTATTCCAGCCCCACCGCCATGCCGCTGGTACTCGACAGCCTGATGGACGATATCAAGTTCGCCAACCAGCGCCCGGACCTGTTGCCGGTCTACTCCTTCAATGCCGAAGGTTTATGGCTGACCGGTGCCGCGGGTGATAAAAAGGTCGGTGATGCCAAGCGCCTGTCCCGCTGGCAGGATGTGCTGAAGAAGATGACCGCAGAGGGCTTCCCCGTTGAACCCGAAAATTAATCAGGAGCACTGATGTCTCTGTTCAAACAATTGCTCATCGCCATTTGCCTGTTCCTGATTGTCGCCTTCAGTGGCAGCTTCATGGTCAGCCTGGAGAGCTCGCGCGCTCAGTACGTCAACCAGTTGCGCTCTCACGCCCAGGACGCCGCCACGGCTCTGGCCCTGTCGCTGACGCCCAATATCGATGACCCGGCCATGGTCGAGCTGATGGTCAGCTCGATCTTCGACAGCGGTTACTACGCTGACATCAAGGTAATCGACCTGAGCAACAACAAGACCATGGCCGAGCGGCATGCCGAACCCGGCGAAGGCGGGGTCCCCCACTGGTTCGTCAAACTCATCGGCCTCGATCCGGCCGGCGGCGACGCTATCGTCAGCCGCGGCTGGCAGCAGGCCGCGCGCGTCGAGGTGGTCAGCCATCCGATGTTCGCCCTCGCCAAGCTGTGGGACAGCGCCCTGGGCAGCCTCGGCTGGCTGTTGCTGTGCGGCGCCGTCAGTGCGGTGCTGGGGGCCTTGCTGCTGCGTCGCCAGCTCAAGCCGCTGGACTACATGGTCGAGCAATCCCACGCCATCGCCCGGCGTGAATTCCTCAGCCTGCAGGAATTGCCGCGCACGCCGGAACTGGCCCGCGTGGTACAGGCCATGAATCAGATGGTCGAGAAGCTCAAGGCGCTGTTTCGCGAGGAAAGCGAACGCAGCGAGAAGCTGCGCATCGAGTCCTATCAGGACGGCCTCACCGGCCTGGCCAACCGCCGCTATTTCGACATGCAGCTCACCGCCCACGTCAGCAATATCGAAGAGGCCCGTGCGGGGTACCTGCTGTTGCTGCGCGTCACCGACCTGGCCGGGCTCAACCAGCGCCTCGGCGGCCAGCGCACCGACGAGTTGATCAAGGCCGTCGGCGAGCATCTGTCCCGCGCCTGCGCCAAATACCCGGAAACCCAGAATTTGGTCGCCCGCAGCCGCGGTGGCGAGTTCGCCGTACTGGCTCCAGGCATGGTCCGCGCCGAGGCCCGGCAGTTCGCGCAACTGGTGGATGCTTCGCTCACCAGCCTGCACGAGACCGGCGCTACCGACATGGCGCGCGTGGCCTCCCTGGGGCTGGCACCCTACAACCCTGGCGATTCGATCCAGGAACTGCTGACACTGGCGGATCAGGCCCTGTCTCAGGCCGAGGCGCAGGGCGACAGCAACTGGGTATGCCTGGCCCAGGACAGCCTGCCGGCGGTCATCGAAGACCATCACGCCTGGCACAGCCTCCTGGATCACGCCCTGGAGCACGGCCGTTTCGACCTGTACTTCCAGCCGGTGGTCGACAGCCTTGACCCGCAGCAGGTCATGCACCACAAGGTGATGTCGCGTCTGCGTGACGGCAAGGGCGGCACGGTTGCCGCTGGCCGCTTCCTGCCCTGGATCGAACGCTTCGGCTGGTCGGCGCGCCTGGACCGCATGATGATCGAGCTGGTGTTCAAGCACCTCCAAGAGCACGATCACGCAGTCGCGCTGAACCTGTCTGGCGCTACCCTGGCCGACCCGCATGCGCTCAACCGCGTCTATGATCTGCTGGCCCACTATCCCGCCCTGGGCAAGCGTCTGACGCTGGAAGTGGGCGAAGAACAGGTGCCCGAGCAAGCAGCGCTCGAGCAGATCACCAAACGCCTGCGCAGCCTAGGCTACAGCCTGAGCTTGCAGCGCTTCGGGGGGCGCTTCAGCATGATCGGCAACCTCGCCAACCTGGGCCTGGCGTACCTGAAGATCGATGGCAGCTACATCCGCGCCATCGACGAGGAAAGCCACAAGCGCCTGTTCATCGAAGCCATCCAGCGCGCGGCGCACAGCATCGACCTGCCGCTGATTGCCGAGCGCGTGGAGACGGAAGGGGAGATGCAGGTGATCCGCGAGATGGGTATCCAGGGTGTACAGGGCCGCCTGATCGGCGAGCCTGCACCCTGGCAGTGAGAGACCGCGTCGCCTGCTTCGCTAGCAAGTTACATTCCCACAGCGTGAATCAATCCTGTGGGAGCACAGCTTGCTGGCGAAGAGGCCAGCAAGGTCAACGCGCTGATCAGCGCTGCATACCCCAACGCTTCACAGTGATGCGTTCCAAGGTAGCGAACACCAGGTTCTCCACCAGCAACCCGATCAGTATCACCACCGCCAGCCCGGCGAACACCTTGTCGGTGTACAGCTCGTTACGGTTCTGGAAGATATACCACCCCAGCCCGCCCTTGCCGCCCGTGGCACCGAACACCAACTCGGCCGCCACCAGCGTGCGCCAGGCGAATGCCCAGCCGATCTTCAGCCCCGACAGAATCGACGGCAGCGCCGCCGGCACCAGGATCAACGCGACGAAACGCACACCCTTCAGGCCATAGTTGCGACCGGCCATGCGCAGCGTATCGGATACCCCGAGAAAGCCCGTATAGGTGTTCAGCGCCATGGTCCACAGCACCGAGTGCACCAGCACGAAAATCAGGCTGTTATCGCCCAGACCGAACCACAGCAGCGCCAATGGCAGCAAGGCAATGGCGGGCAGCGGGTTGAACATCGACGTCAGCGTGCCCAGCAGGTCGCGCCCGAACTGGGTCGACACCGCCAGCGTAGTCAAACCGAACGCCAGCACGATGCCAACCAGATAGCCCTTGATCAGCACCACCAGCGACACGGCCACCTTGGCCGGCAGCTCGCCGCTCCACATACCCTCGGCCAGGGCTTTGGCTGTCTGCAGGAAGCTCGGCAGCAGCAGGTCGTTGTCGGTGTAGCGTGCGGCGATCTCCCAGGCGATGGCCAGCAGCACCAGGATCAGGCTCTTGCGCAGCCAGGCCTGTTGCCACAAGCGCTGCCAGAAGCTGATCTCGCGTTCCAGGGCAACGCCGCTCAGTGGCTCCAGAACGATCTCGTATTCCTGTCTCAGGGGATGGGTCATGGTCAGGTCTCCCCTGTCAGTAAGCGATACGGATGTCGGCGAAGTTCTCGATGGTTTCCGGCGCGGGGGCCTGATCCTCATCGAACAGCAGCCGGTGAATGCGTCGAGCGGTGGCCTGAAAGCCATCTCCGCCCAGGCTGTGCATGTTGTACTGGTGGCTGTGGACCTCGGCGCGCACGCGGCCGGGATGGGGCGACAGCAGCAGAATGCGATTGCCCACCACCAGCGCCTCTTCGATCGAGTGCGTCACGAACAGCAGGGTGAAACGCACCTCTTCCCACAACAGCAGCAGCTCCTCCTGCATCTTGCGCCGGGTCAGGGCGTCCAGTGCGGCGAAGGGCTCGTCCATCAGCAGGATCTTGGGTTGCATGGCCAAAGCCCGGGCAATGGCGACCCGGGCCTTCATGCCGCCCGACAGCGTGTGCGGATAGGCATCGGCAAAGCCGCCCAGGCCGACCTTGTCGAGATAATGCAGAGCGCGTTCTTCGGCTTCCTTGCGCTTGAGGGTGCGCGAAGCGAGGAGGGGGAACATGACGTTCTGCTTGACCGTCTTCCACGGCGGCAGCTGGTCGAATTCCTGAAACACCACGATGCGGTCCGGGCCGGGCCCGTCGACGCGCTGGCCGTCGAGGCTGATCTGGCCTTCGGTCGGGGTGAGAAAGCCACCCACTGCCTTGAGCAAGGTCGACTTGCCGCAGCCCGAGGGGCCGAGCAGCACGAAACGATCGCTGCGGTCGACCTCGAAGCTGACCTGGTGAGTGGCCTGCACCACACTGTGAGCAGTGCGGTATTGCAGGCTGACGTTGTCGACTTGCAACAGCGCTTGCGTGCTGGTGCCTGGCGCGATGCTGGCCTCGTGGCCTTGCACAGGTGCGTTCATGACGGATCAGCTCCCCTGCAGCGGTTTGTCGTCCTGGAAGAAGTAGTCTTTCCAGGATTCAGGCTTGTTCTTGATCGCGCCGATGCGGTACATGAACTCGGCCAGCGGGTAAGTGCCTTTAGGCGTGATGCTGAACTCGAACTGCGGGTTGTCGATGATCTTCAGCAGCGCGGCGCGGTCGATCTTGGCGCCGGTCACGCGGATGTAAGTATCCGCGGCTGCGGACTTGTCTTTCTGGGCGAAGTCGGCGGCTTCGGAGAGCGCCTCGACGAAGGCTTTGTAGGTCTTGGGATTCTTCTCGCGGAATTTCTCGGTGGCGAACAGTACGGTCGGCGAGTTCGGCCCCAGCAGATCGTTGGTGTTGAGCACCACATGCACGTTGGGGTTGGCCAGTTCCTGGTCCTGGAACGGCGGATTGGAGAAGTGGCCCGACAGCTCGGTGCCGCCGGCGATCAGCGCGGCACTGGCGTCCGGGTGTGGCAGGGCGATGGTGTACTTGTCCAGGCGATCGTATTCCTTGTCGCCCCATTGCTTGGCGGCAGCGTATTGCAGGAAGCGCGACTGTACCGAGACGCCTACGGCCGGCACGGCAATGCGGTCCTTCTCGGTGAAGTCGGCGATGGTCTTGACGTCAGGGTTGTTGCTCAGCAGGTAGTAAGGGAAGTTGCCCAGCGAGGCCACGGCCTTGACGTTCTGGCGGCCGTGGGTGCGGTCCCAGATGGTCAGCAGCGGGCCGACGCCGGCACCGGCGATATCGATCGAACCGGACAGCAGCGCATCGTTGACCGCCGAGCCCCCGGACAGCTGCATCCAGTCGACCTTGATGTCGATGCCTTCCTGCTTGCCGTACTTCTCGATCAGGTGCTGGTCACGCACGACGTTGAGCAGCAGGTAGACGATGCCGAACTGCTCGGCGATGCGGATTTCACCCTCGGCCTGCGCGGCCGCGGGCGCCACCAGGCTGCCGGCTACCAGGCTGACACCCAGGCCGATGGTCGCTGCCAGGCGATTGATACGTTTGAACATGGTTAGCTCCTGAACGGGACAACCCCGGCATGCAGGCCGGGGTAAAAAAGAATGAGGAATGCTCGAGGGTCGCGAATCAGAACGGCGCGTCGCCCTGGATGGTGGTGCGAAACAGCTTGCGCCGCATATGGCTCGGGCAGCCCGCCGCCAGGTGGATCAGCGAACGGTTGTCCCAGAACACCATGTCACCGTCCTGCCACTGATGGCGGTGGATGTTTTCCGGCTTCACGCTGTGGGCATACAGTTCGCTGAGGATCTGCTGGCTCTCGTCTTCCGGCAGGCCGACGATATTGGTGGTGAAGCCCTCGCTGACGAACAGCGCATTGCGGCCGGTTTCCGGGTGGGTGCGCACGATCGGGTGGTCGACGATCTTCACCTGAGCCAGTTGCTCTGGGGTCAAGGTGGGGCGCCAGTTGCCTTCGAATTTGGTCTCGCTGTAACGCGCCGTGTAGGAATGTGACGCTTTACGTCCCTCGATGGCCTTGCGCAGTGCGTCCGGCAGGCCGTCGTAGGCCTTGTGCATATCGGCGAACAGCGTGTCGCCGCCTTCGGCAGGCAGCTCCTGGGCATACAGCATCGAGCCCAGGCTCGGCAGTTCTTTATAAGAGAGGTCGGAGTGCCAGAATTTGCCGGCATCGCCCAGGCCGATGGATTGGCCGTTCTCGATGATGTTCGAGACGATGAGGATTTCCGGGTGGTTGGCCAGCAGGAACTGCTTGAGCACGTGGATCTGCAACACGCCGAAGCGGCGGCTGAAGTCGATCTGTTGCTGCGGCGTGATTTGCAGCCCGCGGAATACCACCACGTGATAGTCGAGGTGGGCGCGATGAATGCGCGCGAAGTCCTGATCGCTGACCGGCAGACTCAAGTCCAGGCCAATGACCTCGGCGCCGACGTTGCCGGCCAGGGGGCGGATTTCAAACGCTTGCTGCGCGCCTTGGAAGGCTGGCGCAACCACAGAAGCCGAAGACATGATCATTCTCCAAAAACTTGCGCGACCCGGGGCAAGGTACGCTACGTGAGGAGAACTATAACGATCTAAAAAATGGAAAATAAATACCGATTGGCGCTAAGCATAAAACCAAAAACCACCGTCCGCCCAATGTAGAGAGGGGGCTTGCCCCCGAAAAATGGCGAATCAGACCTCATTGCCGGGGCTGATACCTCTTTCGGGGGCAAGCCCCCTCACTACAGGGTTGATACAGCGGTGTTCTAGCGCTCGTGCAGCGCCTCGGCCCGAGCCCTGATGATCGGCTTGAGCAGATAGCTCAGCACGCTCTTCTTGCCGGTGATGATATCCACCGACGCCACCATCCCGGGGATGATCAGCAGCGGCTTGTCGTCTGTGCCCAGGTGGCTCTTCTCGGTACGCAAGGTGATCACGTAGTAGGTGTTCTTCTTGTCTTCGTCCTGGATGGTGTCGGCGCCGATCTGCTCCAGCTTGGCCTTCAGACCACCGTAGATGGTGTAGTCATAGGCGCTGAACTTGACCACCGCTTCCTGGCCCGGGTGCAGGAAGGCGATGTCCTGCGGACGAATGCGCGCCTCCACCAGCAAGGTGTCGTCCAGCGGCACCACTTCCACCAGGTCGCTGCCCGGCTGGATCACGCCGCCGACGGTGTTCACCAGCAGTTGCTTGATGATGCCGCGCACGGGTGAGGTAACCATGGTCCGGCTGACCCGATCTTCCAGGCCCTTGGACGTGGCCTGAGCCTTGTTGAGGTTGGTGCGCGCTTCGTTGAGCTGAGTGAGGGCGTCGCTACGGAACTTGCCGCGGGTCTCGTCGATCTTGCGCTGCACCTCGTTGATGGCCGCCTGGGCGCGCGGAATCGCCAGCCCGGTGGAGTCCATCTGCCCGCGGGTTTCGACTTCCGAGCGCTTGAGCCGCAGCATCTCTACCGGCGACACCGCGCCCTGGGCGACCAGCGGCTCGGACATGCCGATCTCCTGGCGCAGCAGGCCAAGGCTGTTACGGTATTGCTCCTGCTTGGACTGGTATTCACGCAGTTCTTGCTGGCGCTGCACCAACTGCTGTTGCAGCCCGCCGATTTCGTCGCCCAGTTGCTGGCGGCGGCTCTGGTACAGCGACTCTTCGTCGGCCGTCTGCTTGGGCGCACGCTGGCGCACGTCGTTCGTGAAGTTCAGCGGCCGGCCATCGACCTCGGCGCTCAGGCGCTCGACCCGCAGCTCGGCGGCCACGCGGTCGGCATCGGTCTCGCCGACGTTGGACTTGAAGCGCGTGTCGTCGAGGCGAATGAGTGGCGCGCCGGCGTCGACGATCTCGCCTTCGTGCACATAGATCTGCGCAACGATACCGCCCTCCAGGTTCTGGATCTTCTGGATCTTGGAGGAGGGGATGGCCTTGCCTTCACCCTTGGTCACTTCATCGACCACGGCGAAGTGCGCCCACAGCACCAGGAAGGTAAAGAAGGCGATCACCGCCCAGATGGTCAGGCGCACGATGCGCGGGGCGTCATCGATGAGTGCCTTGTTGACCTCGGGCATCGGCTGGCCTTCGAGCGAAGGCTTGCCCTTGAAATAGGCGCCAAAACCATCGGACTTAAGCAACATTGATCTGCCCCTTCTTCAGTGCTTCCATGACGGCGGCTTTCGGGCCGTCGGCAACGATTTGCCCGCGGTCGATCACCAACAGGCGGTCGACCAGCGACAGCAGCGAAGCACGGTGGGTAACGAGGACGACGGTCTTGTGTTCGACCACGGCCTGCAAACGCGCCTTAAGGCGCTCCTCGCCGGTGTTGTCCATGGCGCTGGTGGGTTCGTCCAGCAGCAGAATCGGCGGGTTAAGCAGCAATGCCCGCGCCAGGGCGACGTTCTGCCGCTGGCCGCCGGAGAGGTTCTGGCCACGTTCGCCGACTTGCAGCTCGTAGCCTTGCGGATGCAGCCGGGCGAATTCATGCACGCCCGACAACTCCGCCGCCTGCAGCACCTGCTCGTCCTCGACGTAGCGCGCCCCGGTCACCAGGTTGTCGCGCAGGGTGCCGGCCAGCAGTTGAATATCCTGCGGCACGTAACCGATGTTGTGGCGCAGCTCGCTGATGTCTATCTGGCGCACATCGACGCCATCCACCAGCAATTCGCCGCTGTCGGCTTCGTACAGGCCGACGATCAGCTTGGCCAGCGAGCTCTTGCCCGAGCCGCTGCGGCCAATGATGCCGATGCGTTCGCCCGGACGGATCGACAGATTGAGGCCGCGCAGCGCCTGGTTCTGTTGATTCGGGTAGGTGAAGTCGAGGTTGCGGAATTCGATGCCGCCCTGCAGCACCTGACGGCTCATGGGGCGCTCGTCGAAGTTGCGCTCCTGGGGCAGGTCCATCATCTGGTTGATCGAGACCATCGTCACCTTGGCTTGCTGGTAACGGGTCAGCAGGCCCGACAACTGGCTTAGCGGCGTCAGGGCGCGGGTATTGAGCATGTAGCAGGCAATCAGGCCGCCCATGCTGAGGTTGCCGGCGATGATCTGGAACACGCCGAAGCAGATCAGCACCACACCAGCGAGTTGCTGGATCAGGAAGGTCAGGTTCATGGCCAGGCCCGACAGAACCTTGACGCGCAATTCCAGGCGACTCATGGTGCCGATCGTCTGCTCCCAGTGATACTGGCGCTCGCTTTCGGCGTTATTGACCTTGATGCCGTCGAGCCCCGACAAGGTTTCGATGACGCTTGATTGACGCTCGGCCCCCAGCGCCATGGTGCGCTGCAGGGTTTCGGTGAGCGGCTTTTGCAGGAAATGGCCGATGCCCAAGGCGAGCGGGAAGGCCACCACCGGAATCCACACCAGATTGCCGCCCAGAATGCCGATCACCAGCAGAATCAGCAGGGTGAAGGGCAAGTCGATCAGGCTGGTCAGGGTCAGCGACGTCAAAAAGTCGCGCATGCCCTGGAATTCATGAATGTTCTGCGCATAGCTGCCGACCCGCGCAGGGCGGAACTTCATCGACATGCCGACGATGCGCTCGAACAGCGTGGCGGAGATGATCAGGTCGGTTTTCTTGCCGGCCAGATCCAGGCAAAGACTGCGCATGCCCTTGAGCAGCAGGTCGAACAGGTAGGCGCCACTGATGCCGATCGCCAGCACGAACAGCGTCGAGGTGGCCTGGTTGGGCACCACGCGGTCGTACACGTTCATCACGAACAGCGGAGCGGCCATGGCGATGATGTTGATGATCAGGCTGGCGGCGATCGCGTCTATATAGAGCCAGCGCGAGCGCTTGAGGGTGTCCTTGAACCAGGATTTGGCGCGGGGGATGAGCGAGCCGTGGGTAACGTCGAATTTGTGTTGCGGCTGCGCGAAAAATACCCGACCGCTGTAGTCCTCGATCAGTAACGCGCGGTCGACGTGTACTTCGCCGCCGTCACTTTCCGACAACAAGAGGCGCGCAGTGTCGCCTTCCCAGCCGAGCAAGGTGGCGCAACGACCGTCGCGCAACAGCAGCAGGGCAGGCAGGGCAATTGAAGGGATCTGCTCGAGCTTGCGCACCAGCAACCGGCCCTGCAGCCCCGCGCGCGAGGCGGCGCGGTTCAGCAGGTCGGGGCTCAAGCGCTGATCGGGCAGCGGCAGACCAGTGGTCAGCATCGCCCGGCTCGCAGGCTTCTGATGCAGGTAGCAGAGCGTCAGCAGACCATCGAGTAACGGATCGTCGTGCTGGCTGCGTGGATCATGACTGAGTTGAACTCGACTGGCTTCTGATTCCACGCTGCACTCTCACTTGAACGGTTAGCTAGCTGATTCCGTCAAGAATCAGTTCATGCCCGGCAGTTTTACTGTCGGTTTCGTTTCGTTTTGCACAACTGATGCCATCGGCGCCACAACGCCCTCACTTTGCAGCAGTTGGCCCATCACGGCCTTGATGCGGTACTGGCTGAAGTCCTTGAGGTTCTGGACTTCGGCTACGCGACGCTCGGCGGTGAAGGTTTCGTTTTCGCTGTCCAGCAAGTCCAGCAGGGTACGTTCACCCAGGCTGAACTGCTGCTGGTAAGCGGTGCGCACACGGTTGCTGCGCTCGGCGTAGGACTTGGCGATCGGCAACTGCTGGTTGGCGTTGTTGTAGGCGTTCCAGGCCAGGCCCAGTTCTTCGTTCAACTGACGCAGGGCGTTGTTGCGAATATCCAGCGCCTGGTTGGACAGGTACGACTTGGACTCCAGGTCCGCCTTGTTGGCGCCACCGGAGTACAGGTTGAAGCTCATGCGAACCATGGCCTGCCAGCCGTTGTAGTGGCCGTTCTCGCCGCTGACGTTGTTGTCGGCGTTCTTCTCGAGTTCAGCGGTGAATCGCGGATAGAAGGCCGACTGGGCCGAGGAGTACTGCTTCTCGGTAGCGGAGATGTCGGCTTCGGCAGAGCGCAGGACCGGGCTGTTTTCGACCAGTTGATGGCGAGCCTCGTCCAGGGATGCCGGCATCTGCGCGAATGGTGCTGGAGCACTCAGTTGGTCGGCCGGTGTGCCTACGGCGCTCAGGTAGTTGGTTTCGGCATCGGTCAGGTTGGTCTGTTCGGTGATCAGGTTGTTGCGGGCCTGGGCCAGACGCGCATCGGCCTGGTCGAGGTCGGCGGTACGGCCGACGCCACGGGAGGTGCGCAGCTGGATCTGATCGTAGATGCGCTGGTGGTTGTCGAGGTTCAACTGAGCCAGGCGCACGTATTCACGACGAACCAGCACGTCCAGATAGACCTGGGCCACGTTCAGCGCTGTCCGCTCGCTGGTGCCGAGCAAGGAATAGGCGCGGGAATTGACGGTGGCTTGTTGACGCCCGACTTCGTTCTGCGTCGCAAAACCGTCGAATATCATTTGAGTGAGTCGGACGCTTGATTCACCCCGATTGAGGGTGGTGTTGCCATCACGGCCGGTTTCGGCACGGGTGGTGGGGGTGTCGGAACCCTCGCGGCCATAACCTGCCAGTACGTCAACCTTCGGCAAGTAGCCACCTTTTGCCGCTCGCAATTGGTAGTCGGCCGCAATGCGCGCGTTGACACCCGCCTGGATCTCTGGATGGACCTCAATCGCCTGTTGCATGGCTTCTGGCAGGGTTTGTGCTTGAGCGTAGCCGGCCGCCAGAGCAAAGGGGATGGCGGTGAAAAGGATGTTCGCGCGCATGAATGGTTACTTCCCGAAGACGACGTGTGCACCCCCGGGAAAAGCCCGTAGGGATTTGTAATTGGCAACCTTGCAACCCGTATATCGGATATCCCAAGCGGAACTTGATCACGAATTTTGGAGGCCGGTAATGCCACTTAAATATCAATGTGACATTACGCGGCGGATTGTTTAGGATGGCGCGACGAAGGTCAATAGATTGTCACGAAGTTAATTGGGTAGAAATACCGACAATGTTTTGACGTCATTAAATTTCATACCCTTAGCATCGCTCATTGAAGAAACGACAAGAAATGTCGATAAGTTCACAGAGCAAACAGAACGGCACCCCCGGAGAGTCCCAATGAGCAGTGTTGTTGCCATCGTCAAAAGCATTGTTGGTCAAGTCATTGCAATTTCCCCTGAAGGGATCAAGCGCGTACTCGTCGAGGGCGACCATCTGCTCGCCGGTGAGCGCATCGAGACCGGGGCCTCGGGTGCCGTATCGCTGCAATTGGCCGATGGCCGGGTGCTGGACGTTGGTCGTGACAGCCAGTGGAGCGCGGCCAACCCGCAGATCAGCACGCAAGTCGGTGAGGGTGAGCAGGTCGCGGCCACGCACGCGCCTTCGGCCGCCGAGTTGCAGCAAGCCATCGCTGACGGCGTCGACCCGACCAAAGCCTTCGAAGCGCCGGCAGCCGGCGTGACCCAGGTCACTGATGTCGGCCCTGGCGGCGAAGCCGGTGGTGGCCATTCCTTCGTGGTGCTGGATGCCACCGGGGCGACCGTGGCGCCGACTATCGGCTTCAATACCGCTGGCCTGGAAAATGGCGCGGCTGCCGGTACCGAGCAGACCGACGCACTGCCGCTGCGTGCCTCGACCCTGACCCTGAGCGCGACCAGTTCGGTGGCCGAGACCGGCGGCGTGGTGACCTACACCGCTACCCTGACCCAGGCCCCGGTAAGCCCGCTGACCATCACCCTGTCCAACGGCCAGGTGATCACCATCGCTGCGGGTCAGCTGACCGGCTCGGTCAACGTCACCTTCGCCGATACCAACGATGCCTACATCGATGCGCACACCGTTGCCGTGACCGTGACCGGCACCACTGGCGGTCAGGGTCTGGTGCTCACCACCGACCCGACCCCGGCCACCACCCTGGTCACCGATACCATCGACCCGACTCAAGTCACCATCACTGCACCGGCCGGCACCGTGACCGAAGGCAGCTCGGTGACCTACACCATCAGCGTCGCCAATGCGCCGCAGACCAACCTGGTGCTGACCCTGTCCGATGGCAACACCGTAACCATCGCCGCGGGCAAGACCTCGGTCGATTACACCGTCAATGTCGGTGACGCCAACCATGGCGGCCGTGGCGATGACATCTATGCTCAAGGCACGACTTCCACCACCTTGACCGTCACCGGTGTTGCCAATGGCGCCGATGGCAACCTGGAATCGGTGGTGACGACCGGCGCCACGGTCACTACCTCGATCGTCGATAACGCCACCCCGACCCAGATTGGTTTCAGCGACCACACCGCCTCCGTCAACGAAGGCTCGGCCGCCACTTACACCGTCAACGTACCGACTACCACCGCGCCGCTGACCCTGACGCTGAGCTACAGCGGCACCGCCATTCCCGGCACCGCTGGCGCTGGCAATACCGACGTCACCCCAGGCGGCAGCAACGTCACTTTCAGCAACATCGTGACCAACGCCGAAACCGGCATCACCACCGCTACCGTCACGGTCGTGCTGCCGGCCGGGCAGAACAGTTTCACCCTCGGCACTCTGACCGACAGCCAGCTCGAAGGCACCGAAGGCCTGACCCTGACGCTGACCGGCGTCACCGGTGGCGGTCTGGAAAACCCGACCGTCGATGGCGCGCTGAGCACCGTCAGCACCGATATCGTTGATCAGACCGTGCCGACGGCCACCGGCACTGGCGGCAATGCGACTACGGGCGCGGGCGGCGACTCGGTGGTCGGTTCCGAAGACACGCCGATCAACCTGAGCTGGAGCAACTTCAACGTCCAGCAGGCCGCTGCGGGCGAGACGCCGGATCTGGGCGTCAGGATCACCAGCATCCCGAACGGCACCTTGGTGCTGACGGTCAATGGTGTTTCGACCACCGTTGCCGCTGGCGACATCATCACCAAAGCCGAACTCGACAACGGCACGCTGGTGTTCACCCCGGCCGCCAACGCCGCCAGCAGCGGAACCGGCGCGGGCAGCGTGCAGGACCTGTACGGCGCGATCGACTTCCAGCCGGTCAACAACGCCACTTCCGCCAACCCGCTGGTGGGTGCTCAGGCCAGCATCGGCCTGGTGATCAATGCGGTGGCCGATACGCCGACGCTGACCGCGCCCGGCACCGTCAGCGGCGCTGAAGATACGCCGATCGCCATCACCGGCGTCAGCACCGCACTGGTCGACACCGACGGCTCGGAAACCCTGACCACCACAGTCAGCGGCTTGCCTGCCGGTTCGGTCATCACCTACCAGAACGCTGCCGGCGTCACCATCACCAAGCCGGTGGCCGCCGACGGCGCTACCACGGACATCACCGACGCCAACCTGGCGACCTTGGCCGTGACGCCGCCGCTGAACTACAACAGCCAGGTGAACGGTGACATCCAGCTGACCATCAGCTCGTACACCAC
Organism: Pseudomonas sp. GW821-FHT01A09; assembly: GCF_058986725.1. Lineage (NCBI taxonomy): Bacteria > Pseudomonadati > Pseudomonadota > Gammaproteobacteria > Pseudomonadales > Pseudomonadaceae > Pseudomonas > Pseudomonas sp. GW821-FHT01A09. The sequence goes on from NZ_JBYSWB010000036.1 coordinate 14,559, forward strand.
TGAAAGCAGCAACGGCGCGACCTCCACCCCGAATACCCAGACCGTCACTCTGGTAGTGACGCCGGTCAACGACGCGCCGACTATCGCCGCGCCGACCGCTCAGACCACCGCCGAAGACACCCCGCTGACCTTCTCGTCCGCCAATGGCAACGCCATTACGGTGGCCGACGTGGACTCTGGCACCAGCCCGATCAAGGTCGACGTGACCGTTTCGGGCGGCACCCTGGTGCTGACCGACGGCACCACCAGCACCACTAACAACGGTGTCGTGACCCTGACCGGCACCCCGGCGCAGATCAACGCCCAGCTGGAAGGCGCGACCTTCACGCCGACCCTGAACGCGAACGACACCAACGGTTCTACCGCTGGCCTGTCGATCACCGTCAACGACCAAGGCAACACCGGTGCCGGTGGCGCGCTGTCGGCTACTCAGCCCATCAGCATCGACGTCACCCCGGTCAACGATGCGCCGACCATCAGCGCACCGACCAGCCAGACCGTCGCCGAAGACACCCCGCTGACCTTCTCGGCAGCCAATGGCAACGCCATTACCGTGGCTGACGTGGACTCCGGCACCAGCCCGATCAAGGTCGATGTGACCGTTTCGGGCGGCACCCTGGTGCTGACCGACGGCACCACCAGCACGACCACCAATGGTGTGGTCACGCTGACCGGCACCCCGGCGCAGATCAACGCGCAGCTGGAAGGCGCGACCTTCACGCCGACCCTGAACGCGAACGACACCAACGGCTCCACTGCGGGCCTGTCGATCACGGTCAACGACCAAGGCAACACCGGTGCCGGCGGCGCGCTGTCGGCTACTCAGCCCATCAGCATCGACGTCACCCCGGTCAACGACGCGCCAGTCGCCAACAACGACATCGGCACCACGATCACCGGCAGCCTGCAAGGTAACTACTACGGTTATCAGGAAGGCACCGATGGCCCTAACCTGGGCACCATTCAGCAAGCGCTGAGCTTCATCGGCTCACACTCGGCGAACGCCAGCTTCTCGTCGACCAACGTCAATTACGGTGGCTCGTACGCTGCGCAAACCTTCAGCGACAACCTGGGCACCACCTCCAACCTGGGCAAGTTCCTGGGGACTGACGCCAGCTCGCTGACCTACGCCAACGGCACCACCCAGACCACCACCTCGGACGCCATCGTCGAGCTGACCGGCAAGGTGACCATGGCCGCCGGCGATTACTCGCTGCGCATCACCGCGGACGACGGCTATGTGGTGTACATCGATGGCAAGCAAGTGGCTGCCGTCGACGCCAATCAGCCATCAACGACCGACGACTTCAAATTCTCGATCGCCACCAGCGGCGCGCACGACATCCAGATCGTCTATTGGGATCAGGGCACCTTCGCCCAGCTCACTGTCGAAGTGGCGCCTGTTACCGCTGGCGTCGTCGGCGCTTACGGCGTGCTGGGTCAAACCGACACCGCCGCGCTGGCGCATGACACCCTGACCACCCTCGAAGATCAGCCGCTGGTGATCAAGGCCGCGACCCTGCTGGCCAACGACACCGACGTCGATGGCGACACGCTGACCATCAACAGCCTGCAAGGCACCGATGGCAAAACACCTTCCGCGGTGAAGGATGCCGATGGCAAAGTCGTGGGCACTGTGGTGCTGGATGGCAACGGCGATGTGATCTTCACCCCGGCCAAGGACATCAATGGCCTGGTGACTTTCAGCTACACCGTGACCGACGGCCAGGCGACTTCCAACACCGCGATCGTCACGGTCAACGTGGTGGCGGTCAACGATGCGCCGACCATCAGCGCACCGCTCAGCCAGACCATCGCCGAAGACACCCCGCTGACCTTCTCGACGGCCAATGGCAACGCCATCACCGTGGCCGACGTGGACTCGAGCACCAGCCCGATCAAGGTCGACGTGACGGCTACCGGCGGTATCCTGATTCTGGCTGACGGCACCTCAAGTGCCACCAACAACGGCGTGGTGACGCTGACGGGCACCCCGGCTCAGATCAACGCCCAACTGCAAGGCGCGACCTTCACGCCGACCCTGAACGCGAACGACAACAACGGCTCTACCGCTGGCCTGACGGTCTCGGTCAATGACCAAGGCAACACCGGTATCGGCGGCGCGCTGACGACCACTCAAGCGATCAGCATCGACGTCACCCCGGTCAACGACGCGCCGACCATCAGCGCACCGGCTTCGCAGACTATTGCCGAAGACACTCCGCTGACCTTCTCATCCGCCAATGGCAACGCTATTACAGTGGCTGACGTGGACTCCAGCACCACCCCGATCAAGGTCGACGTGACCGTTTCGGGCGGCACCCTGGTGCTGACCGACGGCACCACCAGCACCACTAACAACGGTGTCGTGACCCTGACCGGCACCCCGGCGCAGATCAACGCGCAGCTGGAAGGCGCCACCTTCACGCCAACACTGAACGCGAACGATACCAACGGCTCCACCGCTGGCCTGTCGATCACCGTCAACGACCAAGGCAACACCGGCGCCGGCGGCGCGCTGTCGGCTACTCAGCCCATCAGCATCGACGTCACCCCGGTCAACGATGCGCCGACCATCAGCGCACCAACCAGCCAGACCGTCGCCGAAGACACCCCGCTGACCTTCTCGGCAGCCAATGGCAACGCCATTACCGTGGCTGACGTGGACTCCGGCACCAGCCCGATCAAAGTCGACGTGACCGTTTCGGGCGGCACCCTGGTGCTGACCGACGGCACCACCAGCACCACTAACAACGGTGTCGTGACCCTGACCGGCACCCCGGCGCAGATCAACGCCCAGCTGGAAGGCGCGACCTTCACGCCGACCCTGAACGCGAACGACACCAACGGTTCTACCGCCGGCCTGTCGATCACCGTCAACGACCAAGGCAACACCGGTGCCGGCGGCGCGCTGTTGGCTACGCAGCCCATCACCATCGACGTCACCCCGGTCAACGATGCGCCCACCATCAGCGCACCGACCAGCCAGACCGTCGCCGAAGACACCCCGCTGACCTTCTCGGCAGCCAATGGCAACGCTATTACTGTGGCTGACGTGGATTCCGGCACTAGCCCGATCAAAGTCGACGTGACCGTTTCGGGCGGCACCCTGGTGCTGACCGACGGCACCACCAGCACGACCACCAATGGTGTGGTCACGCTGACCGGCACCCCGGCGCAGATCAACGCTCAGCTGGAGGGCGCGACCTTCACGCCGACCCTGAACGCTAACGACACCAACGGTTCTACCGCCGGCCTGTCGATCACCGTCAACGACCAAGGCAACACCGGTGCCGGCGGCGCGCTGTCAGCTACTCAGCCCATCAGCATCAATGTCACCCCGGTCGACGACGCGCCGACCATCGCGGCGCCGACCACTGCAGTGAACACCGCTGAAGACACCCCACTGGTGTTCTCGCAAGCCAACGGCAACGCGATCAGCATCGGTGATGTCGATGCCGGCAACAGCAACGTGACGATCACCATCGACGTGACCGGCGGCACCCTGGCGCTGAACGGCAACGTTGGCACCACTTCGCCAGACGGCACGCAGGTGACCCTGACCGGTACCCTGACCCAGATCAACGCGGCACTGGAAGGCGCCAAGTTCACTCCGGCCCCGGACTCGAACAACAGCACCACCCCGGCCAATCTGTCGATCACCGTCGACGACCTGGGTAACAGCGGCGCGCTGCCAGCGGGCGCTACCAGTCTGACCACCACGCAATTGGTCAAGATCAACGTGACCCCGGTCAACGATGCGCCAGTGGTTGGCGTCACCGACCGTAGCGCGGCTTTCGTTGAAGATCAGGGCGGCGTCGCGCTGGTCAAAGGCTTCACCGTCACCGACGTCGACAACAACATTGCCGGCAAGCAGATCCACACGGCCACCGTGACCCTGAGCCAGTACGATGCAGCGACTGGCGACAGCCTGACGTCGAGCAAATTCACCGGCTCGATCAACACCACGGGCGCCGTGACCAGCACCACCTACGCCGGTGTGACTTACACCGCGTCGGTCGATGCCACCACCGGCAAGCTGACCATCGTCTTCACCGGCGATGCCAACCGCGCCGACTACGCCGAGCTGGTCAACTCTTTGACCTTCAACAGCACCAATCAGGGCCTGACTGCGGGCTCGCGCGACGTGACCGTCACTGTGACCGACACCGGCGAGAACAACGCTGGTTTGATGGCGCAATCGGCGACCGTCAACAGCACGCTGAGCATCACTCCAGTAGACGACGCGCCGACCATCAACATCGTCAGCACCAGCCCGGTCACCGAGCACGCTGCCACTGTTGGCCAGACTGTCGCGACCTACACCACCGCCGACCCGGACGGCCCGCTGCCGACTGTGACCTTGACCAACAACTCCAATGGTTACTACGCCCTGGGCGCCAACAACACCGTCACCCTGACCCAAGCCGGTCTGGACGCGGTCAACGCTGGCAAGGCGCTGCCTGACGTCAGCCTGCACGCCGCCGACGCGAGCGTACCGACCACGCTGTTCGCTGATGCGACTGCGCCGATCGCCGTCAACTACGCCAACCAGGCGCCGGTTGTCACAGACGCACAGGCCATCACCTACACCGAGAACGACGCCAATACGCCGATCTTCCTGACCAGTGGCAACACCACTGCGGGCAGCCTGAGCATCGTTGACACTGACAGCAGCGGCACCCTGCAGGGCGCGAAAATCGTCCTGACCAACGTGCAGAGCGGCGATCAGTTCACCTCGACCTTGACCAACGGCAACCTGGGCAGCAGCGGTTCGATCGCCGTCAACGGCACAACCATCGGCTACCAGATCACCACCGCCACCGTCGCCGGCAAACTGGTTGCCACCGTGACCCTGAACGGCACGACCAGCATCCAGAACTACGAAGCTGTCCTGAACTCGATCAAGTTCTCGGTACCGGGCGATGCCCCGAACACCGCGGCTCGCTCGGTGGATATCTCCGTGCAGGACACCGGCTCTGTCGGCCAATCGGGCACCGACGCGACCTGGTCGAACGTGGCACACACCGACATCACCGTGGTGAACACCCCGGACGCGCCGACCATCAGCATCGTCAGCACCAACCCGGTCACCGAGCACTCCGCCACTGTCGGCCAGACCGTCGCGACCTACACCATAGCCGACCCGGACGGCCCGCTGCCGACCGTGACGCTGACCAACGATCCGAACCATTACTACGCCCTGGGCGCCAACAACACCGTCACCCTGACCCAAGCCGGTCTGGACGCGGTCAACGCTGGCAAGGCACTGCCCGACGTCAGCCTGCACGCCGCCGACGCGAGCGTACCGGCCACGCTGTTCGCTGATGCAACTGCGCCGATCGCCGTCAACTACGCCAACCAGGCGCCGGTTGTCACCGACGCACAGGCCATCACCTACACCGAGAACGACGCCAATACGCCGATCTTCCTGACCAGTGGCAACACCACTGCGGGTAGCCTGAGCATCGTTGACACTGACAGCAGCGGCACCCTGAAAGCGGCCAGCATCGTGCTGACCAACTTCCAGAGCGGTGACACCTTCACCTCGAGCTACCTGACCGGTCCGCTGAGCACCTCGGGTTCATTCGCGATCGATGGCAAGACCATCGGTTACACCGTCACGCCAGGCACCAATGCTGCAGGTCTGGCCACTTCCACTGTGACACTCAGTGGCGTGGCAACGGTGGCGGAGTATCAGGCACTGCTGAACTCGATCAAGTTCTCGGCACCTGGCGACAATCCAAGCGCTGCACCGCGCTCGGTTGACATCAGCGTTACCGATACCGGCACCGCTGCGTTGAATGGTTCGGACGCGAAGACCTCGGTCGTAGCCCATACCGATGTCACCGTGGTCCCTGTCAACGACGCGCCTGTGGCCGTCAATGACGGTGCACTGGTCGGCGGCCTGACCGGCAAGTACTACGGCTACGCCGAGACCAGCGCCAACGGCAACCTCGGCACCATCGCCAAGGCACTGGCTTACATCGCCTCGCATCAGGCTGACGCGTCGTTCACCTCGACGTCGGTCAACTACGGTGGTACCGCGTTCAGTAATGACCTCGGCCACAGCGGCAACCTGAGTTCGTTCCTGGGTTCGGACAGCCGTTCGCTGACCTACGCCAACGGCACGGCCACGCAGACCACCACCAGTGACGCGATCATCGAGTTGAGCGGGCAGGTCAACCTGAAAGCCGCCACCTACTCGCTGCAAATCTCGGCAGACGATGGCTACAGCGTCTATATCGACGGCAAGCAGGTCGCTGCGGTCGACAAGAACCAGTCCGCGACCACCAACGCGTTCCAGTTCACGGTCGCCACGGCCGGCGCGCACGATATCCAGATCGTCTACTGGGATCAGGGCGGTTACGCGAAGCTGCAAGCGAGCCTGGCCACGGTCACCGGCAACAAAGTGGGTGACTACACGGTGCTCGGCACTGTCGACGCCCCCGTGACCCACGCCACGTTCAGCACGCTGGAAGACCAGCCTCTGGTCATCACCCCGGCAACCTTGCTGGCCAACGACACCGACGTCGACACCCCGCACGATCAACTGACCGTGGTGGGCCTGCAAGGCGTCAGCCTGGCGGACGCCGCGCACCTGCCGGCCAACGTCTACGCGACCGGCACGACCACCGTGATCGGCACCGTCGGCATCAACTCGCTCGGCAACGTCGTATTCACCCCGGCCAAGGACTACAACGGCCAGGCGAGCTTCACCTACACCATCAGCGATGGTCAGGGTGGCACCAGCACCGCGACGGTCAGCCTTGACGTCATCGCCGTCAGCGATGCGCCGACTCTGGATCTGAGCCCGAGCAACACCACCACCGCAGACACCACGGCCAGCTTCACCGAGAAGGCCGGCGCCGTGGCGATCGCCCCTGCGGGTCTGATCACCGATCCAGACAGCGCCAACATGAGCGGTGCTACCGTCACCCTGACCAACGCCAAGGCGTCCGACGTCCTCAGCGTCGGCAACTCGACGGCGACTTCGGGAACCACCAACGGCATCGCCTGGACCATCGTCGGCACCCCGGCTACCGGTACTGCCACCAGCATCGCCGTCAACCTGACCGGTGCGGCGAGCAAGTCGGCCTACCAGGCGCTGATCGATTCGATCACCTTCAACAACACCAGCACCAACCCGGACACCACGTCGCGCTCGGTGACTGTGGTAGTGAAGGACGATGACGGCCTGACGTCGAACACCGCGACCTCGGTCATTTCCGTCGCTGCGGTCAACGATGCTCCGACCGCAGCCAGCAGCACTGTCACCGGTACCGAAGGCACCGCTACGGCCATCGCCTGGTCGACCTTTGGTGTTGCAGACGTCGACAGCGCTACGACGAGCCTGGGTATCGTGTTCACGGCGTTGCCTGCGCACGGCACCCTCCAGTACCAGAACGCCGCCGGCGCCTGGGTAACGCTGACCACTGCCGATCTGAAGACCTCGAGTTCCACCGGTACGGTGTTCACATCGGCCAGCCATCTGCAGTTCGTCACCGACGCGAGCACCGATGCCAGCAACAGCAAGGCGACCACCGGTACCACGGGCAATCAGGGTCACGACTATGCGACGCTGAGCTTCCAGGCGACCGACGGCAACACCGCCACCAACAATGGCTACAGCGCGACTCAGACCGTCACGCTAGATGTCACTGCCGTGGCCAACGGTGTCACCCTGGGCGTCACTACGCCGACCTACCAGTCGACCGACCTGACGTACAAAACCTGGAACAGCGCCATCACCAACAGCAGCACCGCGGGCTGGGGCCTGGGCACCAACGGCAACGGCGCCGCCACGGCGACGCTGATTGCCAACATCAATGCGCACCAGTCGACCACGCCGACCACCGCGGGCACGCTGACCAACATCAGCGCCAGCAACGTGGATGCCGGTACGGCGACCAAGGCCAGCGGCCTGGTGTATCTGGAAGCGGGCAAGACCTACACCTTCAGCGGTACCGCGGACGACAGCTTCGCGGTCACCATCGGCGGCAAGGTCGTGGCGACCGAAACCTGGTCCAGCGGTTCGGCGATCGTCAGCAGCAGCTTCACGCCGGCAACTTCGGGCTTCTACACCCTGGGCATCTACCACTTCAACCAGAGCGGTCCGGGCAACTACAACCTGAACGTTTCGGTCAATGGCGCGACCGCCACCAGCTTGTCGGCCAGCGGCCTGGTCGCTTACGAAAGCGTGGCGGATGCACAGGCCCACGGCGTGACCCTGTCGGCGCTCAATGGCACCAACGGCGAAGGCGTCTACACCGCTTCGACCGTCAACCATGGCCTGGAAGGCACGATCATCAAGCTGAGCAGCATCACGGCCAACCTGGTCGACAGTGATGGTTCGGAAACCAAGGTGGTCACGCTCAGCGGCCTGCCTGCCGGCTCGTCCATCACCGACGTCAACGGCAACGTGCTGGCCAGCGTGGTCAACGGCACGGCGACGGTCAGCAGCCTCGATCTGACCCAGCTGTACCTGAAGACGGCCGTCGGCAGCTTCGGCAGCTACGCGGTCACGGTCAGCGCCTACTCCAAGGAGAGCGACACCGCCGTTGCACCTTCGGCGACCAGCACCGCGACCTTCACCGTGGTGGTCGACCACAAGGCACCGAGCGTCGATCTCGACAGTAACGACAGCACTGCGTCGGCCAACGACTATGTGACCAGCTACGCAACGCCGGGTACCGCGATCTCGATCGCCGATACCGACATCAGCGTGGGCGTCACCGATGCCACCAACACGCTGAAAAGCGCGACCGTCACGCTGCAGAACTTCACCGCTGGTGACAGCTTCACGGCGACCGGCCTGCCAGCGGGCATCGTCGCCACTGTCACCACCAGTGCCAGCGCTACCGACAAGATCATCACCTTCACGAGCACCAGCGGCTCGGCTTCGGCGGCTGACTTCCAGGCAGCCATCCAGGCGGTCAAGTACAGCAACAACGGCTACGACAGCGGCGCGGCCACTGCCAGCACCCGTACCGTGACCGTGTCCGTGGATGACGGCACTACTGCCAGCAACCATGTGTCGCAAGTCGCGACCACCACCATCAACGTGGCGGCAGAGACCTACACTACCCAGACGGGCGCGGCGGGTACCGACGATCTGTATGCCACCAGCAGCGCCAATACCATCATGGTGGGCGATGTCAGTGGCACCCAGCCGGTCAAGGGCGCGAGCTACAACCTGGCGTTCATCGTCGACACTTCCGGGTCGATGGGCGACACGGTTGCGGGCACCGGCAAAAGTGCACTCGCCAACGCGATTGCTCAGCTGACTCAGGTGTTCAACGATCTCAAGAACAGCTTGACCGGCGACCATGCCGGTACGGTGAACGTGTTCCTGGAGAACTTCAGCACCAACGTGGGCACCACCGTCAGCGTCAACCTGGCGGATGCCAATGCGCTGAACACGTTGATCAACAAAATGTCGACCTACTCGGCCACCGGTCGCACCGATTACGAAGCAGCATTCCAGTCGGCCAATGCCTGGTTCGCGACGCACACCGCCACTAACGGTGTGACCAACCTGACCTACTTCATCACCGACGGCACGCCTAACGAGTATCTGTCGTCCAACGGCACACCAGTGCAAGGCAGCCTCGCCGCTGCAGTGAACGCGGCGTCCGACGACTTCGCCACGCTCAAAAGTGCGTCCACCGTGTACGCCATCGGTTTGGGCGGCAGTGTCGATAGCAACACGTTGGCCAAGTTCGACAGCGATGGCGTGGTTCAGAACAACGTCAGCGCCAAGGACCTGGCAGCCGCCATCCACAGCACCACAGCCCCCGTACCGGCGGGTGATGACACCGTGGTCGGCTCGACGGGCAACGACATTCTGTTCGGCGACACGGTAACCTTCACGCCAACCAGCGGCAGCGTGGTGGAGGGCGCGGAAGCACTGCGAGCCTATGTGACCTCGGCGACGCACAGCAGCACCAGCGTCACTGATGAAGTGTTGCACCAGTACATCACCAATCACATCAGCGAGTTCAACGGTTCCGTCGCGACTACGGGCGGGACCCTCACTGTGGCGACCACGGGTGGTAACGACACCCTGTTGGGCGGTGATGGCAACGACATCATCTTTGGTCAGGGCGGCGGCGACACCCTTCAAGGCGGTGCCGGCAACGACATCCTGCTGCCGGGTTCGGGTAACAACACCATGTGGGGCGGTACTGGCGCCGACACCTTCATGTGGCTCAAAGGCGACACCGGTACCAACGTGATCAAGGATTTCAGCACCACCGAAGGCGATAAACTCGACCTGAGCGACCTGCTGCAGACTGCGACCGTTACCAACATCGCCGACTACATCAAGGCAACGACCGACAGCTCGGGCACAACCCTGAGCATCAATACCTCAGGCAAGATCGCCACGGCTGCGGCGGATGTCACCATCCACGTCGATAACGTGAGCTGGAGCAACGACACCATCAAGTCGCTGGTAGCCGGCAGCGATCCGACCATCAAGGTCGATCACCACTGATAGACCCGAAACCGCTCGCCCCGTCAAAGGGGCGGGTGGCGCCGGTTGCCGTACCCTTCGGGCCGGCTCCCGCAGCCCCTGCCATGCGCGGTGGCTGCGGGAGCCGGCTCTTTGGATTGTCATCCAGCGGGCGCAGCGGCTTTGCGACCGTCCCAGAAACACCTATGCTGGTCAGCAGTTTCTTCCCGAGGTGAGCCATGTTCTACGTTCAGCGCGACGCAAACGGGCAGTTGTTGCGTGTGGAGGCGGCAGCCTATGCCGAAGCCAGCGAGACGCTGCCAGCCGATCACCATGAGATCCAGACGTGGTTCGCCAACGCGGCCATCGAGGGCAGCCTCAAGCAACTCAAGCAGTCCGACCTGGACATGATCCGGGTACTCGACGACTTGATTCAGGTGCTCACCAGCAAGGGCGTGATCCGCGTCACCGACCTGCCGGAAGCGGCCCAGGCCAAGCTCACCGACCGCAGCAATGCCCGGGAAGCGCTGGGTGGGTTGAGCCATCTGATCAATGATGAAGAGACCGGGTTGATCTGACGCGGCGCCCGCAGCCGTTGCGTTAAATATATTGCAATACAAGGGGCCCGGTGCCCCTTGGCTTCCTTGCCTAAACTCGGGCTCCCATCCCCGAGTGCTTATCAGGAAGCCAGTAGATGCAATCGCCCAACGACAAGAAAACCTCCTCCCAGTCCTTGCCGACTGACGCGCATCGCGACGCGACAGCCATCACCCTCGCCGTTGCCAGCGGTCGGGAATCCGCCAGCAGCATCGCCGAGGGCTTTTTGGCACGTATCGCTGAACACGAATCTCGTGTGCAGGCCTTCGCCAGCTTTTGCGCGGATCGCGTGCGTCATCAGGCGGCGCAATCGGCTCCTGGCCCCTTGGCCGGGCTGACGGTAGGCGTCAAGGACATGTTCGATACCGTCGATTACCCCACCGAGTATTTCTCGCCTCTGTACCAAAACCACCGCCCCGCTCGGGACGCCCATGTGGTGACGCTGCTGCGCCAGGCCGGCGCGGTCGTCATGGGCAAGACCCACACCACCGAATTTGCCTATATGCATACCGGTCCGACCCGCAATCCCCATGATCTGCGCTGCACGCCCGGCAGTTCCAGCGCGGGTTCGGCGGCCGGTATGGCGGCCGGTTTCTTCCCGCTGGCGCTGGGTACGCAAACGGCGGGTTCGCTGATCAAGCCTGCGGCCTTCTGTGGCGTGCATGCCTTCAAGCCTTCTTTCGGGCTGGTGTCACTGGAGGGCGTCAAGCCGCTGGCCCCCAGCTTCGATACAGTGGGTTGGTATGGTCGCTCGGTCAGAGACCTGGAGCTGCTCGCACGGGTGCTGATCCCCGGTCTGCCCGCTGCGCCGGCCGTGGCATCGGCCCTGCATCTGGGGTTTTGTCGGACGTCGCGCTGGGACAGCGTGTCGCCGGCCGTACGCGAGGCCGCACGCCAGGCCATGTCGCGATTGCGCGATGCGGGTCATCGCATTTCGGAAGTGGTGCTGCCACCTCAGTTCGATTCGGTCTTCAGCGACCATGCGCTGCTCAACGACTGCGAGGGCGCCCGTTCCCTGGCCAAGGAATACGCGGCGCACCCCTCGCGCATCAGTGCTTCCACTCGAGACATGATCGAGCACGGGCAGGCGATCGCCTGGGCGACGCAGGCCGAGGCGAAGGCGCGACTGGCCCGGCAGGCCCCTGTGCTGGCGGATATCCTCAGCGAGTATGACGCCGTGCTGTGTGTCAGTTGCCCCACCGTCGCATTGCAAGGCCTGGACAGCACCGGGCCCTCCGATCTGATCAAGCTCTGGACCGCCTTTGGCCTGCCGCAGATCAATCTGCCGTTGGACAGGCCATCGGGGGAGCTGCCCGTTGGTCTGCAAGTGATAGGAGCCTCCCACGACGATGCCCGGTTGCTGGCGGTGGCAAACGCGGTGGCGCGAGACATAACGTGGGGCACGCTGTGATTGCAGTCCCATAGACGGGCTGTAATGCAGCATGGGTATGAAGATGCAGGCAAATTGTAACTATTGACTACAAGCCTGCCTTCCCGGAATATAGATAGTTAGCAAACTATGAATATAGGCGCTCAACTTTCTGTCCATGACTCTCTGCCCATGAACCTCGACAAACTCCAGCTCAACATCAGCAGTGGCATGGTGGTCGCCGCGCGGCATTGGCGGCGCATCTGCCAGACCACGCTCGCCAACTATGGCGTCAGCGAAGCCTGCGCCGTGCCTTTGTTGATCATCGTGCGGCTCGGCGATGGCGTGCGGCAGGTGGCTGTGGCCCAGGCGGCCGGCCTCGAAAGCCCGTCACTGGTACGCCTGCTCGACCAGTTGTGCGGCTCCGGCTTCGTGGTCCGCACCGAAGACCCGACCGATCGCCGCGCCAAGGCCCTGAGTCTGACGGCCACCGGCCGCGAGCTGGCCGAGTCGATCGAGTCCGAGCTGGTGCGCTTGCGCCGCGAAGTGCTCAAAGACATCCAACCCGCCGATCTCGAGGCGGCCCTGCGCGTCGTTCGCGCTTTCGAAGAGGCCAGCCCGGGCCCGTTGGCGGATCTGTCTTGAAAGGATTCATGAGCGACATTCCGCCTCTCAAGGACTGGTTCTACGGCCTGCGTACGTTCATTGCCTCCATGTTGGCGCTGTACATCGCCATGCGCCTGGAGATGCCTCGGCCCTATTGGGCCATGGCGACGGTCTACATCGTTTCCAGCCCCTTCGTCGGGCCCACCAGCTCCAAGGCTCTGTACCGCGCGGTGGGCACCTTCCTGGGTGCGGCGGCGGCGGTGGTCTGCGTGCCGCTATTCGGTCAGAGCCCCATATTGCTGTCGTGTGTCGTTGCATTCTGGACGGGCACGCTGCTGTTCATCTCGCTGCACGTGCGCACCGCCAACAACTACGCATTCATGCTGGCGGGCTACACCATGCCGCTCATTGCCTTCCCGGTGGTGGACAACCCTACCGCGGTGTTCGATATCGCTTCGTCGCGCTTTCAGGAAATCTGCCTGGGTATCGTCTGCGCGGCGGTGATAGGGGCGGTGTTCTTTCCCCGGCGCCTGGGGCCCGTGGTCGATGGCGCGATCGGCAAGTGGTTCACCGAGGCCACCGCCTACAGTGCGCGCTTCCTTTCCCGCACGGTGAAAGCCGATGAAGTCGGCGGTCTGCGCGCTTCCATGGTGCCCACCTTCAACTCGCTGGAACTGATGATCGGCCAGTTGCCCCATGAAGGTGCCCGACCGCAGTTGCTGCGCAACATTCAGGAGCTGCGCGGGCGGATGATCCACCTGCTGCCGGTCATCGATGCGCTGGATGACGCCCTGGTGGCGATCGAGCGACGGACGCCGGAACTGGTTGCCGCCATGGCACCGGTACTCGAACATTGCCTGCAATGGCTGGAGCAGACCGCTACCGCCCCCGATGAAACCGCCTGGCAGCAATTGCATGCGCGCATCGATGCCTTGCGGCCCGATGAGCAGGCGCTGGATGATCGTCGCCAGTTGCTGCTGTCCAATGCGCTGTTTCGGCTGACCGAGTGGATCGACCTGTGGCAGGACTGCCGAACGCTGGAATACGCCATTCGCACCGATAGCCGTCAGCCATGGCGCGCGGTCTACCGGCACTGGCGACTGGGCCGCCTGAAGCCGTTCTATGATCGCGGGCTGATGCTCTATTCCGCGTCCACGGCCATTTCGGCGATCATCGTCGGCTCGCTGATCTGGATTTTCATGGGCTGGCAGGACGGCGGCAGCGCCGTGATCCTGGCGGGTGTGTCGTGCAGTTTCTTCGCGGCCATGGACGACCCCGCACCGCAGATCTATCGCTTCATGACCTGGACCGCCGTGTCGGTCGTCGCTGCCAGCCTGTACCTGTTTCTCATCTTGCCCACGGTCCACGATTTCCCGATGCTGGTGCTGGTGTTCGCGCTGCCGATGATCGCGGTGGGCACCCTGACACTGCAGCCCAAGTTCTACCTGCCGACCTTGCTGTCGCTGGTCAACACCTCGACCTTCATCAGCCTGCAGGAAACCTACTCGGCGGACTTCTTCACCTTCATCAACTCCAACCTGGCCGGGCCGGTGGGGTTGGCGTTCGCTTTCGGCTGGACCATGATCCTGCGCCCGTTCGGTACCGAGCTGGCGGCCAAGCGCCTGACGCGCTTCAGCTGGAAGGACATCGTCGCCCTCAGCGAGCGCTCGACCCTGGCCGAGCACCGGCGCATGGGCATCCGCATGCTTGACCGTCTCATGCAGCAACTGCCGCGTCTGACGCAGACCGGACAGGACACCGGTGCCGCTTTGCGTGACGTGCGCGTGGCGCTCAACCTGCTGGATATCCTGGCCTATGCGCCGCGGGTGCCGAACGAGCCGCGGCTGTTGTTGCGTCAGGTGTTGAAGGAAGTGGGCCGGTATTTTGCGGCTTGCCTCAAGGCGCGTGAGCGGCTGGCGGCGCCCATGGGGCTGTTGATGACCATGGACCGCGCTCGTCGTGCGCTGAGCATGCAAGGCGTCAGCAGCGAAGGCGCAGATGCGCGCCCCCACCTGTTGCATGCACTGAGTGGTTTGCGCCTGGCACTGTTACCGGGCGTGGAAGTCGTGATCGATGCCACGGAAGCGGAGCAACATCCGCCCCACGGCCTCGATGGAGCCCCCCTATGATTGGTGAACTGGATGTGGGCGGGGTGTTCCTGCCGACGCTGCTGGTGATCATGGCGATCACCTACGGTGTGTTTCTGCTGGTGCACGGCGTCTTGAACCGTGCCCATTTCTATCGCCTGGTCTGGCACCGGGCTTTATTCAACGTTGCTCTCTACGCTGTGCTGCTCGGCGCAGTGGATGCCATCTGCCGAAGCCTCATGACATGAAAAAACCCCTGCTGACTCTAGGTCGTCTGATTCTTACGTTGCTCGTCGTGGTCTTTGCCTGCCTGGTGATCTGGCGCATGGTCATGTACTACATGTATGCCCCCTGGACGCGCGACGGTCATATCCGTGCCGACGTGATCCAGGTCGCCCCGGACGTATCTGGTCTGATCGAGGAAGTCGACGTGCGCGACAACCAGGTGGTCAAGCGCGGCGACGTGCTGTTCACCATCGATCAGCAACGCTTCAAGCTGGCCCTGCGTCAGGCTCAGGCCAGCCTCGCCGACCGCAAGGAAACCCTGGCCCAGGCGCAGCGCGAGAACAAGCGTAACCATGGCCTTGGCAATCTCGTGGCTCGCGAGCAACTGGAAGAAAGCGGCTCGCGCGAGTTGCGTGCGCAATCGGCGGTCAACGAGGCGCAAGTGGCAGTCGATGCCGCGCAACTCAACCTCGACCGTTCGGTGATCCGCAGCCCGGTCGACGGCTTCCTCAACGACCGTGCCCCTCGCGCCCGCGAGTTCGTCAGCGCTGGCCGCGCGGTGCTGTCGGTGGTGGACAGCACCTCGTTTCACATCGAAGGCTATTTCGAAGAGACCAAGCTGTCGCAGATCCATGTCGGGCAGAAGGTCGATATCCGCATGATGGGCGATAACACGCGGCTCTCAGGCCACGTGCAGAGCATCGTCGCCGGCATCGAAGACCGTGACCGCAGCGCCGGCAGCAACCTGCTGCCCAACGTCAACCCGGCATTCAGCTGGGTGCGGCTGGCGCAGCGGATTCCGGTGCGCATCGCCTTTGACGATGTGCCCAAGGATTTCCGCATGATCGCCGGGCGTACGGCCACGGTGTCGATCATTGCCGATGGCGATGCCCATGGTGATGCGCATCCGGCGGGGGCGGCCCAATGAAAGCCGCCGGCAGTCTGAGTGTCTTGTGTTTGAGCTTGATGCTGGCCGCGTGTTCGAGCCTCGGTCCGGACTACGTGCTGCCCAAGAACGCGGCGATCAACCGTGCCGACTTGCAGGGCGATCTGGCCGGGCAGGACAGCAACGTGGTGTCGGCACCGGTTCCCGCCGATTGGTGGCGACTGTACAACGATCCGCGCCTTGACGAGCTGGTGCACCAGGCCATGGCTTCCAACACCAATCTGCGCATAGCGGCGGCGAACCTGAGCCGGGCGCAGTTTCAGGTCGATGAGGCCAATGCCGCCGGAGGCTTTACCACCACTGCGAGCGTGGAGGCGCAGCGGCTGCAGGAGTCAGGCCAGGCGTATCTGCTGGCCGAGAAAGTACCGGTGTCGAATATCGGTGCGGCGTCGATCAAGACTTCTTACCAGTTCGACTTGTGGGGCACTCTCAAGCGCGGCGTCGAGGCTTCCAATGCCAACGCCGATGCCGCCCAGGCGGCGGTGGATACCGCACGGATCACGGTGGTGGCCGATGTGGTGCGGGCCTATACGCAGATCTGCGCGGCCAATGAAGAGCGCAACATCGCCCAGCATTCGCTGGATCTGCAGGAAGAAGGCGTGCGCTTGGCCACCCGTCTGCGTGACGCCGGTCGTGGCGATGAAACCCAGGTGACGCGAACGCAGACGCAATTCAAGTCCTTGCGCGCCGATCTGCCCAGGTATGAAGCGGCACGTCAGACTGGCCTGTTCCAACTGTCAATGCTGCTGGCCAGGCCGCTGGCGCAACTGCCGGCCGGTACCGGCGATTGCGCCGAGCTGCCGCATCTCGCCAAGGTGTTGCCGGTGGGCGAGGGCGCCGAGCTGCTCAAGCGGCGGCCGGACGTGCGCCAGGCCGAGCGCAAGCTGGCAGCGGCGACCGCGACCATTGGTGTGGCCACGGGCGAGTTGTATCCGAACGTCAGTTTCGGTGGCACCGTAGGCACCGTCGGTATTCTCAAGGACCTGGGCGATCCGTCGACCAACCGTTGGGGTTTCGGCCCGTTGATCAGCTGGACCATCCCCAGTAACGGTGCGCGGGCGAGGATTCATCTGGCTGAGGCCAACACCCAGTTGGCCTTGGCCAACTTCGACAACACCGTGCTCAACGCCATCCGTGAAACCCAGACCGGCCTGGCGCAGTACACCGCCTTGCTGGAACGCCGCGACGCCTTGGCCGATGCCGAACAATCCGCTCGCCAGGCGGCCGATCAGACGCACCGGTTCTACATGGCCGGGCGTGAGTCGTTCCTGGCGGATCTGCAGGCGACCCGTACCTACACTGATGTGCGAGCGCAGCTATCTGCGGCGAACACCCAAGTGGCGATGCAGCAGATCAATCTGTTCCTGGCGCTGGGTGGTGGATGGCAGCAAGCGGCCAAGCCCTAGGGTGTGTGTTGATTGGACTGGCGCCTTCGCCGCCGAACGCGCATGCCTTGCTCCTACAGTCGTACACCTGTGGGAGCAGGGCTTGCCCGCGAAGAGGCCGGTAGGTCCGCCGCATAGCTCATTTCTGCCACAGTGAGAACAACCCCTTCGCCGCCTTCTGCATCCGCTCCGCTTCACGCCCCACCGAAAACTCTCCGGCTTCGCGCCGGCGGCGATTGAGCTGCACATTCGCCGCGCTGTTGTAGCCCTCCAGCAACATCCCCTGCAGCGCTTGCAGATTCACCGGCGCCGGCAGCACCGACACTGCCACGACCTGTGACAACCTCAACAGCTCCCGATTGAACGCCAACGCCTCGGCGATCACCGCTGCCTGCGGATCGGCGCTCAGCTTGTCGATCTGACTCAACACGCCAATGACTGTGGGTGGGCGGTGGTCGAGGTTCTTGGGCAACGCGAACCAATCCTCCAGCCGTCGCCGCAGTTGCTGGTCCAGCGCCCGCGCCGGCTGATTGGCCTTGAGCACCCACAACAACAGATCACAGTCGCGCACCTGTTCGAACAGCAGCTTCTCGGTTTTCGCCTCGCCATTGAGCCCAGGCAGATCCACCAGCCGCAGCGCGGTATCGCCATCGATACGGCAGTCATAGACCTGCACCCCATCGGTGGCCGGCAGCGCGCTGACTTCCGCGCGCATGCCGCCGGTCAAGGCATTGATCAGCGACGACTTGCCAGCGCCCACCTGGCCGATGAAGCCGATACGGATCGGCTCCAGCGGCGCCGCCATGCGTGCGGCATCCTCGCGCCCGGCGTCGCTGGTCTTCAATTCGTCATCGTCGAAACGGAAATGCCCGCCGTACAGATCGATGGACGCGCGCAGCACCTCCAGCATCAGCAGGTATTTGAGGCGCCCCTGCAATTCATCGCTCAGGCCGTGGAACACCTCGCCACGCAGTTGGCTGAGCACCTCGGCCACCAGCCCGTCCGGGGTGACCATGCGCAGTGCCCGATAGGTGTTGAAGGCCTTCATGGCCCAGGGCCCGAAGCGATCGAGGTGCTCGTTGACGGTCATCAGGGTCGATAGGCGCAGATGATCGACCCCGGGCACGTGGGTCTTGAGCACGCGCCGATAACGCCGGCTCACCTGCTCGACGATCGCCAGCAGCTCCGGCGCGGTAAAGGCCCAGTGCGCGCGTTTGGCGCCACTGCGATACAGCTCGGCCACGCGCCGCACCACCTTCAAGCCGTTGTCCGGCAACTGCTGCCATTCGGGGCCTGCCTTGAGGATTTCCAGCAGTTCGGGGAGCATCTGCTGGTGAATCTCCCGGTCCCGCGCCAGCCAGTAATCGGGGATTTTCGGCGCCTTTTGCGCGGCTTGCTCGACCGCCGGCGCCACCCGTGCAGTCATGCGCTTGCGGGCGATGAACAGACCGACGCTGACCAGCAGCGTGCTCACCAGCAGCGCCACCAGAAACGCCAGCCAGTAGCCGTAGCGAAACAGCCCGTATAGACCAAAACCCGCCAACAGCAGCAGCGGAATGGCCACCGACAGCAGGGCGAAAGGCATCAGCCGATCGGACATCCGCGCCATGGCGGCCAGGCCGTTGACGGTTCTCTTCATGAAGGCTTCTCGTTGTGTGGCGGTTCTGTAGGCGGTCGTTCATCCCGCGCGACCGGCAATATATGCTCGAACGCCTGCTTGAACTGCGCGTTGATGACCTCGGACGACACCGTCTCGCCGCGTTTGACCCGATAGAAATACAGGCACGCCGCGCGCCCCAGCGCATAGGTGTAGCAATAGCTGGCGACCGCCGCCGAGGCGCCCCCCACCGTTTGCCCGTACACCGGGATCAGCTTGACCAACTGGCGCAGGCCCAGGCGCGACGCGTATTGCAGGCCAAAGCCGGCACCCATGGCCGTACCGAATTCAGCCAGCAAGCGTTTGCTCCACACCAGCCCATAACGGTTGGCCAGGCTGTGGAGCATCTTCAACTGCAGTGCCGGCACCGACACCAGCCCCAGCGCCGGCACCGCATCCGTGGCCCCGGCCGCACCGGCGTACCACATGATCTCGCGCTTGAGCTGCTGGAAGTTCTGCTCCTCGACATTGGCGTGCCCGCGATCGTTGAACAGCTCGGTGATGATCGGCAGGCGCGCGCCGAGCTTCTCGGTCAAGGCCGCCAGGCCATAGGGCTGGCCGTCGCGGCCGACAAAGTCGACCGCTACGCTGTCGACCTCGCCCCATATCGCTTCCACCTGCTGCTGATTGTGGCGGATGCAGCGCTGGCGCTCGTCGCCCTCCGGCAACTGCTGGATGCCGGTGTGCACCAGCAGCAGGTCGCGGACCTTGCCCGAGCGGCGAATCTGCTTGAGCGCGCGCAGTACCTGGGACTGTTCAGGATCTTCGGCTTTCATCACCACGATCAAGGCATGGCTGGCGGCTTCGCAGTTGGCGATGTCTTCGCTGGCGTCATAGTCGGCCTCGGCCAGGCCGCGGGTGTCCATGAACGCCAGCACCGGCGTCTCTGGCGGGAAGCGGTATTGCGCCGAGGTCAGGGTGCAGGGGCGAAAGCCCGAGCCCACTTCGATGCGGTCCAGGCCGGTGAGGGCGCGGATCAACGAGGACTTGCCGGCGCCGGTCTTGCCCAGCAGCCACAGGGTCGGCAGGTGTTCGTCGCTATGGGCGAAAGCCGCACCCAGGTTCGGGTCCTGGGTGGGGTTGAGGGTCCGGTAGAGGCGGTCGAACAAGCTCATCAAGGGGCGGTCCTGTCTCGGCGATCGTGGGGCATTCTAGCGCGTGGCGACCCCGGTATTGGTGATGCCTGTGGCGTCATGCCGCAGTGGGGTGTGCAGCGGCCTTTTGACTTGGATCAACGGAAGCGCCCAAGGGTTGCTCGAAGATGCAACCACCTCATCGAGTATCTGTCATGGCCAGCCATTTCGCCTTTCTAAAAACACCTCTGGCTCGCGAAATCGCCGTGATCCTGCTGATCAAGCTGGCACTGCTGATGGGGATTCACGCGCTGTGGTTCGCCACCCCGGCACCGCTCATGGACGAACGCGCTTCTGTTGCTCAGCACTTGCTGGGCGTTCCCACCGTCTTACCTGAGAAGAATCCGCAATGATCTCTGAATCAGTCGTCGACCTGTCTCGGCTGCAATTCGCCATGACTGCGCTCTATCACTTCCTGTTTGTGCCCTTGACCATCGGCATGGCGTTTCTGCTGGCGATCATGGAGTCGGTCTACGTCATGACTGGCAAGCAGGTGTACAAGGACATGACCCAATTCTGGGGCAAACTGTTCGGCATCAACTTTGCCCTCGGGGTCACCACCGGGCTGACCATGGAGTTCCAGTTCGGCACCAACTGGGCCTATTACAGCCACTACGTGGGCGACATCTTCGGCGCGCCGCTGGCCATCGAAGGGATGATGGCGTTCTTCCTGGAGTCGACTTTCATCGGCCTGTTCTTCTTTGGCTGGGAGCGCCTGAGCAAGGTGCAGCACCTGGGCGTCACCTGGCTGGTGGCGCTGGGCTCGAACCTGTCGGCGCTGTGGATCCTGATCGCCAACGGCTGGATGCAGAACCCGGTAGGCGCCGAATTCAACTTCGTGACGCTGCGCATGGAGCTCAGCAGTTTCAGCGCGCTGATCTTCAACCCGGTGGCCCAGGTCAAGTTCGTCCACACCGTGGCCTCGGGCTACGTGACCGGCGCGGTGTTCGTGCTCGCCATCTCCAGCTTCTACCTGCTGCGCGGGCGTGACGTCGGCTTCGCGCGGCGCTCGTTCGCCATCGCTTCGGCGTTCGGCATGGCCTCGATCCTGTCAGTGATCATTCTCGGTGACGAGTCCGGCTACGAGATCGGCGACGTGCAGAAAACCAAGCTGGCGGCCATAGAGGCGGAGTGGGACACCGAGCCGGCACCCGCCGCGTTTACCTTGTTCGGCTTGCCCAATCAGGCCGAGCAGCGCACCGACTATGCGGTGAAGATCCCCTACGTGATGGGCATCATTGCCACCCGCTCGGTGGACAAGCAGGTCACCGGCATCAAGGACCTGGTGGTCGAGCACGAGCAACGCGTGCGCACCGGCATGCAGGCTTATGCGCTGCTGACCCAACTGCGCGGCGGCGACCATAGCGGCCCGACCGTGGCGGCGTTCGATGCGGTGAAGAAGGACCTGGGCTACGGCCTGCTGCTGAAGAAGTACACCGACAAGGTGGTGGACGCCAGCGACGCGCAGATCAAGCAGGCAGCGCTGGATACCATACCGGGCGTGGCCTCCATCTTTTGGACCTTCCGGCTGATGGTGCTGAGCGGCATGTTGATGCTGGCTTTGTTCGCTTGTGCCTTCTACGCCTCGGCGCGCAAGAACGAGCATCGCAAGCGCTGGCTGCTCAAATGGGCGCTGATCAGCCTGCCGCTGCCGTGGGTCGCCACCCAGACCGGCTGGTTCGTGGCCGAGCATGGCCGTCAACCGTGGTCGATCGGTGAAGTGCTGCCCACTCATCTGTCCGCCTCCAGCTTGTCGGCGGGGGATGTCTGGGGCTCGCTGCTGGCGCTGGTGGCGTTCTACACCGTGCTGCTGGTGATCGAGATGTACCTGATGATCAAGTTCGCGCGCCTGGGACCGAGCAGCCTGCACACCGGCCGCTATCACTTCGAGCAGCGCGCCGATCACAACCCGGCAGTCATTCTCAAGGGAGTGCCGCAACATGTTTGATTACGAGACCCTCAAGCTGATCTGGTGGGTGCTGGTCGGCGTCTTGCTGATCGGCTTCGCCGTGACCGATGGCTTCGACCTGGGCGCCGCCGTGCTGATGCCGCTGGTGGGGCGGAGCGACAATGAACGCCGCGTGGTGATCAACACCATCGCTGCGCACTGGGATGGCAATCAGGTGTGGCTGATCACCGCTGGCGCCGGTTTGTTCGCGGCCTGGCCGCTGGTGTATGGCGCGGCGTTCTCGGGCTTCTACTGGGCGTTGCTGCTGGTGCTGTTCGCGCTGTTTGTGCGGCCGGTGGGCTTCGACTACCGCAGCAAATTGAGCAATACCCGTTGGCGCCAGAGCTGGGACTGGGGCCTGTTCGTCGGTGGCCTGGTGCCCTCGCTGGTGTTTGGTGTGGCCTTCGGCAACCTGTTGCTGGGCGTGCCGCTGGAGCTCGACGACAGCCTGCGCGCCAGCTATCACGGCAGCTTCTGGCAGTTGCTCACGCCGTTCGCGCTGCTTTGTGGGGTGGTCAGCCTGAGCATGCTGGCGATGCACGGCGGCAGCTGGTTGATGCTACGTACCGAAGGCGCTATCGCTCAGCGCGCGCGGCGGGCGGTGCAGGTGTTGGCGCTGATGTTCCTGATCGCCTTCCTGGCGGCAGGCCTGTGGCTGGCGCTGGGCGGAATCGACGGAATGGTGATCACCTCCAGCTTCGACCCCTCCGCCGCGCTCAATCCGCTGGACAAGACCGTGGTGACCGGCAATCCGGGCTGGCTGGGCAATTATCAGCGCTACCCGATCACCGCCGTGGCGCCGCTGCTGGGCGTACTGGGTGCTGTGCTGGCCTTGCTGGCGGCCAGCGGTCGTTCAGCGCGGCTGGCGTTTCTGGGCAGCAGCCTGGCGATCGTCGGCGCGATCTGCACTGCGGGCTTTGCGCTGTTCCCGTTCATCATGCCGTCGACCTTCAACCCGGCCGCGAGCTTGACCATTTGGGACGCGGTGTCGAGCCGCATGACCCTGACCATCATGCTGGTGGTAGCGGCCGTGTTCGTGCCGATCATCCTCTGCTACACCACTTGGTGTTACGTGAAGATGTGGGGCCGCACCACCACCGCCCATATCGAAGAAAACCCCTACGGACTTTATTGAGGAGCATCTGCCATGTGGTATTTCGCCTGGATTCTCGGCGTGTTGCTGGCCTGCAGCTTCGGCATCATCAACGCCTTGTGGCTGGAGGCGTCCAACTGCCTGGACGCGGCAACTGACCATGCTGACTGAGGCGCGCAGTTGGTGGCGCGGCGGTGCCAGCCGAGTGCTGTCGCTGCTGTTGTGCGTGCCGCTCAGCGTAGTGCTGCTGGTGCATCCGCTGTTGCTGCTGGATGCGCAGGGTGGCTACAGCCATGGCAGCTTGATGCTGGTGTTGTGGGGCGTGTCGATCGGCTATGTGCACGGCGTGGGCTTCGATCCGCTGGCGTGGGCGTGGAAGTTGGCGTTTCAGCCGATACTCGGCTGGTGCCTGATGATCTTCGGTTACACCCTGCTGTTGCCCTTGTAGCGGGGGGGCTTGCCCCCGAAAATAGTGTCAGCACCGGCAATCTGGCTGACCGATCGAATCGGGGGCAAGCCCCCCCGCTACACCTTCGGGGGCACAAGGCCGTTATGCTATAGCGGTGTCCGCCCTTTTCTCCAACCCCCAGGAGCCCCCATGTCCCAGGAAAAACCGCGCAGCGCCGCCACCGACCTCGTCCAGGCAGGCCGCCATGCCGGCAGCGGTGAAGGGCTGCCGGTCAACCCGCCGATCACCCGCGTCAGCACCGTGCTGTTCAAGGACCTCGAGGCCATACGCGCGGCCGAGCGTGCCGTCGGCGGTCCCACCCGCTCGCTCACCTACGGCGCCAACGGCAACCCCACCGCCTTCGCCCTCGAAGACGTGATCAACCGCCTCGAGGGCGCCCACGGCACCTGCCTGTACGCCACCGGCCTGGCCGCCGTCGCGCAGATGTTCCAGTCCTTCCTGCGCCCCGGCCAACACGTGCTGATCACCGACGCCGTCTACACCCCGGTGCGGCGCCTGGCGCGTACGCTGCTCGACGCCTTCGACATCGAATACGACTACTACGCGGCGGACGGCAGCGACATCGAAGCGCTGATCAAACCCAACACCCGCATGATCTACGCCGAAGTGCCCGGCTCCCTGGCCTTCGAGATGTGCGACCTGCCTGCGCTCTCCCGCCTGTGCAAGGCCCGCGGCCTGCTGCTGGCGGTGGACAATTCCTGGGGCTCGGGCGTGCTCTACCGCCCGTTGGAACTGGGCGCCGACATCTCCCTCATGGCCCTGACCAAATACATCGGTGGCCACTCCGACGTGATGATGGGCAGCGTTAGCGTCACTGAAGCCCATTGGCCGACACTGAAGAAAATGTGCACCGCCGTCGGCAACACCGTCAGCCCTGACGACGCCTACCTCATCCTGCGCGGCGCCCGCTCCCTGTCCGCACGCCTGGCGATGCACCAGGTCAATGCCATGCAGGTTGCCTTATGGCTGCAGCAACAGCCCCAAGTGGCGCGGGTGATGTACCCGGCACTGCCTGATGATCCTGGGCATGCGCTGTGGAAGCGTGATTGCCATGGCTGCAACGGCTTGTTGAGTTTCGAATTCAAGGCCGCAGATCAGGGCCAGGTGGATGCCTTCGTCAAGGCGCTGACATTGTTTGGCGTGGGGTATTCGTGGGGTGGCTATGAAAGCCTGGTGACTCAGGTGGACCAGCACGGCACGCGGTCGGTGGCGGATTGGTCGAAGGGCGGGTTGATGTTGAGGTTGCATGTCGGACTGGAAAATCCGCAGGAATTGATCGCGGATCTGCGGGGTGGGTTTGCGGCTTTGGAGTCATGAAATAGCCGATATCGGCGTTTCGATCCGCATACACATCTGCAGGGCTGGCGACTTCCCGGGATGAGGTCAAGCAACCCCTGACAGTTCAGCGGAGCGCTTGAGCCCAGCGCCTGCCCCGCATGCATCGGCGGCGCCGAAGCGCAGATGTACTTGCATCCAGGGCCGTAATGCCTATTGCCAAGGTGACGAGCGCCGATGCACGCGGCCTATCAGTTCTTCTCAGGCGCCTTGATATAGCCCGGCACGGCCGAGGACGGCGCCTGATGGCGGTCTTCAGTGGCGCGTGCCTCGTGCGCTTGGGCATAGTCCTTATCGGCCTGGGCCTTTTCATCGGCGGCTTGATCAGGTTTGCCTTCGGCTTGTTTCTGCTCGGCGGCCTGCTGGTGCTTGTTGGCATCTTGCGTGTGGTCTTCAGACGTCTTGTCACAGCCGGCCAGGCCGAGTGCCGCCGTCAAAAGCAAAGGTAGAGAAAGTACTTTAATCATCGAAAAATGCCTGTGAGTTATCAACTAACCTGTTGATATCCAAGAGCGGAACTTAGTTCAACACACCTTGGCGACATCCAGACTGCAGGACCGATCCCTCGACCCGGACAGTACAGGCGCGCCGAGATCGGATGGGACATGCGCCTTCTCCAGATACGAAATCAGCCAATGGCCTGGGTGAACAGGGCAAACTGCCGGACACCCTCAACGGCCCTCGGAATTGCGCCCATGCTCATCTGCGTGCCTGTATCGACCTGCTTGAGCCCGGCGGCTTGCAGCCAGGGTGCCAGGCCGCTGGCGACGGCAATATCGATGCGCACGAAGGCGCCCGGCACCTTGTTCAGCAGCGTTTCGATCAGATGCCTGGCCTGCTCGGCATCCTGAGCGATGACCGGGCCGAGGCACAGACCACGCCCGAAGGGGCGTAACAGGGCGAAGCCTTGCAGCAGGCCTGCCGATTCGATACCCACGCCGTACTTGGCGTCGGGCAGCAGATCGTTCAATACCGCGGCACGGTCCAGGCCGCTCCCGGCATTGGCCAGCTCGATCAACCGCGGCGCATCGCTGGCCTCCAGCGTGCGGCAGTGTTCGCCGGCCTTCAGCGCAGTGGTCTGGCGCACGCTTGCTTGCCCTTGGCGCTGCTCGATCAGGCCGAAGTCCTTGAAGCCCATTTTCGTGTACAGCGGCGCGCCGGCCAGGGTGGCGTTGAGCACCGCAGTGCGCGGGCCGGCGGCTTCGAGCGCCAGGTCCATCAACCGCCGGCCGATGCCTTGGCTTTGGTAGTCGTCGCTGACGATCACCAGCCCGATGCTGGTGAAGTCGCCCTGATGGCAAGCGAACGAGCTGCCGATCACGCGGCCGTTGGCTTCAGCGACGAAACCCTGCGCCACCCGCTGCAGCATGGCCCAGTCCTCCAATCGATGCGGCCACCTGAGCGCTGCCGATAGGGCATGGGCGTTGGCTAGATCGGCGGTGGTCATGGGGCGATAGTGAGGTGTCTGGCGCATTAACGGCTATCCAAGGGGGGGCGCTCATCGATGTTCATGTGGAAGCTATCGAGGATCACCCGCGTATTGAATACCGTCCAGACCAAGCTCAATCGCCTTTTTGGTCAGCTCGACGGCGTCGGTGATGCCCAATGTCCATGTGACTACGCTGATACCCATAGAGACCTCCGGTAGCTGACCTGCTGATCTAGACGCCTGACCGGGCGAATGGGTCTTCGAGACCTTTGGCGCTCGCAGGGTTCCATCCAGGCACATCCGATGGAACTCCACTTTGCCAACCATCGTCTAGCGTAACGACCTGTTCTAGACGCTCTGCACAGGTATTTTCATCCCCTGGACGACAAGGTAAAGGTTTAGACACTGACGACTTCAAGCGCTTCCCGCCGCCCTGTACTACCAAGGCGCCGAGGTTGGCTGCTCTCGGAGTTGCTCTGGCCGCAATGGCCCAAACCAGACCCTGGAGAAGCTCAAATGCAATATCGACAGCTAGGCGACTCAGGCCTGCTCGTATCCGAAATAGTCCTCGGCACTGTCCCGTTTGGCGGGCGCGCCGAGTTCGCCAAGTGCGGCGCCGTGGACGTCCCGATGGCCAAGCGCATGTTCGACATCGCTTTCGACGCCGGCGTAAACATGGTCGACACCGCCGACCTCTATTCCCACGGACTCGCGGAAGAAGTCGTGGGCCAGGCGCTCGGTGAAAAACGCAATGACATCCTCTTGGCCTCCAAAGGACGTAGTCCAGTGGACAAGAACCCGAACAATTCCGGGTCATCGCGCTATCACCTGATCCGCGCATGCGAGGCCAGCCTCAAGCGTCTTCGCACCGACCACCTGGATCTGTACCAGCTGCATAACTGGGATGGCGTGACGCCGATCGAGGAAACCCTCGAGGCTCTGACTCACCTGGTCAGTTCAGGAAAGATCCGCTATTTCGGCACCAGCAATTTCACCGGCTGGCAGATGATGAAGACCTTGGGCAAAGCCGAGCTCAACGGCTTTCTGAAACCCATCACTCAGCAGATCTACTACACGCCCGAGTCGCGCGAAGCCGAGTATGAGTTGCTGCCGCTGGCGCTGGATCAATCGGTGGGCACGTTGGTCTGGGCACCGTTGGGAGAGGGCCTGCTGACGGGAACGACGCGTCGCGGGCAGAAACCATCCGAAGCGCATCGCCAAGGCACTGATTGGCCGGAACCTTATGTTCATGATCAAGAGCGCGCACTGGACATCATCGAAACGCTGGCAGCCGTCGGCGATGAACACGGTGTGTCGGTTGCCCGGGTTTGCCTCGCTTGGCTGAAGGATCGGCCAGGGATTACGTCGCTGATCGTAGGTGCTCGGACTGAGGCGCACCTGCGCGATAACCTGGCTGCAGTGGACCTGAAGCTTACCGCTGAACAGACTTCACGCATTGAGGCGATCACACGTCGGCAGCCTCTTTATCCGTACTGGCATCGCTTCACGGCTGGTATGGACCGTTTTGATGAGGCCGAGCAGCCATTTCTGGCCGAGCATAAGAGAACGATGGATGCTCGTAAGGACAAATAGCGGGTTGTGTGGGGCCTTGAGACACAATGCCGTTGTTACTCTGAGTTTCTCAAGGCCCAAGGATCATACGTGCTGGGCAGTCAGTTTGATGCCTAGCGCACTCATCACCTTCAAAACCGTGTCGTACCGCGGTTTCGCGCCAGGTGCCAGAGCCTTGTACAGGTTTTCACGGTTGATACCTGAGTCGCGGGCAAGCTGAGCCATTCCTCGCGCTTCAGCGACTTCCTGAAGGGCACGAAGGAAAACATCAGGGTTCGGGTCCTCCAGGGAAATGCTCAAGAACTCGGCAATTTCTGCGTCGTTGTTCAGGTAGTCGGAAGCGCCGAAAACCTTTAATTCGCTCATTTTCCGTCTTCCTTCTCGATGTCGTCGAGGATGGATTTCGTGACCAAGCCGTCAGGCACAGCTGCATCCATCAGTGAGGATGTCCTGTCCAACTGTTCCCGGGTGAGCTCAGGGCGGTTCACTAAAAGATTACGCTTCCACTCATTATGGATATGCTCTGACCATCGTGCGCGATACACGCCGGTTAGCGCCAGATGCATCAGGAAATCACGCAGAGGGGCAGGGTAAAGCACGTTCGCATCATAAACCGCTGTGAACGGCGAGCACCTCATTCGTATCCCATCCCCAGTTCTTGGGCTTGCGCCGCCAACTCGTCCATTGCCGAACGACTTGCGTGATCGCGCCTTTCCTTATATGCCATCAAGTCAGCGAATTTGACCCTGCGGTGGCGGCCCGTCTTCGTGTGGGGCAACGCACCTTCATCCAGCAGCTTCACCAGATGTGGCCGGGAAACATTAAGGATGTCCGCGCCTTCTTGAGTGGTCAGCTCGGCATGAATCGGCACGACCTTGACGGCATTGCCCAGCGCCAGTTCGCTGAGGATTTCGCCGAGCAAGCGCAGAGCGAAGGTCGGCAGTTCGACGATTTCGCGATGCTGGCTCTCACCGACCAGCTCAATCTGCTGAGTTTCACGCTTGGTCGACAGGAACGCGGCCAACTGGCGACTTGACTCCACGGCGGCGGCAATTTCCTTCGCGTCAGGAAGCGCAGTGCGGGTGAGGTCGGCGGTGGACATGATCATCTCCATAAAGGCTGTATTGAGCTGTGACCGAGTGCACGTTCGCCAGCTACGAGGCCTTTATATTCGAAATCAAAGATAATCGCAATAAACGAAACGATGCTATCAGCAAAACCAGCCGTCCACAAAAAAGCCCCGACTCTCATGAGCCAGGGCTTTTTCGTCTCAATTCATTGGTGCACCAGGCGGGATTTGTAGTGGTCTAATGAAACCGGACACCCATTTAGGCGAGAATGCTCGCCATAGAGAGGTGTCTGATGACCAAGCAAC
>NZ_JBYSWB010000037.1:0-37125 GCF_058986725.1 Pseudomonas sp. GW821-FHT01A09
AAGTCACCAGCGTGGCCACCACAGCCAAGCTGGTTGCGCTTACGCGCAACGCGCCATGCCTGGCGCACCACAAAAAAGGCCCTCGCAAGGGCCTTTGTCGAAATATTACAGCTCAGGAATGCTCGGTCACCACCGCCGCCGCCGCTGGCTTGTCTACCGGTGGCGCGAAGCGCAGCGCGGTCACCGCACCGACCGCGCCCATGACCAGGCAATAGCCGACACACACCCAAGGGCTCCACGGCACCAGCGCTATCAGCAGCAGCGGTGTGGTACTGGCCCAGGCGGCATAGGCGATGTTGTAGGTGAACGAGATACCCGAGACACGGATGTCGGCCGGAAACAGCCCGACCATCACCGACGGCACCACGCCGACCACGCCACATCCCAGCCCGGCCACCGCGTAGGCCACACCCGGCCAGGCCCAGCCGCCGATCAGGCTGGCGTACAATCCGGCCACACCGAGTGGCAGCAGCAGGCTGTACACCACCAACGCGCGCCAGGCGCCGATGCGATCGACCAGCATCCCCGCCAGCACGCAGCCGATATTGAGGAATACGATTCCCAGGCTGCTGAGGGCAAAGGTGTGGCTGGCGCTCATGCCGAAACGTTGCTGCATCAGGGTCGGCGTGATCACTACCAGCACCACCACCGCCGAGGTCAGCACGCAGGTCAGGATGACCGCGGGCCACATGGCCTGGCGGTGCTCGCGCAACACGGTGCGCAGCGGCAACTCCTGACGCTGCGCGTTGCGCTCGCGCAGGGCGAGGAACACCGGGGTCTCGCTCAGCCAGCGGCGCAACCACACGCCTATCACGCCAAACACGCCCCCCAGCAGGAACGGCAGACGCCAGGCGTAGGCGAGGATTTCCTGCGGGGTGAACAATTGCGCCAGCGCCGTGGCGGTCAGTGCGCCGATCAGGTAGCCGAATGTCAGGCCTGCCTGCAAAAAGCCCAGGGCATAACCGCGGCGCCCGGCCGGCGCGTGCTCGGCCACGAACACCCAGGCACTCGGCACCTCGCCGCCCACCGCGGCACCTTGCAGAATGCGCAAGGCCAGCAGGATCAGCGGCGCGGCGTAGCCGATCTCGGCGTAGGTGGGCATGACGCCGATCAACAGGCACGGCAGCGCCATCATCAGGATGCTCAGGCTGAACACCTTCTTGCGCCCCATGCGGTCGGCGAAGTGGGCCATGAGGATGCCGCCCAGAGGCCTGGCCAGGTAACCGGTGACGAAAATGCCAAAACTTTGCAGCAAACGCAGCCACTGCGGCATTTCGGGCGGGAAAAACAGCTGGCTGAGGGTCAAGGCGAAGAACACGAAAATAATGAAATCGTAGATTTCCAGCGCGCCGCCCAGGGCGGCCAGACCCAAGGTCTTGTGGTCGCCGCGCGACAGGCGCAGCGCGGGGGCTTGAGGCTTGGCAGGCATGCAATCATCCTTCGATGAAATTGGCGGCGCTCGCGTGGCGCCGTCCGAAAGCGCGCAGGATAGCAAAAACCGTCGTTGGCGGTTCGACCCGCGACGCGTGCCCAGGAGCCTCGGCCCATTTGTCACGGAGTTTGGCGGGTATGCGGCCAGCGCTGATATTTCGATCGTAATACTATTGCGGCATTCTCCTCGACCGAACAAGGAATCGTCCCGATGCAGACCCCATCTCTGGAAGAAGTGCTGGCCCAGTGGAAAGCTCAGGAAGCGGCCATCCGCGCCACATTGGGAGAGCCTGGCGCCCTGAGCATGGCGCAGGTCAGTGCGCTGGAACCGAAAGAATTCTTCGAAGGCATCGCCCGCGGCGAACTGCCCTGCCCGCCCATTGGCGTATTGCTGGACTTCGTACCCATCGAATGGTCGCCCGGTACCTTCACCTTTCAGGGCACCCCGGACACCCGGCACTACAACCCGCTGGGTGCGGTACATGGCGGTTATGCCGCGACCTTGCTGGACTCGTGCATGGGTTGCGCCATTCACACTCGCCTGCAGAAGGGCCAGGGCTATACCACCCTGGACCTGCGCATCAGTTATATCCGCGGCATGAACGAGGCCACCGGCCCCATTCGCGCCGAGGGCAAGGTGGTTCACGTAGGCCGCTCCACCGCCCTCGCCGAAGGCCGAATCGTCGATGCCAGTGGCCGCCTCTACGCCACCGGCACCACCACCTGCATGCTGTTCGGCAAGCCCGACTGAGGTCTAGTTTCTGCCTCCAGGGGCGGCAGCGGCTTGTGCATCGGCCGCAACGGTACGCTCGCCACTCGCAATGCCTGGCCGTTGTCCCGGTAGCCCAGACGTTGGTAGAAGCCCTGCCCGGTGAGCGTGCTGTAGATCAGCACGCGCGCTCTGCCGATGCGGGCCAGATGCCGCTCCAGCGACTTCATCAAGCTCTGGCCGACGCCCCGGCGGAAAAACTCCGGCAGCACGTAACAGAGGCTCACCTCACCCGTGTCGCGCACCATGCCGACACCGACCGGCTTGCCCTGCAACCAGGCCACCTCGACCTGCGCCGTGCTGTCCGAGAGCCATGCCGTCACCTGCTCTGCCGAATGACGGCGCAGCCAGGCATTTACCAGCAACGGATTGTTACGATGATCTAGGGCGCAGCCGGCTCGGAACGAGCGGACCAGAATGCGACTGACAAGGCTGGCGTCACTGGCCTTGGCGGGGAGGACTTGGGGGTAGATATCCATATCATGACTCCTGCTCCAGAGTGGTAAGGCCCCCGAAAGGGCCAGCGTCAACATACGCCTCACCTCGGCAACGAGCGACCTTCGCAGCGTTACAATTCGTGAGTGTGCGAATGCGCCCGCGTGCCCGGAACAACGGCCGATGTCCCGGAAAACCCAGGGCTTATCGGCGCAACGGTGCGCAGTGGCAGGCGCAGCACCACGCTCAGACCACCGTCGCGATTATCGAAATCAAGCTGCCCCGCACAGCGCTGCACGATCGCCTGCACGATGGCCAGCCCCAGGCCGCAGCCCGCCTGCGGCCCACTGCGCCAGAAACGCTGGGTGAGCAGTTGCAGGTCGGCCGGGGCGATGCCTGGCCCCTGGTCCTCGACCTCGAACAACGCCCGCCCGCCATCGGTACGCAGACGCAACACCACCTGGCTGGTCACCGGGCTGTGGCGCAAGGCGTTGTCCAGCAAGTTACGCAACGCCGCGATGGCGAGGGCCGAGGGCATCTCCAGACAGGCTGCGGGCAGCCGCTGGGGGATCTGCAGATCGATCCGTTCGCGATCACCATGGCTGGCGTCCTCGATGGCCAGGTGCGCCACCTGCTCAGCGGTGCACTGCACACCGTCATCGAACGACAGGCTGCCCTCCACCCGCGCCAGCAGCAGCAATTGCTCCAGCGTGCGGTGCAAGCGATCGGCGCCCAGTTCGGCGTTTTCCAACGCCTGCTCACGCACATGGCCGTCGGTCATGCGCGCTACCTGCAAGTGCGTCTTGACCGCGGTCAACGGGCTGCGCAACTCGTGAGCGGCGTCCCCGGTCAGCCGGCGCTCGCGCTCCAGCGTGCGGGCAATGCGCAGGAACAAGGCATTCTGGGTCGCCTGCAACGGCTGCAGTTCGCTGGGCAGACGATCTATCTGCAGCGGCTCGAGAGAATCCGGGCTGCGTCGGGTCAGCGCGTCACGCATGCGATGCAGCGGTGCCAGGCCCTGGCGCACCCCCAGCCACAACACCCCGAGGCTGCCCAGCAGCGCCATCAACACCGGTGCCGAGGCCGCCAGCAACATCGAGGTATTCAGGGCTTCACGCTCCTGCTGGCGGTCGGCGGTGGTGATGCGCACGTTATCCCGCGCCAGGGTGAAACTGCGCCAATGGGCGCCGTCGATGACCTGATCGTGGAAGCCGCTCTTCTGATCATCCAGCGTCTGCTCGGCACTGCTGTGGCTACGGGCGAGGATTTCGCCGCGCAGCGAGCTGACCTGGCACGCCATGCCGTCGGGAATGCTCAATTGATCGGCACTGAAATGGGTACCGTTGCCCTGGGTCGACAACGGCGCGGGCAACTGATCGACCAGCCCGGCCACCATGCGCGCCGACGCCACCAGGCGCTGATCGAGGGAAAACATCATCTGACTGCGCAAGTCGCGAAACATCCAGGCGGCCGCCAGTGCCCAGATCAGGATGAAGGCGCCGCCCAGAATCAGACTCAGGCGCAAGCGCAGGCTCATGCTCCCTCCTGGGTCGGCAACTGCGCCGGCCCCAGCCGGTAGCCCAGGCCACGCACCGTCTCGACGATGCCGTTGCCCAGTTTGCGCCGCAGGTGGTGGATGTGCACGTTGAGAGCGTTGCTTTCGACCTCGTCGCTGAAGCCGTAGACGCTGTCCTTGAGCTGATCGCCCGAGAGCACCCGGCCGCGGTTGTGCAACAGCGCCTGCAGCAACGCTTGCTCGCGCCGCGACAGGTCCACCGCCACCTCGCCCAGCCAGGCTTCCCGGCTGCTGGGGTCGTAACGCAGCGGGCCGTGCTCGATGATATTGACCGTGCGCCCGGCGGCACGGCGCAGCAAGGTGTGCAGACGGGCGCTGAGCTCACGCAGATCGAAGGGCTTGAGCAGGTAGTCATCGGCACCCGCCTGCAACCCGGCGACCCGATCGGTGACCGCGTCGCGGGCGGTCAGCACCAGCACCGGCAGCACCTGCCCTAGATGCCGCAGGCGCTGCAGGAGCTTGAGACCGTCTTCGTCCGGCAGCCCGAGGTCGAGCACCATGACATCGAAATGCGCGGTGTGCAGCAGGCTTTGCGCCGCAGCGGCGGTGGCCACGCGGTCGACGATCAGGCCCTGGGCACCCAGCCCGGCGACGATGCCACTGGCGATCAGGTCGTCATCCTCACAAAGCAGTACGTGCATGGGGGTTCTCGCGGGACGTGAAGGAGGCAGCATGGTCGAGGCCGATTAAGCGAGGATTATAGCCATAGTGAATGCGCGCAGCAGGCGTCGGCCGTCCGATCGGCGGTGCCCGGCAGCGTCGTTAATCCGCGGTTAATGGCCCGACGTCATGGTAGCGCCTGCCGACATCACTCTGAATTCTGGATACCCGCACATGCTGAGCTTCAACCTCGGGCCCTTCGCCCTGTCGCTGCAACACCTGAGCCTGCTGGCGGCGGTTGGCCTGGGCATGCTCGTGGCCTGGGGGATCGAGCGGCGGCGCCCCGGCAAACGCATGGCAGAGTCGGTGATCTTCTGGCTGTTCGCGGTCGCACTGCTGATGGCCCGTATCGGCTTCGTAGCCCGCTACTGGCCGCAGTACCGCGGCGATCCACTGCAGGCGATCGACCTGCGCGATGGCGGCTTCCTGGCCTGGCCCGGTGTCGTCACTGTGGTATTGGGCACGCTGTTGGTCGCCTGGCGGCGGCCACCGCTCAAGCGTCCGCTGGGCTGGGGCGTGAGTGCGGGCCTGGTGCTGTGGGTACTGGTCAGCGTCACCACTGAGCAACTGGAGCAGCACCGCCGCATTCCCGCGCTGAACCTGCAAAACGCCTCAGGCCTGGTGGTGCCCTTGGCCGACCCACGCGGGCGGCCAATGGTGGTCAACTTGTGGGCCACTTGGTGCCCGCCCTGCCGACGGGAGATGCCCGTGCTGCGCCAGGCCATGCAGGACTATCCGCAGGTCGCCTTCGTGCTGGTCAACCAAGGCGAAAGCGTGGCGGACGTCAGCACCCTCCTCGGCACCGTGGGCATCGATAGCACCCGGGTGTTGTTCGATCCGCAGATGGCGATGGCGCTACAGGTGGGCTCGGCCGCCTTGCCGACGACCTTGTTCTACAGCGCCGACGGCCGCCTGGCAGGCACCCACCTGGGTGAACTGTCGGCGGCGAGCCTGGCCCATGCGCTGGAAGTGTTCGGGTTGTAAGGTTAAACCTGTCGGGGGCAAGCCCCCTCGCTACAGACTCGCCCCAAGCGCGAATCAGTGCCCGGACGCCGCCGGCCCTGCCTTGGCGCTGAACGGCGGCTTGGCCAGCCAGACGAACACCACCAGCGCGGCGAACATCCAGCCCATCAGAGTGAAGTAATCCACCGTCGACAACATGTACGCCTGGCTCTGCACGATCTGATCCAGTTGGCTGTAGGTGGTCTGCCCTGCCCCGCCCATGGTCTGGATCGCGTGCTGCGTCGCCGGATCGTAGGCGGTGATGCTTTCGGTCAGATAGGCATGGTGCTGATCGGCGCGGCGAATCCAGATCCAGGTCGTCAGCGATGCGGCAAAGCTGCCGCCCAGCGTGCGCAGGAAGGTCGCCAGGCCGGAACCGTCGGCGATCTGCGAGGGCGGCAGGTCCGACAGCAGAATGCTCAGGGTCGGCATGAAGAACAGCGCGATGCCGATGCCCATGAACAGCTGCACCAATGCGATGTGGGTGAAGTCCACCTGATTGGTGAAGCCAGCACGCATGAAGCAACTGGCGCCAATGGCCGTGAACGCCAGGCCGGAGAGAATCCGCAGGTCGAACTTCTGCGCGTACTTGCCCACGAAGGGCGACATCAGTACCGGCAGGATACCGATCGGCGCCACCGCCAGCCCCGCCCACGTTGCCGTGTAGCCCATTTGCGTCTGCAGCCACTGCGGCAGGATCAGGTTGATACCGAAGAATCCGGCGTACCCCATTACCAGGCTGCAGGTACCGACGCGGAAGTTGCGATAGGCGAACAAGCGCAGATTGACCACCGGGTGCTCGTCGGTCATTTCCCAGATCACGAAGATCGCCAGGGAGATCGCCGCGATCACCGCGCCGATGATGATGAAATTGGACTCGAACCAGTCCATGTCATTGCCCTTGTCGAGCACCACCTGCAGCGCACCGACACCGATGATCAAGGTGATCAGGCCGACGTAATCCATGGGCTGGCGACTGAGGGTCACTGGTCGCTCCGCCAGCTGCTGACGCACGATACCGGCAGCGATGATACCCACCGGGATATTGATGAAGAAGATCCACGGCCAGCTGTAGCTGTCGGTGATCCAGCCGCCGAGGATGGGTCCGGCAATCGGCGCCACCACGGTGACCATCGCCAGCAACGCCAGGGCCATCCCGCGTTTGGCCGGCGGATACACCGAAATCAGCAGCGTTTGCGTCATCGGGTACAAGGGGCCGGCAACCATGCCCTGGATGACCCGGAAGCCCACCAGTTCCGGCATCGAGGTCGAAATGCCGCACAGGAATGAAGCCAGCACGAACAGCAGTGTCGCCCACAGGAACAGCTTGACCTCACCGAAGCGGCGGCTCAGCCAGCCGGTCAGCGGCAAGGCGATCGCGTTACTCACGGCGAACGAGGTGATGACCCAGGTGCCCTGCTCGGAACTCACCCCCAGGTTGCCGGAAATCGTCGGCAAGGCGACGTTGGCGATGGTGGTGTCGAGCACTTGCATGAATGTCGCCAGCGACAGCCCGATGGTACTGAGCAGCAGGCTGGGCGGCGTGAACGACGCATTGTTGCTCATCACTTGTCCTTCGAAGGCGTGGCGCCGCGACGACCAGCGTCGCGGCGCGAATGGCAGCGGATCAGCGCTGGGCGGTGCTGCCCGCGGCGCTGTTGTCGTGGATCAGGCGAGCGATCATGGCGTCGGCCTCACCCAACTGCTGGTCATAGACGTTGGTGGTGAACGAGGCCTTCTGCGGCGGTTGCTGCGCCAGTACCGGGCCGCTCTGGTCGTGCAGGTCGACATCGACCACCGTCGACAAACCGATGCGCAACGGATGCTTGGCCAGTTCGTCGGCATTGATGTGAATGCGCACCGGCACCCGCTGGACGATCTTGATCCAGTTGCCCGTGGCGTTCTGCGCCGGCAGCAAGGCGAACGCACTGCCAGTACCGGCACCGAGGCTGTCGACGGTGCCGCTGTACTTGATGTCGCTGCCGTAGATGTCGGATTCGATCTCGACGTTCTGGCCGATGCGCATGTTGCGCAGCTGGGTTTCCTTGAAGTTGGCGTCGATCCACAGCTGGTTCAGCGGAATCACCGCCATGGTCGCGGTGCCCGGCTGGATGCGCTGGCCCAGTTGCACGGTGCGCTTGGCGACGTAACCGGTCACCGGCGCAATCAAAGTGGTACGGGCGTTGGCCAGGTAGGCGTCACGCAGCTGGGCGGCAGCGACCTGCACGTCCGGGTGATCGGAGATCACCGTGGCATCCACCAGCGCCGAGGTGCTTGCCAGTTGTTGCAAAGCGTTGTTCAAAGCGCTCTGGGCCGAGGTCAGATCGTCCCGGGCGTGGGACAGTTCTTCCTGAGAAATCGCCCCGCCGGCCGCCAGGCTGCGACGCCGATTGAAGTTGTCCTGCGCCTTCTGCACGTCGGCACGGCGGGCGTTGACCTGGGCCTTCATGCCGTCAACGTTGCTGTACAGCCCGCGCACCTGGCGCACCGCCTTGGCCAAATTGGCCTGGGCGTTCTGCAGGGCGATCTTGGAATCGGCAGGGTCGAATTGCAGCAGCACCTGACCGGCGTGCACCAGGTCGCCGTCGTCGGCACCGATGCTGGTGACGGTACCGGTGACCAGCGGGGTGATCTCCACCACGTTGCCGTTGACGTAGGCATCGTCGGTGCTCTCGTTGAAGCGCCCGTAGAGTTCGTACCAGGCCCAGACGCCGAGGCCGCCGAGCACCACCACGAGCAGCACGATAAACAGCATCAGCTTGCGCTTGCCGCCGCCTTTTTTCTCGGGCGCGGCTTTGTCCTGCGGTTGGGCAGTGTTGTCGGGAGCAGTATTGGAAGGGGCAGTAGCCATGACAAGTACCTTGAATTATTCAGTCGGCGTGGCGGTAGCGGAAGGTGCCTGGGCGAGTTGATCGTCCTGGAAGCCACCGCCCAGTGCCTGCATCAATTGGATCGACTGGTCGATCCGCTCGGCGTTGAGGCTGGCCAGTTGTTGTTGAGCCTGAAGCAGTTGTTGTTCGATGGTCAGCACATCGACGTAGCTGCCGATGCCGGCGCCGTAGCGCTGGCTGACGCTGTCGTAGGAGCGCTGGGCAACGTCGACGGCGCGCTGGGACGCTTCGATCTGGCGATTGAGCGCGCGCAGCTGGACGATGCTGTCGCTGACATCCCCCAGCGCCTTGACCAGGCTCTTGTTGTACTGCGCCACGGCCAGGTCGTAGTCGGCATCCCGGGCATCGAGGTTGGCGCGCAGGCGACCACCGTCGAAGATAGGCAGCGATACCGTCGGCGCGATGTTCCAGAAGCGGCTTGGACCGCCCAGCAGCGCGTCACCGAGGATCGACTGCACGCCAGCTGCGGCGCTCAGGTTGAGATTGGGATAGAAGCGCGTCTTGCTGGCGACCACGTCCTTGCTCGCCGCCTCGACCCGCCAGCGCGCCGCCACAAGATCAGGACGACGGCCAAGCAGTTCGGCGGGCAAGGTCGATGGCAATTGCACCACGCCAGGTTGCAGGATTCTCGGCCGGGCGATCTCGTTGGCGCGGTCCGGGCCCTTGCCCAGCAACACGGCGAGGGCGATGCGGGCGCTGGCCAATTGCTTCTCGGCATTGATGGCCTGCTCCTGGGAGCTGGCCTGCAGGCTTTCGGTCTGTTGCAGCTGATAGTCGCTGTCGACGCCGGCAACGTGTCGGCGCTGGCCGAGGCTGAGCATCTGCCCGGTGCGCTTGAGGTCTTCCTGGGCGAGGTCGGCGACGATGTGCGCCCGGCCCAGATCGCTGTAGGCGCGGGCGACGTCGGCGGCCAGGGTCAAGGCTGCAGCCTGGCGGTCGACTTCCGCCGCGCGGGCCTGGCCCAACGCCGCTTCCCAGGCCGCGCGCTGGCCGCCCCAGAGGTCGAAGTTGTAGTTGAAGGTCGCCTCGATGTTGCGCGAGGTCGAATAGGCTTCGCCGACGCCCAGCGGGTCCTGCTCACGGTCGAAGCGCGCACGCTGGACACTGGCATCCGCATTCAGGGTCGGGCTGCGGTCGGCATCCGCAGCCGCCGCGGCGGCAATCGCCTGGTGAGTGCGGGCGCTGGCGATCTGCATGTCCGGGCTGTCGCGCAGGGCTTCGCGGATCAGGCCGTCGAGCTGTGGATCGCCGAGGCTGGTCCACCAGTCTCGCTTGGGCCAGGCGGCTGGCGACAGGGCGATGCCCGCCAGCGACTGGCCGGCCTTGAGGTCCTGAGCCTCGAGGCTTTTGCCCGAGGTGTCGAGACCGTGAAAATTGGCGCAACCGGCCAGGCTCATGGCGACCAGCACCAGGCTCAGGCGCAGACGTTGTGTTGTTCCGCTCATTTCATTTGACCTATGCGCGCTATCGTCAGGGCGTCCCCGGCAGCGACTAGTACTTTCATCAGAATGCGCTCCAGATCCGCCAGTTCGGCCGGCTCGAGCACGCCTACCAGTTGATTCATTGCATCGGCGCCGATGTGCGGCAGGCGGTCCGCCAGCTGCCGACCGGCGTCGGTCAACTCGACGCGAATCTGCCGCCGATCGGCTTCGCTGCGACGGCGGCGGATCAGATCCTTCTGCTCGAGCCGGTCGAGCATGCGCGTCATCGATCCGCTGTCCAGCGACAGGTAGCGGCACAGCTCGGCCGGGGTGTCGACCTCGAACTGCTGCATGATGATCAGCACCTTGAACTGCGCGGCGGTCACGCCATCGGGCACCAGATGGGTATCGAGAATGCGGTCCTTGAGGGCACAGCTGCGGCCCAGCAACAGGCCGATGGTGCAACTCTGGAAATTCTCGGGAGTGAAGTGTTTCATGCAAATCGACCCAAAACCCTGCCTAGGCAGTTAATGTGTCTAAATGTTACTGCTTAGGCAGCGAATGTCAAATCACTTATTAGCATGCTATCAAATAGGTTGCGCTGATAATGTAGCGAGGGGGCTTGCCCCCGATACGCAAGCGCTGACACCACTTGGGGTGTCAGCTATGGCCTATCGGGGGCAAGCCCCCTCGCTACAGGGAATGAGGTCGGTCTTTCAGGCGGGTATGCCGCTGTGAAAGCGGAATTCGCTGTCGGGGGTTTCGATCAGTTCGGCTTCGGCAATGCGCACGCGCTCGATGACCTTGGCGATATCGGCCGCGTCACCATGCTGGTAGGCCAGCTTCAGATAGCCTTGATAATGGCGCGCTTCGCTTTTCAGCAAACCATGGTAGAAGCGCCCCAGCTCTTCATCCAGATGCGGCACCAGCGCCTCGAAACGCTCGCAGCTGCGGGCCTCGATAAAGGCGCCGACCACCAGGGTGTCCACCAGCTTCACCGGTTCGTGGCTGCGCACCTGCTTGCGCAGGGCCGAGGCATAACGCCCGGCGCTGAGGGGCTGCAGCTCGATCTTGCGCTTTTTCATCAGGCGCATGACCTGCTCATGATGCACCAGCTCTTCCCGGGCCAGACGCGACATCATGTTGATCAAGTCGGCATGCACGGGATAACGCGCGATCATGCTCAGGGCGGTGGAAGCCGCCTTGAATTCGCAGTTCTTGTGGTCCAGCAGCAGCGTGGTCAGGTCCGCCAGCGCGGCCTCGACCCAGGCGTGGGGCGTGCGGCAACCGAGAAAATCATGAATTTCGGCCAGCATGGGCACGGCTCCCCTGTCAAAAGCGCGGGATTATAGAGGGCGCAGACTCAGGTAGCGAGGGGGCTCGCCCGCGAAAATTTTCGGGGCACCGGCCTTTTTCGGGGGCAAGCCCCCTCGCTACAGGATGCGGTTGGCGCCCAGGGCATCTTCGAGAAAGCCGGGCGCGATATAGCGCTCGTAGTGCGCTTCGGAAAGGATGAAGAATTCCCGATCAATGGCATCGCGCAGCTGCGGCAGGTCCCAGTCGCGAAACTCCGGCAACAGCGCGATGCCGTACGCCTCAAGATTGACGATCACTCGCGCACCGCGCGCAATCAATTGATATGCCCAGCAATAGGCCGATTGCTGCTCGACGAAGCGGATCTTGCGTTGCAGCAATTGTTCACGCAGGCGCATCGCATCGAACACCTCCAGCTTGGCCACCATCACTTGCACCAGCAGCTGTTCGAGGCGCAACCAGACTGCGCGCTTGGCGGCCTCGTCGTATCCGTTCCAGTGAATCACTTCATGGTGGAAGCGCTTGCAGCCACGGCACACCAGATCCCCGTAAACAGTGGAGCAAAGGCCGACGCAAGGGGTCTTGATGGAGTTGTTGGACATGGCGACACAGGGCACTGACAAGCGGAACAGACGCCCATGTTAGCCCTTTGTCTAACGAGGGTCACCCCAGAAGTCGTAGGGCTTAACTTACCTTTCTCGTTTTTTTGCCGTAGAATCGTGCAGCCTTTCCAAGGCAACAAAAATATCCGTTGGAAGCTGTTTTCAAAGCGTCACGAGCACAGTCGATCCAGCAGGACGGAATGGATGCAGGTTTCACCCCCTTTTAACCTGCTCCCAGCCCTCATCAAGCCTCCCGTCCTGCAGGCGTAAAACTTTGAAAGCAGCTTCTGCAAGGAATGTCCGTCACCCAGGCTAAACGGCCCAAGAAGCCGTGCAGCGCATGGGCGCGGGGATTTACTGGATGAGCGTCCCGATCCGGGACCACTGATGAGGGTAATGACTGTGCTTGAAGCCTACCGCAAACACATTGAAGAGCGTGCCGCCCAGGGTATCGTGCCCCAGCCGCTTAACGCCGAACAAACTGCAGGCCTGGTCGAGCTGCTGAAAAATCCCCCTGCCGGCGAAGAATCCGTACTGGTCGACCTGATCACCAACCGCGTACCACCAGGGGTGGACGAAGCGGCCTACGTCAAGGCCGGCTTCCTGTCCGCCCTGGCCAAAGGTGAAGTCAGCTCGCCTCTGATCGACAAGAAGCGCGCGACCGAACTGCTGGGCACCATGCAGGGCGGCTACAACATCGCCACCCTGGTCGAGCTGCTGGACGATGCCGATCTGGGCGCCGTCGCTGCCGAACAGCTCAAGCACACCCTGTTGATGTTCGACGCCTTCCACGACGTCGCTGAAAAAGCCAAGAACGGCAATGCTCACGCCAAGGGCGTGCTGCAGTCCTGGGCTGACGGCGAATGGTTCAAGAAGCGTCCTACCCTGGCCGACAAGATCAGCCTGCGCGTCTTCAAGGTCACCGGCGAAACCAACACCGACGACCTCTCCCCCGCTCCGGATGCCTGGTCGCGCCCTGACATCCCACTGCACGCCCTGGCCATGCTGAAAATGGCCCGTGACGGTATCGTCCCGGACGTGCAAGGCTCCATCGGCCCGATGAAGCAGATCGCCCAGATGTACGGCGATGGCTTCCCGGTCGCCTACGTCGGCGACGTGGTCGGTACCGGTTCGTCGCGTAAATCGGCGACCAACTCCGTGCTGTGGTTCTTCGGCGACGACATCCCGTACGTGCCGAACAAGCGCGCCGGTGGTTTCTGCTTCGGCTCCAAGATCGCACCGATCTTCTACAACACCATGGAAGACGCCGGCGCGCTGCCGATCGAGTTCGACGTCAGCAACATCAACATGGGCGACGTCATCGACCTGTACCCGCACCAGGGCAAGGTCTGCAAGCACGACAGCGACGAAGTGATCACCACTTTCGAACTGAAAACCCCGGTCCTGCTTGACGAAGTCCGCGCCGGCGGCCGTATCCCGCTGATCGTCGGCCGCGGTCTGACCGACAAGGCCCGTGCCGAACTGGGCCTGGGCCCGACCGATCTGTTCAAGTTGCCGGAAGCCCCGGTCGACACCGGCAAGGGCTACACCCTGGCGCAGAAGATGGTCGGCAAGGCATGCGGCCTGCCAGCGGACAAGGGCGTACGTCCTGGCACCTACTGCGAACCGAAGATGACCACCGTCGGCTCCCAGGACACCACCGGCCCGATGACCCGCGACGAGCTGAAAGACCTGGCCTGCCTGGGCTTCTCGGCCGACCTGGTCATGCAGTCGTTCTGCCACACTGCGGCCTATCCGAAGCCGATCGACGTCACCACCCACCACACCCTGCCGGATTTCATCCGCACCCGTGGCGGCGTGTCCCTGCGTCCCGGCGACGGCATCATCCACAGCTGGCTGAACCGCATGCTGCTGCCTGATACCGTCGGCACCGGTGGCGACTCGCACACCCGCTTCCCGATCGGCATCTCCTTCCCGGCCGGTTCCGGTCTGGTCGCCTTTGCCGCTGCCACCGGCGTCATGCCGCTGGACATGCCGGAGTCGGTACTGGTGCGCTTCAAGGGCAAGCTGAACCCTGGCATCACCCTGCGCGACCTGGTTCACGCGATTCCGTACTACGGCATCCAGAACGGCCTGCTGACCGTCGAGAAGAAAGGCAAGATCAACGCCTTCTCCGGCCGCATCCTGGAAATCGAAGGCCTTGACGACCTGACCGTCGAACAAGCCTTCGAACTGTCCGACGCCTCGGCCGAGCGCTCCGCAGCCGGTTGCACCATCAAGCTGCCGGAAAAAGCCATCGCCGAGTACCTGAAGTCCAACATCACCTTGCTGCGCTGGATGATCAGCGAAGGCTACGGTGACACTCGGACCATGGAACGTCGCGCACAAGCGATGGAAGCCTGGATCGCCAAGCCGGACTTGCTGTCTGCCGACGCCGATGCAGAATACGCCGAGATCATCGAGATCGACCTGGCCGACATCAAGGAGCCCGTGCTCTGCGCGCCGAACGATCCGGACGACGCCCGTCTGTTGTCCAGCGTTCAAGGCCAGAAGATCGACGAAGTGTTCATCGGTTCGTGCATGACCAACATCGGCCACTTCCGCGCTGCCGGCAAGTTGCTGGACAAGGTCAAGGGCCAACTGCCGACGCGCCTGTGGCTGTCGCCGCCGACCAAGATGGACGCGCACCAGCTCACCGAAGAAGGCTACTACGGCATCTACGGCAAGGCTGGCGCACGTATGGAAATGCCGGGCTGCTCGCTGTGCATGGGTAACCAGGCACGGGTAGAACCGAACTCCACCGTGGTGTCGACTTCGACCCG
This sequence comes from Pseudomonas sp. GW821-FHT01A09, assembly GCF_058986725.1. Classification (NCBI taxonomy): domain Bacteria; kingdom Pseudomonadati; phylum Pseudomonadota; class Gammaproteobacteria; order Pseudomonadales; family Pseudomonadaceae; genus Pseudomonas; species Pseudomonas sp. GW821-FHT01A09. The sequence goes on from NZ_JBYSWB010000037.1 coordinate 14,885, forward strand.
TAACTTCCCGAACCGTCTGGGCGATGGCGCCAATGTCTACCTGGCTTCCGCCGAGTTGGCCGCCGTAGCCTCGATCCTGGGCAAGCTGCCAACCGTCGAGGAGTACATGGAGTACGCTGCCAGCATCGACAGCATGGCAGCGGACGTGTACCGCTACCTGAGCTTCGACCAGATCGCCGAGTTCCGTGAGGCAGCCGCCAGCGCGAACATTCCGGTGGTTCAGGCGTAAGCAAAACCCGCCGTAAAACAAACCCGTCAGCGGGACTGCCCGGTTACAGTGGGCAGTTCATCTGACGGGTTTTTTATTGAGCCCTGCGACGGGCTTGACGCGCCGTATTGCCGATCAAAGCACCTCCAGCACCTGTGCCTCCAACTCGATGATCTGCCCCACCGACACGTTCAAATAGTCGTAGCGCCTGAGATTGCTGGGCTGAGGATTTGCCAGATTGCCCAATTGTTCTTCCTCAGAAGAAACCGCTACGCGCTGCCCATCACTGTCGCGCAAATAGAAACGAAACCCTTCCTTGATCGATCCGTCGCCGATCAGTTCGACCTTCCAGGCGTCCGTCACCTTGGCGAGCTGATAAAACCCCAGATAGCCATTGATACTGACCCCCAGCTTGGCCCCCGCATACTCATGGCGAGCCGGTGCTGCGCTGATGTCGTAGTAAAGACGATCATCTTCATGCTTCAGATAGTCGAACTGCAACGGCACTGCGGGCATATCGCTGCCCCCACGCAACAGCCAGCCACTTTTGCCGAATTCATGCCGACTGGAAAATCCGATCGGCCCCGAAAACTGCGGCGTGACACTGCGCACACGGGCGATGAATGACTTGCCGATAATGTCGTCCATGATCAATTCCTCAGCACCACTCGATCAAACGCAACTCGAATATCCCCTCGATGCCGTCCATCACGTTGATCACGTCACCATCAACCAGTACCAGTTCATCGTCGATATCCCTGAGCTGGATACGCGCCGGGGTTTGCTCATCGCCTTCGGCCGACACAAACAAACTCCATAGTCCATTGCAGTCAGCGACCGGGTAGAGACCAAGAGCACCGCTGACATCAATTGCCACGACCATGCTCGCATCGACCGAGAGAATTTCGAATGTCGGCATCCCGTCCATCATGCCTCGAAAGTTGAACGTCAGCGCGGTGGCCTCTTTGTCATCCAGGCACCTGAAGACATGCCCCTCGCCATCATCGACCGCCACTACATTCAACGGCTTTTCAAATTTCTCGCTAACGCAAGACAGGGATGCGATAAATGATTTTTCTGAAAACTCATGCATGATGGAATCCTCTTCCGTTGTTCATATTGACAGGCATCAGCCTTGATACCTGATTTCAAATTCGGCGATCACGCCATCCAGTACATTCAGATAGCCCACGCGCCGAACATAGGCGCTGTAGCCATCAGCGAGAGAACCGCTGCGCGATGTCTTCGTTTGAATTCCAGCGCGTTTGCCATCGGCATTGCGTAACAGACAACGCAGCGGCTTGCCTTGGCTGTCTTTGCTGGTAATTTCCATACGCCAGACCGCTGCCTGATCCACGGAAGGATAGAAGCCAAGGTAGCCGTTGCGACTGACATCCAGCGGCGCCCCCTCATAACCCGCAGCATCCTCACCCCCTTTGATCGCAAAGAGAACCCGTCCCTCGGCAAGTCCGAGGTACTTGAAGTCGAAGGTCACGGCGCTCTTGGCTTTGCCGTCCACTACAAGCCAGCCCTGCTTCGCGAACCCTCCCTCAGTGGTTGCTGCCACCAGACCACGAAAGCCCTTGGTGACACACATCAATTGCGCTTTGAATGATTTTTCAGCCGATTCATCCATGATCTTTCTCCTGTCGAGCGCCTCATCCGAGGATGACGAGCGCCCAGTGTTCAATCCGATAAAATGGCGTCGCGAAGCATGAACTCGACAATCGAGCCTCTCCTGACATTGAGATAGATCGACTTGCCACCCGCGCAGTACTGCGCACCGTATCGCTGGCCGCTCTTGCGCTCGCTGTTTATCAACGCCACCCGCTCACCCGCAGCACTGCGCAGCCAGAAGCGTGCCGGGCGCCCGGCGTGCGCCTGAGCGGTCACTTCGATCTTCCATCGATTGGTGACGCTGGCGATGTTGTACAGCCCCAGAAATCCACTGGTACTGATGCCCAATGCTGCGCCAGCGTAAGCCGCAGATTCATCCGTACCCGTGATTGCGTACAGGAACCGCCCCTCGGCCTCGCCCTGATATGCAAATCTCAATCGACTGGCGGACTCAGGATTGCTTGAGAGCAGCAGCCAGCCGCCCCGGGCCACACCTGCGTCCGGCGACAGCTGGATGGCGCCGCGGCCAGCCTCACATCTGCACATGAGCTGTGCCGTAAACGAACGTCCAATCAGATCTTCCATGACGCTTCCTCCCTGTTGATGTTGTGGCGCATTCAAGCGCCTGTCGGGGCGCTGGAAAGCATATGACCATGACGCCCAGCACACTGGCAGAGTGAAAAAATCCCGACGAAAAAAATGCCCCGCTCGATTTTCGAGCGGGGCATTGCGATATCGGCAACCGACGCGCAACGCGCGCCGGTCAGTTGAGCGAACTCAAGAGGTCACTGCACCACTCAGCGCGAGATCCATCAACTCGCGGTTCGCCACCGCATACATGGCGTAATCGGTACCGGTTGCGGCCTTGAGTTCATCCAGCATCGAGCGCCAGCGCTTGACCATCGCCTCATGCTGCTCCAGCCACAAGGCGACCCGCGCTTCGACCTCTTGCGGCGCATCGTTCATCTGCAGCACCGAGATGGTGATGGCCCGCTGCTGGTGGTCGATGTCATCGCGAAAGGCTTCACGTGCCAGCGCTTGCCAGTTGTTTTCCACCGGCAGGCTGCTGATCTGCTGCAGGTACCAGTTCAGCTCCAGCGAGCTGCCGACGGCGAAAAACGCCTTGGCCACGTCGGCGGCCGATTGCCCGGTCACGTCCGATGCCTCGATGATCGGCAGCAAGGTGTAAAGGTGGCTGGTACCGGCGACCATGCGCGCCAGCAATTCCGGCACTCCGGCGGCGACATAACCCTGATAGCGCTCTTCCCACAGGGCGCGCGTCGGACCTTCGAGCAGCTCGTTGAGCTTGAGCCCCAAGGCGGCGATGTGCGGCCCGAAGTGCGCCACGTCACGCCCGGCGTCCAGATCGTTGCGGCGGCTGCGCAGGAACCAGCGCGTGGCGCGACGACCCAGACGCATCAACTCGTCCATCAGTTGCAGCTGCACATCGGCCGCCACCTGATAGTCCAACGCCTCGATCTGGCGGAACCAGTGCGGCAGGTGGAAGATATCGCGCACCACCACATAGGCACCGGCCACGTTGGCCGCGCTCATGCCGGTCGACTCCTTGAGCCGCTGCACGAAGGTGATGCCCATGTTGTTGACCAGATCGTTGGCGATCTGGGTGCTGACGATCTCGCGCTTGAGGCGATGACGGCGCATGGGTTCGGCGTACTTGCTCACCAAGGATGGCGGGAAGGCCGTCTCCATATCGCGAGTGAGGTAGTCGTCGTCCGGCACCTGAGAGGCCAGCAAGGCTTCGTTGAGGTCGATCTTGCTGTAGGAAATCAGCACCGAGAGCTCGGCACGGGTCAGGCCCTGCCTGGCCGCGATGCGCTCGTTGAGTTGCTCTTCGGACGGCAGGAACTCGATGGCGCGGTCGAGCTTGCCGCGAAGTTCGAGATCGGCCATCAGACGACGGTATTCGGCGATCCGCTCGTAAGCGCGACGAGCCGCCAATGACAGCGCCTGGGTCTGCTTGTAGTTGTTGCCCAGCACCAGATGGCCGACCTCGTCGGTCATGCTGCCAAGCAACAGGTTGCGCTGCTTCTCGGTCATGTCCCCGGCCTGCACCGCATCGTTGAGCAGGATCTTGATGTTGACCTCATGGTCGGAACAGTCGACGCCCGCAGCGTTATCGATGAAGTCGGTGTTGGTCGCACCGCCGAGCAGGCCGAACTCGACCCGGCCCAGCTGGGTCATGCCCAGGTTGCCGCCCTCGCCTACCACCTTGCAACGCAGCTCGTTGCCGTTGACGCGCAGAGTGTCGTTGGCCTTGTCGCCGACATCGGCGTGGGTCTCGCTGCTGGCCTTGACGTAGGTACCGATGCCGCCGTTCCACAGCAGATCGACCGGTGCCTTGAGCAAGGCGTTGAGCAGCTCGGTCGGGGTCAGCTTGTCGGCCTGGATGTCGAAGCGTGCCTTCATCTGCGGGCTGATGGCGATGCTCTTGGCGCTGCGCGAGAAGATCCCGCCGCCCGCCGACATGATCGCGGTGTTGTAGTCGCTCCATGCCGAGCGCGGCAGATCGTAGAGGCGCTGGCGCTCGGCGAAACTGCTGGCCGGCTCCGGGTCGGGATCGATGAAGATGTGCAGGTGGTTGAACGCCGCCACCAGTTGCAGCTTGTCCGACATCAACAGACCGTTGCCGAACACGTCACCGGCCATGTCGCCGACGCCGACCACGGTGATGCTGTCTTCCTGGACGTTGATGCCGCGCTCGCGGAAGTGCCGCTGCACGCCGACCCAGGCGCCCTTGGCGGTGATGCCCATCTTCTTGTGGTCGTAACCGGCCGAACCGCCCGAGGCGAACGCGTCGCCGAGCCAGAAGCCGTAGTCGATGGCAATACCGTTGGCGATGTCGGAGAAGGTCGCGGTGCCCTTGTCGGCAGCCACCACCAGGTAGGGGTCATCGCCGTCGTGGCGGGTGACGTTGGCCGGTGGCACCACGCCGCCGTCCTTGAGGTTGTCGGTGATGTCCAGCAGGCCGGAAATGAAGATTCGGTAGCAGGCGATCGCCTCGTTCTGAATGTCATCGCGAGTGCCACCCAGCGGCAGACGTCGCGGCAGGAAACCACCCTTGGCACCGACCGGCACGATGACGGAGTTTTTCACGTGCTGGGCTTTTACCAGACCGAGCACTTCGGTGCGGAAGTCCTCTTCGCGATCGGACCAGCGCAGGCCGCCACGGGCGACGTTGCCGAAGCGCAGATGCACGCCTTCGACCCGCGGGCTGTAGACGAAGATCTCGAACTTGGGCACCGGCTTGGGCAGCTCGGGGATCAGCTTGGGATTGAACTTGAAGCTGAAATACGACTTGGCCTGGCCATTGGCGTCCGGCTGATAGAAGTTGGTGCGCAGGGTCGCCTTGATCAGGTCCAGATAGCGGCGCAGGATGCGGTCTTCGTTGAGCACCTGGACATCGTCGAGGGCGCTGAGAATCGCCTGTTCCAGGCGCTGTTGCTTGTCGTCCAGATCGTCGCCGGCCAGCTTGCGCGCCAGGTAGAAACGGGTCTTGAACAGGCGCGTCAGCTCACGGGCGATGTCGGTGTGGTTGTTGAGGGTGCTGGCGATGTAACCCAGGTCGAAGCCCAGGCGGATCTGCTTGAGATAACGCGCGTAGGCACGCAGCAGGGCAACGTCACGCCACGGCAGGCCGGCGGTCAATACCAGGCGGTTGAAGGCATCGTTTTCGGCATCGCCGTTGACGATGTGCACGAAGGCATCCTGCAGGGTGTCGTTGAGCTGCTGAATGTCGAGCTTGAGGCCTTCGCTGTAGGTAAAGGCGAAATCGTGAATCCAGTATTCGCGGCCATTGCGATGGCGCACGCGATAAGGGAATTCACCCAGCACGCGCAGGCCGAGGTTCTCGAGGATCGGCAGCACGTCGGACAGCGCCAGCGGCGTATCGGCGTGGTACAGCTTGCAGTGCAACTGGCGCTCGCCGGACTGCGCCAGCGGCTGATAGAAGCTCATCACCAGCGGGCGGCTGTCGGACAACGCCTGCAAGTGCTGCATGTCGACCACTGCCGAGTGGGCGGCGAAACGCTCGCGGTAGCCCGCCGGGAAGCCCTTGGGGAAGTCCGCCAGCACGTTGGTGCCCTGGGCCTCGCCGAAGCTCTCGATGGTCAGTGCGGCGTAGTCGTCCTGCCAGGAGCGGCAGGCCTGGATCACTTCGTTTTCCAACTGCGCAGGGTCGATGTCCAGGCGTACGCGAGGGTCGACGCGCAGGATCAACTGTACCCGCGCCAGCACCGATTCCGAGAAGAAGGTCCAGAACTCGCAGTCGCTGGCCTTGAGACGCTCCATCAGCACCTGCTGGATTTTCAGCCGCACTTCAGTGGAGTAGACATCACGCGGCACATAGGCCAGGCAGTAGCAGAAACGCCCGTACGGGTCCTTGCGCAGGAACACGCGGATCTTGTTGCGCTCCTGGATCTGCACGATGGCCATGACAGTGTTGAACAGCTCGTCGACCGGGGTCTGGAACAGGTCGTCGCGCGGCAGCACCTCGACCACCTGGGCCAGTTCCTTGCCCAGGTGAGCCTTGGCGTCGAAGCCGGAGCGCCGCTCGATTTCAGCGACCTTGCGGCGGATGTAGGGGATCTGATGAACGCTCTCGCCATACACCGCCGAGGTGTACAGGCCCATGAAACGGCATTCCTTGATGACCTTGCCGCTGGCATCGAGCTGACGCACCGACACGTAATCCGGATAGGCCGGACGGTGCACGCGGCTCGGGTGCGCAGCCTTGGCGAAGGAAAGCAGTAGCGGTTCCTGCAGGTAGCTGACGGCGTAGTCCTCGATGCGCAGGTCGTCGGCGGTCAGGCCTTTGCGGACCAGGCGGGTCAGGCCGAGGAACGAGCTCTCGTCATATTGCAGTTGACCGCCATGGGCATCGCTGGCTACCACGAATTCTTCATAGCCGAGGAAGGTGAAGTGGTTGTCCACCAGCCATTGCAGAAAGGTCTTGACCTCGGCTTTTTCGTCTTCATCGACCGCATAAGGCGTCTCGTCCACCAACGCCAGCAGGTCACGCACCTTGTTTTTCATCGGCTCGAAGTCGGCGACCGCGATCCGCACCTCCACCAGTACCTGTTCCAGCTCCCGGGCCAGCGCGCTCATGTCGGCGGCGCTGGCGCAACGGTCGATCTCCAGGTACATCAGCGACTCTTGCAGTACATCGGCGCCGCTGCTGCCCTTGGGCAGCACTTCGAGCAGCTCGCCTTGCGCGCCGCGGCGCACGCTGAGCACGGTGGTCTGCAAGGTGTGGATGCTGTAGCCGCGGCGGTTGAGTTCGGTGCGCACCGAGTCGACCAGAAATGGCAGGTCGTGGTGCAATACTTCGACCGCGGTATGAGTGGACTGCCAGCCATGGCGTTCGTAATCGGGATTGTAGACCCGCACCTGCGGCTGGGCATGTTCGAAGCGCGCCAGCAGGCGCCAGGCGGACAGCGTGCAACCGGCGAGATCGGAGAGCCGCCGCTGGGTAAGCTCGTCCATCGAGATGATGCCGAAGAACTGATCGGCGAACAGCGCCACTTGTGGCAGTGCCTGCTCGTCGATGTGCTGCGCCAGTGCCGCTTTCAGTTGATGCTGGAAGTCGGCTTTGCTGGCCGCGGTGAAGAACGCCATCTGTGATACTCCGCTTTGGCTAGTGATCGAATGAAGCGTCGCGTGCACTTCCCCTGTTCGGATCAACCTTAGTCAAGCTTGTACCAGGGGGAAGAATTAAATACGGCGCACCAGCTTAGAAGACCGGCCAACTGATAACTTGCGGGGATGCGACATTTTGAGGCATTGACGGGTTGCACTTGGTATAACCCGGGGATGTTGTCGATAATGGCTATATTCCTGACAAGCATTCATCGCGCAAAGCTGGCAAAATTCTTGCTCTTGCACCCTCGCCCCGGACTCCCCCATGAAACTCGACGCCCAATCCCTGATCGCCAACCCCTGCGACGAAGAAGAAGCCAACATGGCGCTGGTGTGCTGCCACGGCCTCATGGGCGAGTTGTTTCTCATGACCCGGATTCCGGAAGAAGACGAGATCGAAATCACCTTCGGCGAAAACGACCCGCAGCTGGTGCGCGACATCAAGGTCACCCTCGGTGCCGATCAATTGCTGATCGAAGTGGCCGCGATCGATGCCGGCCTGTTCAACGGCCGCGACACCCTGGACATCGAACACTCCACCGATGCCGCCGATTTGCCTGAAGTGCTGGAGACCCTGACCAATATCCTGCGAGGTACGGGGACGCTGGTCAAAGGCCTGTAATCTCGACGCCCAGACTAGTCAGCGAATGTCTGACGGAACAGACCATTGGCATGATCGATGGCCGCTGCGACTTGCGGCACTTCCTCGGCCAATACCGCGTTGGCGCTCAGCGACGCCTCTACCGCCGCGATCAACTCGCGCAAGCGCTGTCTGGGCTCGGGGACATCACAGGTTTTCGCCAGATCCAGTATCCCGAGACGCGATCGGAACAGGCTTTTGGAACTGGCAAGCGTCAGGGCCAGAGAGTCCTCGGGGATATAAGCCGTGGTATTGACGATGTCATAAGCCGGGGCCAGTCTGGCGTCCTTGCCGAGAGGATCGGCATAGAGCAAGCCGAAATTCTTCAAATGCGCATCGCCATTGCCGACCATGCAGCTCAAGGCGACGATATCGAAGAACTGCCTCAACGATGACCGAACCTGTTCTGGCGCACAGAACAACCGAATCGCCCGGGCGATCTTCTCGTAGCTGGCATTGTATTTTTCCTCGGTGCCCACGCCGGTCAACACGGCCATGTCTTCGAATCCCAACGGCCGCTGCTGATCGTCACGATCGAAACGGCGCATGATGAACAGCTTGCGATTATCCGAGAGGAAAAACTCAGGCACCGGCATGCCTGCGCGGCGAGCTGCGTCCATGCACAGGAACTCGTTGATGGCCAACCCGGGAAAATCCTCACGGCCGGTCTTGACGATCAATTCGGGCGTCAGCAGGGTCGCCTTGGGATCCGCCGCCATGGCCTCGGGCACCAGCACCTTCGGCTGAATGCCGGAAATGCCCGCGCGCAGAATGTACTTGTCTACCAGTTGGGTAAACAGGTCCTCGGCGCCGTCCCAGGCCAACAGATCGGCCAGCCGCTCGCCGCGGGGCATGGCACCTCGGTCGAGCATCGAATCCAGCGCCGCTGAATGCACCTGCACCTGGCCAATGGGTGACCCGCTGCCCGTAAGCGCCAGCAACAGCATGGGATTGAGCAGGGTAGTCTTGGCCAGACGATGGCGCAGCTGCTCCAGCACGTAACCTTCGGGCAGGTTCATCTGGAACACCGGGTGCAGGGTGCGGGACAAGTAAGGCATATCGCGCACAGCCATGGTCAGACTGATCTGGGCTTCGTCCGGCATACCGATCCCGTAGCGAAACAGATAGTCCCGATCGCCCTCGTGCGACAACTCCCCGCACGCCCCGTGAGCAGTCAAGACTTGCACGCGATCGAGAGTACTCACTTGAATACCTCACGCAGCTCTTCAAAGGTGGGCTTGCGCGCGGGGACGATCTTGACCTCGGAGGCCATGGCGGCGATCACCTTGGCATAGAAGAACATCGACACCGTCGGCTTGCCCTTTTCCATTTCGGCGAGTTTCTGGCGGGTGATGCCTGCGCGTTCGGCCAGCTCGATCAGGGTCATGCCGCGCTGCTTGCGCATGCTGCGCAACTGATCACCCAGACGTTCGATAAGCAGGACAGGATCCATTTTTGTTACCTTAACGTAACATTAAACATGGATTGTAATTTACGCATAACATATCGCCCCGTCCACCGTTGTTATTTATACGTAACATGGGCACTCGTATGTTATCTAAGAATAACAATCTATGCTTCATGAACCTGGACGATTCACTATTTCCATCGCCCCCCGACCTGAAATCCATTAAAGTAGTGGCCCCCTGCCCAGCCAGGCACCCAGCGCTCGGCACTTCTCTCCAGGAACCCTCGACGATGGAACATCGTGAAGCGCTGATCGCGCTGCGCACCTTTCTCTCCACCCAGATTCTGGGGCAGGAAAAACTCGTCGAGCGTTTGTTGATCGTCTTGCTAGCCGATGGCCACATGCTGGTCGAAGGGGCACCGGGACTGGCCAAGACCAAGGCCATCAAAGAGCTCGCCGAAGGCGTCGAGGCGCAGTTCCACCGCATCCAGTTCACCCCCGACCTGCTGCCCGCCGACATTACCGGCACCGAGATCTATCGGCCGGAAACCGGCAGCTTCGTGTTCCAGCAAGGGCCGATCTTCCACAATCTGGTGCTGGCCGACGAGATCAACCGGGCGCCGGCCAAAGTGCAGTCGGCCTTGCTGGAAGCCATGGCCGAGCGCCAGGTCAGTGTCGGGCGCAGCACCTATGACCTGTCGCCGCTGTTCCTGGTCATGGCCACGCAGAACCCCATCGAGCAGGAAGGCACCTACCCGCTGCCCGAAGCCCAGCTCGATCGCTTCCTGATGCACGTCAAGATCGGCTTTCCCGATGCCGCCGTCGAACGGCGCATCCTCCAGCAGGCCCGCGGCGAAGCGCTCAACGGTGAAACCAAGCCCGAACGCCGGGTCAGCCAGCAGGCCATCTTCGCTGCGCGCAAAGAGATCCTCGGCCTGTACATGGCCGATGCGGTGGAGGAATACCTGGTGCAGCTGGTCATGGCCACGCGCACCCCGGCCAAGTTCGACGCCGAGCTGGCCGAGTGGCTGGCCTATGGCGCCAGCCCGCGCGGCTCGATCTCGCTGGATCGTTGTGCCCGCGCCCACGCCTGGCTGGCCGGGCGCGACTTCGTCAGCCCGGAAGACATCCAGGCGGTGCTGTTCGACGTGTTGCGCCACCGCATCATTCTGTCGTTCGAAGCCGAGGCCGCCGGGGTCGACCAGGATCGCGTGATCCAGCGCATCCTGGATGTGGTCGCGGTCGCCTGACCGCCGCGCCATGCCTAGCTCACTGCCCTCCGCGCCCGGTATCCGCGTCAGCCTCCAGGAGCTGATCGAGATGCGCCATCGCGTGCGTGAAGTGCAGTTGTTTTCCGGCCCCGGCCAGCGCAGCCCGCTGGTAGGCCTGCACCATTCCAAGCTGCGCGGGCGCGGCGTCGACTTCGACCAGGTGCGCGTGTACCAGGCCGGCGACGACGTGCGCAGCATCGACTGGCGAGTCACCGCGCGAACCCAGGAACCGCACACCAAGCTGTTCCACGAAGAACGCGAACGGCCGGTGTTCATCCTCGTCGAGCAGAGCCGCCAGCTGTTTTTCGGCTCGGGGCTGATGTTCAAATCGGTGCTCGCCGCCCAGGCCGCGGCACTGATCGGCTGGGCCACCCTGGAGCATAACGATCGCATCGGCGGGCTGGTCTATGGTGACCACGAGCATTACGAGATCAAGCCGCGGCGCAGCAAGCAGAGCCTGCTGCAACTGCTCAACCGGCTGGTGCACGTCAACCACTCGCTGAGCACCGATGCGCGGCCCGAGCCGGACGCGCTCAACCTGGCCCTGCGCCGCGCCCGGGAAGTGCTGCGCCCTGGCAGCCTGGCGATCGTGCTGTGTGACGAGCGGGCCCTGACCGACGCAGCGGAACAACAGCTGAGCCTGCTGGCGCGGCATTGCGACTTGCTGCTGTTGCCGGTGTCCGATCCGCTCGACCACGCCCTGCCCGCCGCCGGCCTGCTGCGCTTCGAACAACGGGGCGCGCGGCTGGAACTGGACACCCTCAATCAGGACCTGCGCCAGGCCTATCGCGCCAAAGGCGAGGCACGGGTGGCGCGCTGGGAGTTGCTCGCGCAAAAACTGCGAGTGCTGTTGATGCCCCTCAGCACCCAGAGCGAAATGATCGAACAACTGCGTGAATACCTGAACCCGCAACGCCCGGTCAGCCCGTCATGAGCGCCCTCGACCAACTGCAGCCTCTGATACTGCCGCCGCCCGTCAGCGCCTGGCCGCTGGCACCCGGCTGGTGGGCGCTGCCGGTGCTTGTGGGATTGCTGGCCTGGGCCCTGTGGCGCGCGCGTGGGCGCTGGCAGCGGGCGCCCGAACCCGAGCGCACCGAACAGCCCCTCGACCCGGTGCGCCTCGAAGCCCTGGCCCAACTGGCCGTGCTGCCGCGGCCCTACAGCGCCCCGGCCGGCGAGTGGCTGCAGCAGCTCAACGCCCTGCTCAAGCGCCTGTGCCGCAACCATTACCCCAACGCCAACAGCCACACCCTCAACGGCCGCGAATGGCTGGCGTTCCTCGACAACCGTTGCCCGGCGGCCGGCCTGACGCGCTGGATGATTCTGGTGGAGGGCGTCTACAAGCCCGAATGCAAACTGGACGACAAGGCCATCAACGGCCTGTATCAGTCGATCGACACCTGGATTCGCAAGCATGTTTGATTTCGCCTGGCCGTGGATCTTCATCCTCCTGCCGCTGCCTTGGCTGATGCGCATCCTGCTGCCGGTGGCCGACAGCGGCGAGCCGGTGCTCAAGGTCGGCTTCCTTGACGAACTCGAAGGCCTGGCCGGGCGTCGCGCGCGCATCAACCTGCCGGCCTGGCGCCAGCAATTGCCGTACATTCTCCTGTGGCTGTTGCTGCTGTGCGCCGCCGCTCGCCCGCAATGGCTCGGCGCGCCCTTGCCGATCGCCGCCAGCGGCCGCGACCTGCTAGTAGCGGTGGATGTGTCCGGCTCGATGGACTACCCCGACATGCAATGGCAAGGCGAGGACGTCAGCCGCCTGACGTTGGTGAAGAACCTGCTGGGCGACTTTCTGGAAAACCGCAAAGGCGATCGCGTCGGTCTGATCCTGTTCGGCAGCCGTGCCTATCTGCAGGCACCGCTGACCTTCGATCGGCGCACCGTGCACACCTGGCTCGATGACGCACAGGTAGGTATCGCCGGCAAGAACACCGCCATCGGCGATGCCATCGGCCTGGCCCTCAAGCGCCTGCGCCAGCGCCCTACCCAGAGCCGCGTGCTGGTGCTGGTCACCGACGGCGCCAACAACGCCGGGGAGATTCACCCGCTCACCGCGGCACGCCTGGCCGCGCTGGAACACGTGCGCATCTACACCATCGGCATCGGTGCCGACCCCGAGCAGGAAAGCGCCATCGGCCTGCCCGGCGTCAACCCCAGCCTGGACCTCGACGAACCGACCCTCAAGCAGATCGCCAGCCTTACCAACGGCAGCTACTTCCGTGCCCGCGATGGCGCCGAACTGCAACGCATCGGCGCCAGCCTCGACCTGCTCGAACCCGTGGCCCAGCAGCCGACCGAAGCGCGCCCGGCCCAGGCGCTGTACAGCTGGCCGCTGGCCGCCGCATTGCTGCTGAGCATGCTGCTGATGCTGCGCGAGCACTGGCCGGACAACCCCCTGCAACGGCTGCTGGCCAAGCGGCGCTTTCTGCCGGTAGCCACTCCGCACTGGCGCGAACGCCTTGATCGGCTGCGCCTGCGGAGGCACAAATGAGCGAGCCGTGGCCGTTCTGGTTCCGCCCCCAATGGCTGCTGATAGTGCCGCTGGCGCTGTGGCTGCTGTGGCGTCTGTGGCATCGGCCGCGGCGCAACGGGCGCTGGCAGGCGATTCTGCCGCCGGCCTTCCATGCCATCTTGCTCGGCGGTGGCAGCGGACGCACCAGCAAACTGCCCTGGGTGCTGCTGGCCGTCGCCTGGCTGTTGGCCATCGGCGCACTGCTGGGCCCCAGCTGGCAACGGGTCGAACAGACCACGCAAAAACCCGCCGATCCGCTGGTGGTGCTGTTCGAGCTGACCCCGGAAATGCTCGCTGCCGACGTCAGCCCCAACCGCCTGGAAGTGGCCCGGCGCAAGCTGCTGGATCTGCTCGAAAGCCGCGGCCAGACGCAGACCGCGATCATCGTCTACGCCGGCAGCGCCCACGTGCTGGTGCCGCTGTCCGACGACCTGATCACCAGCCGCAACCTGCTCGACGCCTTGATTCCGTCGATCATGCCGGAGCCCGGGCAACGTGCCGATCTGGCCGTCGACCGCGCCCTGGCGTTGCTCAAGCAGGCCGGTCTGGGCCAGGGCCGACTGCTGTTGATCGCCTCGTCGCTGACCGATCAGGAGCGCGATGGCCTGCAGCGGCGCCTGGGGCGCAATACCCCGCCGTTGTCGATGATCGGCATCGGCACCTCGGAGGGCGCGCCGGTCACCGAAGAAAACGGCGAACTGCTCAAGGATGCCCTGGGCGGTATTGCCCTGCCGCGCCTGGACAGCGCCAGCCTCGACCACTTCATCGACTCGCTGGGCGGCCATTATCGCCAGGCCCGGGTCGACAGCCTCGACCTGCGCGAATTGGGCCTGCTCGATGCGCCCCACAGCCGGCAGAATCTGCAAAGCACCCTGCAACTCGACACCTGGGAAGACCAAGGCTACTGGCTGCTGTTGCCGCTGCTGTTCCTCGCCGCCTGCGCCGGACGCCGTGGCTGGTTGTTCTGCCTGCCGCTGCTGTGGTGCCTGCCACAACCCAGTTATGCCTTCGACTTCAGCGACCTCTGGTGGCGCGCCGATCAACGCGGCCAGCAATTGCTCGAAGCGCAACGCCCGGCCGCCGCCGCGCAGCAGTTCGAAGACATCCGCTGGCAAGGCGTAGCCCTGTACGAGGCCGGCGATTATGCCGGGGCCCTGGAGCGCTTCGCCAAGGGCGACACCGCCGCCGATCACTACAACCGCGGCAACGCCCTGGCCCACAGCGGCGACCTGGCAGCGGCGCTGGATGCCTATGACCAAGCGCTGGAGCGCCAGCCCGATCTGCAGCCGGCGCTGAAAAACCGCGTTCTGGTGCAACGTCTGCTCAAGGCTCGTCAGGCCCGTGAGCTGGCCGAAGCGCAGGCGCAAAAAGCCCGCGAACAGGCCGCCCAGGGCAACCCGTCGACGCCCCCCGAGGTCGGTGCCGGTGAGGGTGCCGGCAGTGCGGCCAACGCCGATGCAACGGCCAGCAATCGCAATGGCGCCGGCGCCGACGCCGACGATGGTGCGGCCACCGCGAACGGCCCGCCCGCCACCAGCACCGCGCCGCCGGCTGCGGCACCGAGCAATCCAGACAGCGGCGCCCTGGCTCCCAACCGCCCTGCTCCACCACCGACCAACGCCGGCGTCCCCGGCACCGGGCAGTTGGCCGACGCCACGGAGGCGGCGCCGAAAGCCCCCGCCGAGCCGCCCGACCAGGATCTCGACGGCGAACAACGCCAGGCCCTGGAACAATGGTTGCGACAAATCCCCGACCACCCTTCAGAATTGCTCCGGCGAAAATTCTGGTACGAACAGCAACAGCGTCAGGACAAACCCCAATGAGCCGCATCAGCGCCTTGCTCTCGATCGTCATCCTTGCCCTGCTGGCCAGCGTCAGCCAGGCCGCGACCCTGGTCGCCAGTGTCGATCGCACTCGCCTGGCGGTCGGCGAGACGTTCGAGCTGACCCTCGCCTCCGACGACTTCACCCAGTTCGGCAAACCCGACCTCACCGCCCTGCAGGCCGATTTCGAGGTGCGCGACACGCGCCAGATCAACCACCTCACCGGCCTCAACGGTGATGCCCCAGCCACCACGCGCTGGATCATCACCCTGGTGGCGCAGCGCACCGGCAACCTGAACATCCCGTCGCTGCAACTGGGCGACGCACACAGCCAGAGCATCGCCATCACCGTGCTAGCCGCCGACGCGCCCGGCAAGCAGAACCCGGCGCCGATCTTCATCGACGCCAGCCTCGATCAGGATCAGGTCTACGTGCAGGCTCAGGCGCTGCTGACCTTGCGCGTCTATCACTCGGTGGCGCTGTATGACGACAGCAGCCTCACGCCTTTGCAGATCCCCGACGCCCGCATCGAGTCGCTGGGCCCGCCGCGCACCTACGAAAAACTCATCAATGGCGTGCGCCACGGCGTCATCGAATGGCGTTTCGCGATCTACCCGCAACGCAGCGGCGAACTGTTGATTCCAGCGCTGGTGTTCAGCGCCACGCCGGCGCAAATGAACGCCGCCGACGACCCTGCCAGTGCTCAGCCGGGCAAGCTCGCCCATGTCAGCTCGGCGCAGATTCCGTTGGAAGTCAAAGCCAAACCGGCGGGCTATCCGAGCGATGCGCCCTGGCTGCCGGCGCGCAGCCTGGCGCTGGATGAAAGCTGGAGCCCGGAACCTGAGCAGAGCCAGGTCGGCGACTCACTGACGCGCACCGTCACGATCAAGGCCGATGGCCTGGCCAGTGCGCAGTTGCCGCCGCTGCCCGCTGCCGAAATCAAGGGCCTGCGCCGTTACCCGGACCAGCCGCAACTGAGCAACGCCAACAGCGAGCGCGGCCTGATCGGCAGCCGCGAAGAGCGCACGGCGCTGGTCCCCACCCGCAGCGGTGAAATCGATCTGCCGGCCATCGATGTGCTCTGGTGGAACACCCGCGAAGATCACCTCGAACACAGCAGCCTGCCCGCCCGCTCACTGCAGGTCAGCGACAGCCCGAGCCTGGCGGTCGACACCCCGGCCGGCGATAACGTCGCGCAAAGCGCCACCGCCAGTGCCGTATGGCCCTGGAAGCTGGCCACCTTGCTGCTGGCCTGCACCACTGCGCTGGGTTTCGGCCTGTGGTGGCGGGCGCGTTCGCAACCGGCGATCCAGCGCGTCGCGCAAACCGGCCCGAGCCCGCGTACACTGCTCGACGATCTCAAGCGCGCCAGCCTGGCCAACGATCCACAGGCCACGCGCCAGGCGCTGGACGCCTGGGCCCGTCAGCAGCCGGAAACCCTGGCCGACATGGCCGCGCGCTTTGTGCCGCTGTCCAACGCCCTCGACGGCCTCAACGGCGCGCTGTACAGCGAAGCCGGGCAGTTCTGGCAGGGCGAGGCGCTGTGGCGCGCCATCGGCACCATCCCGGCCAGCGAACGGCGTCAGGCGGCAGGCGGCGACAATGCCGGCCTGCCACCGCTCTACCCCAAATAGCGCGCCGCCTGCGCCGCTGTCATCGCGCAGGCCAGCCTTGCTGTAGCCCCATTGCACAGGATTCCCATGCGACTGTTTCACACCTCCGACTGGCACCTGGGTCAAAGCCTCCACGGCCAGGACCGCGACTTCGAACACGGCTGCTTTCTCGACTGGCTGCTGGGCCAGCTCAAGCACCGCCAGCCCGATGTGCTGCTGATCGCCGGCGACATCTTCGACACCGTCAACCCGCCGGTCAAAGCCCAGGAGCGGCTCTACGACTTCATCGTCGCCGCCCACGAGCAGCAACCCAAGCTGACCATGGTGATGATCGCCGGCAACCACGACTCCGGTTCGCGCATCGAGCTGCCGGCGCCGTTGATGCGCCGCCTGCGCACCCATGCGCTGGGCCGTGTGCTGTGGCTGGATGACGGCCAGCTTGATGCCGAGCGCCTGCTGTTGCCGCTGCCCGACGCCGAAGGCAAGGTCGCCGCCTGGTGCCTGGCGCTGCCGTTTCTGCGCCCCGCGGAGGTCACCGGCCTGCACTTGGGTGACGACTACCTGAAGGGCATCGCCCATGTCCACGAATCGCTGATCAAGGCCGCCAATGCCCGCCGTGAGCCCGATCAGGCGCTGATCGCCATCAGCCACGCGCACATGGCCGGCGGCAGCGTGTCGCTGGAATCCGAGCGCAGCCTGATCGTCGGCAACGCCGAGGCGCTGCCCGCCAGCCTATTCGATGCGAGCATCGCCTACGTCGCCCTCGGCCACCTGCACAAGCCGCAGCAGGTCAACGGCGAATCGCGCATTCGCTACAGCGGCTCGCCCATCCCGCTGTCGTTCTCCGAGATCGGCTACAAGCATCAGATCCTGCAGATCGAGTGTCAGGGCGAGCACCTGGTGAGCGTCGAGGCGCTGCCCATCCCCCGCGCCGTAGCCCTGATGCGCGTCGGTCCCTCGCCCTTGGCCGAACTGATCGCACGCCTGGCCGAGTTGCCTGATCTCGACCTGCTGGCCGACCCCGAGCGTCAGCCTTGGCTCGAAGCCCGGGTGATCCTCGACGAGCCACAGCCGGACCTGCGCCAGCAGATCGAAACCGCCCTGCAGAACAAAGCCGTGCGCCTGGTGCGCATCGCCGCCGAATACGCCGGCCGTGGACGCCAGGATGACGACGACGGCCCACTGATCGAACTCGGTCAACTGAGCCCGCTGGAGCTGTTCAGCCGCGCCTGGCAGGACAGCTACGGCAGCGCCGCAGATGATCAGGCCCTGAGCGATTTCGCTCTTTTGCTGCAGGACGTGCAACAGGAGAGCGAAGCATGAAGATCCTCGCCATCCGCCTGAAGAATCTGGCCTCTCTGGCCGGCCCGATCGAAGTCGACTTTACCGCTGAACCCTTGGCCAGCACCGGCCTGTTCGCGATCACCGGCCCCACCGGCGCCGGCAAGAGCACCCTGCTCGACGCCTTGTGCCTGGCGCTGTTCGGCAGCGTGCCGCGCCTGGGCAACCTCAAACGCGAAACCAAGGTGCCGGATGTCGACAGCGACATCGGCTCCGACGATCCGCGCACCCTGCTGCGTCGTGGCAGCGGCAGTGGTTTTGCCGAGGTGGATTTCGTCGGCATCGATGGCCGCCGCTATCGCGCCCGCTGGGAAGCCAATCGCGCCCGCGACAAGGCCAACGGCAAGTTGCAGAACAGCAAGCAGAGCCTCTACGACATCGACGCCGAACAGGTGCTGACCAGTCAGAAGCGCGAATACGAGTTGCTGATCGAAGCACGCCTGGGACTCAACTTCGAGCAGTTCACCCGCGCCGTGATGCTCGCCCAAAGCGAGTTCAGCGCCTTCCTCAAGGCCGACGACAAGGACCGTAGCGAGCTGCTGGAAAAGCTCACCAACACGGCCATCTACAGCCAGTTGGGGCGCCGTGCCTTCGTCAAGGCGCGCGAAGCCCAGGACGCCCATCGTCAGCTCGAGTCCGAAGCCGTGGGCGTGCAGCCCCTCAGCGAGGAGGAGCGCGCGCTGCTCGATCAACAGTTCAGCGACGCCCAGCAGCAACTCGAAGCGCAACGCGGGCAACTCAAGCAACTCGACCAGCAACGCCAGTGGCTGGCCGAATATCAGCGCCTGCACACCCAGGTCAATGACGCCAGCGCGCAACGCCAGCAGGCCCAAGCGCACTGGCAGGCACTGGCCGGCGAGCGCATCGACCTCGGCTTGCTGGAACAACTGGCGCCGCAGCGGCATGTGTTCGCCCGCCGCCAGGCCGTACAGGCGCAACTGACGCCCCTGGCCGAGCAGTTGCAGCAGAGGCGCGAGCGCCAAGCGCTGCTAAGCGATGAACAGGCCCAACTGCAAAGTGCCGGCGAGCTCGCCCGCCAGGCCCTGACTGCGGCCCAGGCGCAACAGAGTGAATCGGCCCCGCGCCTGCGTCAGGCCTTCGAGGCGGAACGGGATCTGGCCCGCTTGCAACAGGAAGCCGACGCTCAGCAGACCGAGGCCGCTGCCAGCCAGGAGCAGGTCGAGGCCGGCCGCAAACACCTCGACGAGCTGCTCGCCCGCCAGCAACTCAGCGTCACCACTCTGGAGCGGTTGCAAGGCGAGCTGGAAAAATCCGCCGAACTCGCGCCACTGGCCGACGCCTGGAGTGCCTGGCGCGATCGCTTGCAGGCCTATCTGCTGGTGCACAATCGCCTGGCGCAAGGCAGCGCCGAACTGGCGCAATTGCAGGCGCGCGCGCAAAGCACCGGCGAGGCCCTGGCGGCCCAGCGCAATACCCTCGAAGTCCTGTATCGCGAAGCCGATACCGAGCCCGATGCCGTTGCCGAACAGGTGCAGATCCTCGCCAGCCTGCTGCAGGACAATCGTAAGCAGCAGCGCGGGTTCGAAGAGCTGTCGCGGCTGTGGGCCAGCCTGCAGGAACTCGAACGCCGCAGCGTTGCCCTCCAGCAAGATCAAGCCGACGCCCAGCAGCAACGCGAGCAACTCACCGGCGAAGGCCTGCAGACCCGCGACGCCTTGCAGGTGGCCGAGCAGACCCTGAGCGTCACCCGCGCCTTGCTTGAACGCCAGCGCCTGGCCCGCAGCGCCAGCGTCGAAACCCTGCGCGAGCAACTGCACAACGATGAGCCCTGCCCGGTGTGCGGCAGCACCGAACACCCCTGGCATCAGCCCGAGGCGCTGCTGCAGGACATGGCCGTGCACGACGAACAGGAAGGCGCTACCGCGCAACAGGCGGTGGATGCCCTGAAGGAAAAAGTCGTGGAGCTGCGCGAGCGCGTCGGCAGCGTGATCACCCGGCAAAAGGACCTGCTGCAGCAACAGGAGCGCCTGCATCAAGAACGCAGCGCGCTGCTGCCGAGCCTGGAAACTCACGCCCTCGGCAGCGCCTTGCTGGAGCGCGATGCCGCCCAGCGGGACGCCTGGCTAAGCCAGCAACTGAGCCACGTCGAACAGCAGATAAGCCAGGACGAAGTGCGCCAGAACGCCCTGCTGACGCTACAGCAGGATGCCGCGCGGCTGCAGCAGGAACTGCGCGCCACCACCCAGGCGAGCGAAACCGCCAGCCAGCAACTGGCCGAACAACAAAGCCAGTTGAACAACGATCGGCGGCGCCTGGATGAAGATCGCCAGGCGTTCGCCGCCGTGCTGACACCCACCTGCATGGAGGGCTTGAGCGAGGATGCCGCCAACACCTTCATGCAGCTGGATCGTCAGGTGGCCGAGCGTCTGGCCAGCGCCGAGCAACACCGGGATGAACACAACGAACAACTCGAACGCCAACAGCTGATCGACCGCCAGCAGCTGCAACAGCACAATGCCGCGCAGCAACTGCAAGCCCTGCAAACCCGCCTTGGCGAGCGCACGGCGCAATTGCAAACGCTGCGTGAACAGCTGCTGCACCTGCTGGCCGAATACTCCAGCGCCGAGCAGTGGCAACAGCATCAACAGCAGGCGCTGGAGCAGGCTCGCAACGCCCAGAGCGAGAGCGAACAGCGGCTGCAAGAGATCGATCGGCAGTTGCTGCAACTGGCCACCGAGCTCAAGGGCGGCGACGAACGCTGGCAGGCCCTGAATGAAGAAAGCCAAGGCCTGGCCAGCGACATCGAGCAGTGGCGTGCCCGCCATGCCGAGCTGGACGACGACGGCGTGGCCCGCCTGTTGAGCGTCGATGACGCGCAGCTGCAAGCGCTTCGGCAACGTCTGCAGGCCAGTGACAAGGCCGTTGAACAAGCGCAGGTGTTGCTCGCAGAACGTGAACAACGGCTGCAGGCCCATGCCCAGGCGGGGCAATCGTCTGACCCGAATGCCACCGCCGAGACGCTGGGCGAAGAGCTCGAACAGGCCCTGACGCAATTGCAATCCGCCGTGCATGCCAGTGAACAGCAAAGCGCCGAGCTACGCGCCCGCCAGGTGGACGACCAACGCCGTCGCGATGCCAATCAGGCGCTGGCACAGCGTATCGCCACGGCCTATGGCGAATACCAGCGCTGGGGCCGCATCAGCGCGCTGATCGGCTCGGCCAGTGGCGATACCTTCCGCAAGATCGCGCAGGCCTACAACCTCGACCTGCTGGTGCACCATGCCAACGTGCAACTGCGCCAACTGGTGCGCCGCTATCGCCTCAAGCGCGGCGGCAGCATGCTCGGGTTGCTGGTGATGGATACCGAGATGGGCGACGAACTGCGCTCGGTGCACTCGCTGTCCGGCGGCGAAACCTTCCTGGTGTCGCTGGCGTTGGCATTGGGGCTGGCGTCGATGGCGTCGAGCACGCTGAAGATCGAATCGCTGTTCATCGACGAAGGCTTCGGCAGCCTCGACCCGGAGTCGCTGCAACTGGCCATGGACGCCCTCGATGGCCTGCAGGCGCAGGGCCGCAAGGTGGGGGTGATTTCCCATGTGCAGGAAATGCACGAACGCATCCCGGTGCAGATCAGGGTGGTGCGCCAAGGCAATGGGCTAAGCACCGTCGAGGTCGGCTAACCCTGTGGCGAGGGGGCTTGCCCCCGATAGGCCGGTACTGACACCGCGCATTGCAGCTCAGGCCCATCGGGGGCAAGCCCCCTCGCTACAGGTGCTGCGATATCCGATGGCGAAGGTCTGCGTCGTCGCCAAGGCAATGGGCTGAGTAACCCTGTGGCGAGGGGGCTTGCCCCCGATAGGCCGGTACTGGCACCGCGCAGTGCAGGTCAGGCCCATCGGGGGCAAGCCCCCTCGCTACAGGTGCGGCGGTGTCATTTGAGGAACTTGATGTCCGATGGCGAAGGTCTGCGTCGTCCCTAGGGCACTGGGTTGGGTAACCCTGTGGCGAGGGGGCTTGCCCCCGATAGGCCGGTACTGACACCGCGCATTGCAGGTCAGGCCCATCGGGGGCAAGCCCCCTCGCTACAGGTTCGGCGGTGTCATTTGAGGAATTTGATGTCCGATGGCGAAGGTCTGCGTCGTCCCTAGGGCACTGGGTTGGGTAACCCTGTGGCGAGGGGGCTTGCCCC
>NZ_JBYSWB010000038.1:0-33452 GCF_058986725.1 Pseudomonas sp. GW821-FHT01A09
GTCACCAGCGTGGCCACCACAGCCAAGCTGGTTGCGCTTACGCGCAACGCGCCATGCCTGGCGCACCATAAAAAAACCGGGCACTGGGCCCGGTTTTCTTGAACAGACTTTTCGTCTTATTCAGCAGCTTCTACAACGCCACCGACAGGACGATCAACCAGTTCGACGTACGCCATAGGCGCGTTGTCGCCAGCGCGGAAACCGCACTTGAGGATGCGCAGGTAGCCACCCTCACGGGTTGCATAACGCTTGCCCAGATCGTTGAACAGTTTGCCAACGATAGCTTTCGAACGAGTACGGTCGAAAGCCAGACGACGGTTAGCAACGCTATCGGTCTTGGCCAGGGTGATCAGCGGCTCGGCTACGCGACGCAGTTCCTTGGCTTTAGGCAATGTAGTTTTGATCAGCTCGTGCTCGAACAGCGACACCGCCATGTTCTGGAACATAGCCTTACGGTGCGAGCTGGTACGGCTCAGGTGGCGACCACTTTTACGATGACGCATGGTTCATTCCTTACCAAACACGACGTTCGGTGATTACGACGATCAGGCAGTCGCCTTGTCGTCCTTCTTAAGACTTGCAGGCGGCCAGCTGTCGAGGCGCATGCCGAGAGACAGACCACGCGAGGCCAATACATCCTTGATTTCAGTCAAGGATTTCTTGCCCAGGTTCGGAGTCTTCAACAGTTCTACTTCGGTGCGCTGAATCAGATCACCAATGTAGTAAATGTTCTCCGCCTTGAGGCAGTTAGCCGAACGTACGGTCAGTTCCAAATCGTCAA
The DNA here is from genome assembly GCF_058986725.1 of Pseudomonas sp. GW821-FHT01A09. Classification (NCBI taxonomy): domain Bacteria; kingdom Pseudomonadati; phylum Pseudomonadota; class Gammaproteobacteria; order Pseudomonadales; family Pseudomonadaceae; genus Pseudomonas; species Pseudomonas sp. GW821-FHT01A09. The sequence continues at coordinate 782 of NZ_JBYSWB010000038.1, forward strand.
CCGGGCGGAGCAGGATCGGATCGATCTCGTCTTCCGGTTCAACCACTGGTGCCTCGGCTTCACCTTTGAGGTCCACGAACGCAGCCAACTGCTGTTGCAGGATGGTTGCAGCGCGACGGATAGCCTCTTCAGGATCCAGAGTACCGTTGGTTTCCAGATCAATAACCAGCTTGTCCAGGTTAGTGCGCTGTTCGACACGGGCGTTTTCCACCACGTATGCGATACGACGTACCGGGCTGAACGAAGAGTCAAGCTGCAAGCGACCAATGCTGCGGCTTTCGTCTTCATCGCTTTGACGCGAGTCGGCCGGTTCATAACCACGACCACGAGCTACAACGAGCTTCATGTTCAGGGCGCCGTTAGACGCCAGGTTAGCGATTACGTGATCGGGGTTAACGATCTCGACATCATGATCCAGCTGAATATCGGCAGCGGTAACCACCCCCGAACCCTTTTTCGACAAGGTCAGCGTAACTTCGTCACGACCGTGCAGCTTGATGGCGAGACCTTTAAGGTTCAACAGGATTTCAATGACATCTTCCTGTACACCTTCGATGGCGCTGTACTCGTGGAGTACACCGTCAATCTCGGCCTCGACTACTGCACAGCCAGGCATGGAGGACAACAGGATGCGGCGCAGCGCGTTGCCCAGGGTATGGCCAAAACCACGCTCGAGAGGCTCGAGGGTAATCTTGGCGCGGGTTGGACTGACAACTTGCACATCAATGTGGCGAGGTGTCAGGAACTCATTTACCGAAATCTGCATGGATGCACCTATTTTCTAGCCCTTACTTGGAGTAGAGCTCGACAATCAGGCTTTCGTTGATGTCGGCGGACAGATCACTGCGAGCTGGAACGCTTTTGAAGACGCCAGATTTTTTCTCAGTGTCTACTTCTACCCATTCTACGCGGCCACGCTGGGCACACAGATCGAGAGCTTGGACAATGCGAAGCTGGTTCTTTGCTTTCTCGCGGATCGCGACCACGTCACCAGCACGAACCTGGTAGGACGGAACGTTTACGGTTTTGCCGTTAACGCTGATCGATTTGTGCGATACCAGCTGACGGGATTCGGCACGAGTCGAACCAAAGCCCATACGGTATACGACGTTGTCCAGACGGCATTCGAGCAGTTGCAGCAGGTTTTCACCGGTTGCACCTTTCTTGCCAGCAGCTTCTTTGTAGTAGCCGCTGAACTGACGCTCGAGAACGCCGTAGATACGACGGACTTTCTGCTTTTCACGCAGCTGGGTGCCGTAGTCGGACTGGCGGCCGCGGCGCTGGCCGTGGATACCTGGGGCTGCTTCGATATTGCACTTCGATTCCAGGGCGCGAACGCCGCTTTTCAGGAACAGGTCAGTGCCTTCACGACGAGCCAGTTTGCATTTTGGACCAATGTAACGAGCCATTATCTATCGTCTCCTGAATTACACGCGGCGCTTCTTCGGCGGACGGCACCCGTTATGCGGGATTGGCGTCACGTCGGTGATGCTGGCGATCTTATAGCCGCAGCCGTTCAATGCACGGACAGCGGACTCACGACCTGGACCTGGACCTTTGACGTTGACGTCAAGGTTTTTCAGGCCATATTCCAGCGCAGCTTGACCAGCACGTTCAGCAGCTACTTGAGCAGCGAACGGGGTGGACTTGCGAGAACCGCGGAAACCCGAACCGCCGGAGGTAGCCCAGGACAGGGCGTTACCTTGACGATCGGTAATGGTCACGATGGTGTTGTTGAAAGACGCGTGGATGTGGGCGATGCCATCAACCACTGTCTTTTTGACTTTTTTACGAGGACGAGCAGCAGGTTTTGCCATGACTAAATTCCTGTCGATTCGCTGGTGCGATTACTTGCGGATCGGCTTACGAGGACCTTTACGGGTCCGCGCGTTGGTCTTGGTACGCTGACCGCGTACTGGCAGACCACGACGATGACGAAGACCGCGGTAGCAGCCCAGATCCATCAAGCGCTTGATTTTCATGTTGATTTCGCGACGCAGGTCACCTTCAGTGGTGAACTTCGCCACTTCGCCACGCAGCTGTTCAATCTGCTCGTCGCTCAGATCCTTGATCTTCGCAGCTGGGTTTACCCCAGTGTCTGCACAGATTTTCTGTGCAGTTGTGCGACCAACACCATAGATGTAGGTCAGCGAGATAACAGTGTGCTTGTTATCTGGAATGTTAACGCCTGCAATACGGGCCATTCAGTGGGACTCCAATTGACAGCTACCTACGCCCCGGAAGCCAAGAAATAGGGCGCAAGATGATATCGCTGTAATAACAAATAATCAACCCAGCAGCGCACTAGCTGCTGGGCTTGTAGCACATCACACTCAGCCTTGGCGCTGCTTGTGACGCGGTTCCGCGCTGCAAATGACTCGAACGACGCCTTCGCGACGAATGATTTTGCAGTTACGGCACAGCTTTTTCACCGATGCACGAACTTTCATTGCCAACTCCTCGAACCTTAAGGGACTCTCAGCGCAGCAGACCGCTGCCACCGTAGCCTTTCAGGTTGGCTTTTTTCATCAGGGATTCGTACTGGTGCGAAACGAGGTGCGATTGTACTTGGGACATGAAGTCCATCACAACCACTACCACAATCAGCAACGAAGTCCCGCCAAGGTAGAACGGAACGTTTGCAGCCACCACCAGGAACTGGGGAAGCAGGCAGACGCACATCATGTACAGAGCACCGAACATGGTCAAACGAGTCAGGACGCCATCAATGTAGCGTGCCGACTGCTCGCCTGGACGAATACCCGGAATAAAGGCACCGGACTTCTTCAGGTTTTCCGCTACGTCTTTCGGATTGAACATCAACGCCGTATAGAAGAAGCAGAAGAAAATAATCCCTGCACTAAACAGCAGAATATTCAACGGCTGACCAGGAGCGATCGACTGCGAGAGATCCTGCAGCCAGCCCATACCCGCAGACTGACCGAACCATTGACCCAGCGAAGCCGGGAACAACAGGATGCTGCTCGCGAAAATAGCCGGTATCACACCAGCCATATTCACTTTCAGCGGCAAGTGGCTCGTCTGCGCGGCGAAGACCTTGCGGCCCTGCTGACGCTTGGCATAGTGAACGGCGATACGCCGCTGACCACGCTCGATGAACACCACGAAACCGATGATCGCTACTGCCAACACACCGATCGCAACCAGCGCGAAGATGTTGATATCGCCCTGACGTGCAGACTCGAAAGACTGCCCTACTGCTCTCGGAAGACCGGCGACGATACCCGAAAAAATCAGCATCGAGATACCGTTACCGACACCACGCTCGGTAATCTGCTCGCCCAGCCACATCATGAACATCGCACCGGCCACAAAAGTGGACACCGCAACGAAATAGAAGCTGAGACCACCAGCGAACGCTACACCCTGGTTGGCCAGGCCAATGGACATGCCAATTGCTTGAACCAAAGCCAGGATGACGGTGCCATAGCGGGTGTACTGGCTGATCTTGCGACGGCCAGCTTCACCTTCCTTCTTCAACTGCTCCAGCTGCGGGCTCACGGCGGTCATCAGCTGCATGATGATCGATGCCGAAATGTACGGCATGATCCCCAGTGCAAAAATGCTCATCCGTTCCAGCGCGCCGCCGGAAAACATGTTGAACAAGCTAAGAATGGTCCCCTCATTCTGTTTGAACAGATCGGCCAGCCGGTCCGGGTTGATACCAGGCACTGGGATGTGTGCGCCTATTCGGTAGACGATAATCGCCAGGAATAGAAAACGCAGACGAGCCCAAAGCTCCGATAACCCGCCTTTGCTGAGCGCTGAGAGAGCACCTTGCTTAGCCATTTATTCCTCGAACTTGCCGCCAGCTGCTTCGATAGCCGCACGCGCACCTTTGGTGGCGGCGATTCCCTTGATGGTCACAGCGCGAGTCACTTCACCGGACAGCATGATTTTCACACGCTGTACGCTTTGGTTGATCACGTTGGCATCCTTCAAGGACTGCACGGAGACGATGTCGCCTTCCACTTTGGCCAGCTCGGACAGACGCACTTCTGCGCGATCCATGGCTTTCAGCGAAACGAAACCGAACTTCGGCAGACGACGATGCAGCGGCTGTTGACCGCCTTCGAAGCCTGGAGCAATGGTGCCACCGGAACGGGAGGTTTGACCTTTGTGGCCACGGCCACCAGTCTTGCCCAAACCGCTACCGATACCACGGCCCGGACGATGCTTTTCACGACGGGAACCCGGCGCTGGACTCAGATCATTGAGTTTCATCGATTAACCCTCGACTCGCAGCATGTAGTAAGCCTTGTTGATCATCCCGCGATTTTCGGGAGTATCCTGGACTTCTACAGTGTGACCGATGCGACGCAGACCCAGACCCTTAACGCACAGTTTGTGGTTAGGGATGCGGCCGGTCATGCTTTTGATCAGCGTTACTTTGACGGTAGCCATGATCAGACGATCTCCTCTACGCTCTTGCCGCGTTTAGCAGCAATCGACGATGGGGACTGCATCGACTTCAGACCTTTGAAAGTGGCATGAACCACGTTCACAGGGTTGGTCGAACCGTAGCACTTGGCCAGAACGTTCTGAACACCAGCGACTTCCAGTACGGCACGCATTGCGCCGCCGGCGATGATGCCGGTACCTTCGGAAGCAGGCTGCATGTACACCTTCGAAGCGCCGTGAGCGGACTTCATGGCGTACTGCAGAGTGGTACCGTTCAGGTCCACCTGGATCATGTTGCGACGAGCAGCTTCCATAGCCTTCTGGATTGCAGCAGGCACTTCACGCGACTTGCCACGGCCGAAGCCGACACGGCCTTTGCCATCACCTACCACGGTCAACGCGGTGAAGGTGAAGATACGGCCGCCTTTAACGGTTTTTGCAACGCGGTTCACTTGAACCAGCTTCTCGATGTAGCCTTCGTCGCGCTTTTGGTCGTTATTTGACATAACTTAGAACTCCAGCCCAGCTTCACGAGCAGCATCAGCCAGCGCTTTCACGCGACCATGGTACTTGAAGCCAGAGCGGTCGAAAGCCACCTGCGAGACGCCAGCGGCCTTAGCACGCGTAGCGACCAGCTGGCCAACCTTAGTGGCCGCGTCGATGTTGCCAGTGGCGCCATCACGCAGTTCTTTGTCCAAAGTCGAGGCACTTGCCAAGACTTTGTTGCCGTCGGCCGAGATGACCTGGGCATAGATGTGTTGCGACGAGCGGAACACGCAGAGACGCACGACTTCGAGTTCGTGCATTTTCAGGCGTGCTTTGCGAGCGCGACGCAGACGAGTAACTTTTTTGTCGGTCATTTGCTAGGCCCTACTTCTTCTTGGCTTCTTTACGACGGACGACTTCGTCCGCGTAACGCACACCTTTACCTTTGTAAGGCTCTGGCGGACGGAAATCGCGGATTTCGGCGGCCACTTGACCCACCAGCTGCTTGTCGATGCCCTTGATCAGGATATCGGTCTGGCTAGGAGTCTCAGCGGTGATGCCTGCCGGCAGTTCATAATCCACCGGGTGCGAGAAGCCGAGAGCCAGGTTCAGCACTGTGCCTTTTGCCTGTGCTTTGTAACCAACACCGACCAGCTGGAGCTTGCGCTCGAAGCCTTGGCTTACGCCTTGGACCATGTTGTTGACCAGAGCACGGGTAGTACCTGCCATTGCACGGGTCTGTTGATCGCCGTTTTTGGCAGCGAAACGCAGTTCGCCAGCCTCTTCAACGATTTCAACCGACGAGTGAACGTTCAGTTCGAGAGTGCCCTTGGCACCCTTCACCGAAAGCTGCTGACCGACGAATTTGATTTCGACGCCCGATGGCAGCTTTACGGGGTTCTTAGCGACGCGAGACATGCTTATCCCCCCTTAGAACACTGTGCAAAGAACTTCGCCGCCGACACCGGCAGCGCGCGCAGCACGATCCGTCATCACACCTTTGTTGGTGGAGACGATAGACACGCCCAGACCGCCACGTACTTTCGGCAGATCTTCGACGGACTTGTACTGACGCAGGCCTGGACGACTTACGCGTTTGACTTCTTCAATGACCGGACGGCCTTCGAAGTACTTGAGCTCGATGGAAAGCGACGGTTTTACTTCGCTGCTTACCTGGAAACCCGCGATATAGCCTTCGTCCTTCAGAACTTTAGCTACAGCTACCTTCAACGTGGAAGACGGCATGCTCACAACGGCCTTTTCAGCCATCTGGGCATTACGGATTCGAGTTAGCATGTCCGCTAACGGGTCCTGCATACTCATGGGCTAGACGCTCCTGATACAAAAAAAATGAGCCTTGCGGCTGCTACACATCGCCGAGCATGTGATCCGGTCCAAAAACCCGGGCTCAGGCGAGCCGGCAATTCTAAACGTACTCCACAAATGAAACAAGCCCCATAAGGGGCTTGATTCAAGTGCGAGGTCACCGGCGGTCGGCTGATCTCTCAGCGTCGCGCCGTGCCTCTGCCGCAACGGCTTACCAGCTGGCTTTGACCAGACCTGGTACGTCACCGCGCATGGCTGCTTGACGCAGCATGTTACGGCCGAGGCCGAATTTGCGGTAAACGCCGTGTGGACGGCCAGTCAGGCGGCAACGGTTACGCAGGCGCGAAGCGCTGGCGTCACGTGGTTGCTTCTGCAGTGCAACGGTAGCTTCCCAACGTGCTTCTGGACTTGCGTTCAGATCAACGATGATAGCTTTCAGTGCAGCGCGCTTCTTGGCGTATTTTGCGACCGTTTGCTGACGCTTCAGCTCACGGTTCTTCATGCTCGTCTTGGCCATTATTCCGTCTCCAATCAGTTGCGGAACGGGAATTTGAAAGCACGCAGCAGAGCGCGACCTTCTTCATCCGAACGTGCAGTAGTGGTCAGGGTGATGTCCAGACCGCGAAGAGCATCGATCTTGTCGTAATCGATTTCCGGGAAGATGATCTGCTCTTTCACGCCCATGCTGTAGTTGCCACGACCATCGAAGGACTTGGCATTCAGGCCGCGGAAGTCGCGTACCCGAGGCAGGGAGATCGCCAGCAGGCGGTCCAGGAATTCGTACATACGATCACGGCGCAGAGTGACTTTGACGCCAATCGGCCAGCCCTCACGGACTTTGAAGCCCGCGATGGATTTACGAGCAAAAGTCACGACGGCTTTTTGGCCGGTGATTTTCTCGAGGTCGGCAACAGCGTGCTCGATGACTTTTTTGTCGCCGATTGCTTCGCCAACACCCATGTTCAGGGTGATCTTGGTAACGCGCGGAACTTCCATCACGTTCGCAAGCTTAAGTTCTTCCTTAAGCTTGGGGGCGATTTCCTTCCGATAAATCTCTTTGAGTCGTGCCATGGTCTTCTACCTAGCAGTGTTCAAGCATCAACCGCTTTTTGGGTCGACTTGAAGACACGAATTTTTTTGCCTTCTTCTACTTTGAAACCAACGCGGTCAGCCTTGTTGGTTTCGCCGTTGAAAATGGCGACGTTAGAAGCGTGCAATGGCGCTTCTTTCTCGACGATACCGCCCTGTACGCCCGACATCGGGTTAGGCTTGGTATGACGCTTGACCAGGTTTACACCACCAACGACCAGACGGTCATCAGCGAGAACCTTCAGCACCTTACCGCGCTTACCTTTGTCTTTGCCGGCGATCACGATGATCTCGTCGTCACGACGAATCTTTTGCATGTCGGATCTCCTTACAGCACTTCTGGGGCGAGCGAGACGATCTTCATGAACTTCTCAGTACGAAGTTCACGGGTCACTGGCCCAAAGATACGGGTGCCGATTGGCTCTTGCTTGTTGTTCAACAGAACAGCAGCGTTGCCATCGAAGCGGATGATGGAGCCGTCAGCACGACGAACGCCGTGACGAGTGCGGACTACAACAGCAGTCATCACTTGACCTTTCTTCACCTTGCCACGAGGAATTGCTTCCTTCACGGTCACCTTGATGATGTCACCGATGCCAGCGTAACGACGGTGCGAACCGCCGAGTACCTTGATGCACATAACGCGACGAGCGCCACTGTTATCGGCCACATCGAGCATGGATTGAGTCTGAATCATAAAATTTCTCCGACCCTTAGCCCTTAGACTTCAACAGCGCGTTCGAGAACGTCAACCAGTGCCCAGGACTTGGTCTTGGCCAGCGGACGGGTTTCACGAATAGTGACCTTGTCGCCGATCTTGCACTGGTTGGTTTCGTCGTGAGCGTGCAGCTTAGTCGAACGCTTAACGTATTTACCGTAGATCGGGTGCTTTACGCGACGCTCGATCAGAACGGTGATGGTTTTGTCCATCTTGTCGCTGACAACACGGCCAGTCAGCGTACGGACGGTTTTTTCGGCTTCAGCCATGATCACTTACCTGCCTGCTGGTTGAGCACAGTTTTCACGCGAGCGATGTCGCGCTTCACTTGCGAGAGCAGGTGAGACTGCCCCAACTGGCCAGTTGCTTTCTGCATGCGCAGATTGAACTGGTCGCGCAGCAAGCCGAGCAGTTGCTCGTTCAGTTGCTGTGCTGATTTTTCACGAAGTTCATTCGCTTTCATCACATCACCGTCCGCTTAACAAAGGAGGTGGCGAGAGGCAGCTTTGCAGCTGCCAAGGCGAAAGCCTCACGCGCCAGCTCTTCAGTAACACCCTCGATTTCATACAGGACTTTGCCTGGCTGAATCTGGGCAACCCAATATTCTACCGAACCTTTACCTTTACCCATCCGCACTTCGAGAGGCTTCTTGGAAATCGGCTTGTCCGGGAATACACGGATCCAGATCTTGCCGCCACGTTTCACGTGACGGGTCAGAGCACGACGTGCCGACTCGATCTGGCGGGCGGTGAGACGACCGCGGGCAACAGCTTTCAAGGCGAATTCGCCGAAGCTGACTTTGCTACCGCGCAGTGCCAGACCACGGTTGTGGCCAGTCATCTGCTTGCGGAACTTCGTACGCTTTGGTTGCAACATTACGCGTACTCCTTATTTAGCAGCTTTTTTACGAGGCGCTGGCGCTTGAGGTTTCAGCTCTTCCTGGCGACCACCAATTACTTCGCCTTTGAAGATCCAAACCTTGACACCGATCACACCGTAAGTGGTGTGAGCTTCGTAGTTTGCGTAGTCGATATCGGCACGCAGGGTGTGCAGTGGCACACGACCCTCGCGGTACCATTCAGTACGTGCGATTTCAGCACCGCCGAGACGACCGCTCACTTGGATCTTGATGCCCTTGGCACCAATGCGCATGGCGTTCTGTACGGCGCGCTTCATGGCGCGACGGAACATCACACGACGCTCCAGCTGCTGAGCTACGCTCTGCGCAACCAGCATACCGTCGAGTTCCGGCTTGCGGATCTCTTCGATATTGATGTGCACAGGCACACCCATTTGCTTGGTCAGGTCCTGACGCAGTTTCTCAACATCTTCACCTTTCTTCCCGATAACGATACCTGGACGAGCAGTGTGGATGGTGATGCGTGCAGTTTGGGCCGGACGATGGATATCGATACGGCTCACGGACGCGCTTTTTAGTTTGTCTTGGAGGTATTCACGCACCTTCAGATCTGCGAGCAAATAGTCCGCATAAGTCCGACCGTCTGCGTACCAGACGGAGGTGTGCTCCTTGACGATTCCCAGGCGTATGCCAATGGGATGTACTTTCTGACCCATCTGATCTACTCCGTTACTTGTCAGCAACCTTGACAGTGATATGGCAAGACCGCTTGACGATGCGATCAGCACGGCCTTTGGCACGTGGCATGATGCGCTTCAGCGAACGCCCTTCGTTGACGAAAACGGTGCTGACCTTCAGGTCATCAACGTCTGCGCCTTCGTTGTGCTCGGCGTTGGCTACGGCCGACTCCAGCACTTTCTTGATGATTTCTGCTGCTTTCTTGCTGCTGAAAGCCAACAGGTTGAGCGCTTCGCCCACCTTTTTCCCGCGAATTTGGTCGGCGACCAAGCGGGCTTTTTGGGCGGAGATTCGAGCGCCCGACAACTTAGCGGCTACTTCCATTTCCAGACCCCTTAACGCTTGGCTTTCTTGTCAGCCACGTGCCCGCGATATGTGCGGGTACCGGCGAACTCGCCCAGTTTATGACCGACCATGTCTTCGTTCACGAGAACGGGGACGTGTTGACGACCGTTGTGTACAGCGATGGTCAGACCGACCATTTGTGGCAGGATCATCGAACGACGCGACCAGGTTTTCACCGGCTTGCGATCATTCTTTTCCGCCGCCACTTCGATCTTCTTCAGTAGGTGAAGATCAATAAAAGGACCTTTTTTCAAAGAACGTGGCACTGTCGTATCCCTCTATTTACTTGCGACGACGGACGATCATTTTGTCGGTACGCTTATTACCACGAGTCTTGGCACCCTTAGTCGGGAAGCCCCATGGCGATACCGGATGACGACCACCGGAGGTACGACCTTCACCACCACCATGTGGGTGGTCAACCGGGTTCATGGCAACACCACGAACGGTTGGGCGAACGCCACGCCAGCGTTTGGCACCAGCTTTACCCAGCGAACGCAGGCTGTGCTCGGAGTTCGAGACTTCACCCAGGGTCGCACGGCATTCAGCCAGGACTTTACGCATTTCACCAGAGCGCAGACGCAGGGTCACGTAGACACCTTCGCGAGCGATCAGCTGAGCCGAGGCACCAGCGGAACGAGCGATCTGAGCACCTTTGCCCGGCTTCAATTCGATGCCGTGAATGGTGCTACCCACTGGGATATTGCGCAGCTGCAGAGTGTTGCCTGGCTTGATTGGAGCCAGAGCACCTGAGATCAGCTGGTCGCCAGCATTCACACCTTTAGGTGCGAGGATGTAACGACGCTCGCCGTCTGCGAACAGAACCAGTGCAATGTGAGCAGTACGGTTTGGATCGTATTCGATACGCTCGACAGTGGCTGGAATGCCATCTTTGTCGTTGCGACGGAAGTCGACCAAACGGTAATGCTGCTTATGACCACCACCCACGTGACGTGTAGTGATACGGCCATTGTTGTTACGACCACCAGACTTCGATTTTTTCTCGAGCAGCGGTGCGTGAGGAGCGCCTTTATGCAGCTCCTTGTTGACCACCTTGACCACATGACGGCGGCCAGGGGAAGTCGGTTTGCATTTAACGATTGCCATGATGCACCCCTTCCTTACTCAGCACTGCTGCTGAAATCGAGATCTTGGCCTGGCTGAAGGGAGATAACTGCCTTCTTCCAGTCATTACGCTTGCCCAGACCGCGAGCAGTGCGCTTGCTTTTACCCAGAACGTTCAGGGTAGTCACACGCTCAACTTTCACGCTGAACAGGCTTTCGACGGCCTTCTTGATTTCAAGCTTGGTTGCGTCAGTAGCAACCTTGAAAACGAACTGACCTTTCTTGTCAGCCAGACCCGTGGCCTTCTCGGAAACGTGCGGGCCAAGCAGAACTTTAAATACGCGTTCCTGGTTCATCCCAGCAGCTCCTCGAATTTCTTCACGGCAGACACAGTGATCAACACTTTGTCGTAGGCGATCAGACTAACTGGGTCGGAACCTTGCACGTCACGTACATCAACGTGTGGCAGGTTACGAGCAGCCAGGTACAGATTCTCGTCGACGGAGTCGGAGACAATCAGTACGTCGGTCAGGCCCATGCCATTCAGTTTGTTCAGCAGGTCTTTGGTTTTCGGTGCTTCAACAGCGAAATCCTGAACCACGACCAGGCGATCGGTGCGGACCAGCTCAGCGAGGATGGAGCGCAGTGCTGCGCGATACATCTTCTTGTTGAGCTTTTGGCTGTGATCTTGTGGACGAGCTGCAAAGGTGGTGCCGCCGCCGCGCCAGATTGGGCTGCGGATGGTACCGGCACGAGCACGGCCAGTACCTTTCTGACGCCACGGGCGCTTACCGCCACCACGAACGTCGGAACGGGTTTTTTGCTGGGCAGTACCCTGACGGCCGCCGGCCATGTAGGCCACGACTGCTTGGTGCACCAGCGTCTCGTTGAACTCGCCGCCGAAAGTCAGTTCGGAAACTTCGATCGCTTGAGCGTCATTTACATTCAATTGCATTTTCGCTTCCCCTTAACCGCGAGCCTTGGCTGCCGGACGCACAACCAGGTTGCCGCCAGTAGCGCCAGGAACAGCACCCTTGACGAGCAGCAGATTGCGTTCAGCGTCGACGCGCACAACTTCCAGGGACTGAACGGTCACGCGCTCTGCGCCCATATGACCGGACATTTTTTTGCCCTTGAAAACACGACCAGGAGTCTGGCACTGGCCGATAGAGCCAGGGACGCGGTGGGAGACGGAGTTACCGTGGGTGTTATCTTGACCGCGGAAATTCCAACGCTTGATGGTACCGGCAAAGCCTTTACCCTTGGACTGACCGGTAACGTCTACCAGTTGGCCTGCAGCGAAGATTTCAGCATTGATCAAGTCGCCAGCCTGGTACTCGCCTTCTTCAAGACGGAATTCCCAGACACCGCGACCCGCAGCAACGTTCGCCTTGGCGAAGTGACCTGCTTGAGCAGCAGTCACGCGCGAAGCACGACGCTCGCCGACAGTGACTTGCACTGCACGATAGCCATCAGTTTCTTCATTTTTGAACTGGGTGACGCGATTCGGCTCGATCTCAATGACCGTAACCGGAATAGAGACACCTTCTTCGGTAAAAATGCGGGTCATACCGCACTTACGACCGACTACACCAATAGTCATGTTGTAAACCTCATGAGTGTACGGGGCTTTCACCCGCTATGGCCGCCCATTTCAGAGCGTTACACGACTAAGACCCAAGTCTTAGCCGAGGCTGATCTGCACTTCTACACCAGCCGCAAGATCAAGCTTCATCAACGCGTCAACGGTTTTGTCCGTTGGCTGGACGATGTCCAGAACGCGCTTATGAGTACGGATCTCGTACTGGTCACGCGCGTCTTTGTTGACGTGCGGGGAGACCAGAACGGTGAACCGCTCTTTGCGGGTAGGGAGTGGAATTGGACCACGCACTTGAGCACCAGTACGTTTCGCGGTTTCCACGATTTCCTGGGTGGATTGGTCGATCAGGCGATGGTCAAAAGCCTTCAACCTGATACGGATTTGCTGATTTTGCATTGGATTTCAGACTCCGGCTGCTTTCCCCGCGGGCGCAAGACGCCCGTTAAAAGGAGGCGTGATTTTATAGACGCCTCACCCTGGTGTCAACTCAATAAAAAAGCCCCCGCTAAGCGGGGGCTTTCTCAAATCTTCGCGAATTAAGCGATGATTTTGGCTACGACGCCAGCGCCGACGGTACGACCGCCTTCACGGATAGCGAAACGCAGACCGTCTTCCATTGCGATGGTCTTGATCAGGGTGACAACCATTTTGATGTTGTCGCCTGGCATTACCATTTCAACGCCTTCCGGCAGTTCGCAGTTACCGGTCACGTCAGTGGTCCGGAAGTAGAACTGTGGACGGTAGCCTTTGAAGAACGGAGTGTGACGACCGCCTTCTTCTTTGCTCAACACGTACACTTCAGCTTCGAAGGTAGTGTGCGGCTTGACCGAACCTGGCTTGACCAGAACCTGGCCACGCTCAACGTCGTCACGCTTGGTGCCGCGCAGCAGCACGCCGCAGTTCTCGCCAGCACGACCTTCGTCGAGCAGTTTACGGAACATTTCAACACCGGTGCAGGTGGTGACGGTGGTGTCACGCAGACCAACGATTTCCAGTGGATCTTGAACCTTGACGATGCCGCGCTCGATACGACCGGTAACAACAGTACCGCGACCGGAGATCGAGAATACGTCTTCGATTGGCATCAGGAATGGCTTGTCGATTACGCGAACTGGATCTGGGATGTAGCTGTCCAGAGTCTCGACCAGTTTACGAACGGCAGTGGTGCCCATTTCGTTTTCGTCCAGACCGTCCAGAGCCATACGAGCAGAACCGATGATGATCGGAGTGTCGTCGCCTGGGAAGTCGTAGGTGGACAGCAGGTCACGAACTTCCATCTCGACCAGTTCCAGCAGCTCAGCGTCGTCTACCAGGTCAGCCTTGTTCAGGAAGACCACGATGTACGGAACGCCTACCTGACGGGACAGCAGGATGTGCTCGCGGGTTTGTGGCATCGGACCATCAGCGGCCGAGCAAACCAGGATAGCGCCGTCCATCTGAGCAGCACCGGTGATCATGTTTTTCACGTAGTCAGCGTGACCTGGGCAGTCAACGTGAGCGTAGTGACGGATCAGCGAGTTGTATTCAACGTGCGCGGTGTTGATGGTGATACCGCGAGCTTTTTCTTCTGGTGCGCTGTCGATCTTGTCGAAGTCAACACGAGCCGAACCGAAAACTTCGGAGCAGACGCGAGTCAGAGCAGCGGTCAGAGTGGTTTTACCGTGGTCAACGTGACCGATGGTGCCAACGTTGACGTGCGGAAGGGAACGATCAAATTTTTCTTTAGCCACGACAATTAACTCCTAGCCTAAAGGGGCTGATATCAGCCTTGTTTTTTAACGATAGCTTCGACGACGTTCGACGGAGCCTCGGAGTATTTGGAGAATTCCATAGAGTAGCTCGCGCGACCCTGGGACATGGAACGAACGTCGGTCGCATAACCGAACATTTCACCCAACGGTACTTCGGCACGGATAACCTTGCCGGAGACAGTATCTTCCATACCCTGGATCAGACCACGACGACGGTTCAGGTCACCCATCACGTCACCCATGTAATCCTCAGGTGTTACAACTTCAACCTTCATGATTGGCTCAAGCACCACGCCACCGCCTTTGGAGGCCAGTTGCTTGGTCGCCATGGAGGCTGCCACCTTGAACGCCATCTCGTTGGAGTCGACGTCGTGGTAAGAACCATCGAAAACGGTCGCCTTCAGGCCGATCAGCGGATAGCCGGCAACGACGCCGTTCTTCATCTGCTCTTCGATACCCTTCTGGATCGCTGGGATGTATTCCTTCGGAACCACACCACCAACCACTTCGTTCACGAATTGCAGACCTTCCTGACCTTCATCAGCAGGGGCAAAACGGATCCAGCAGTGGCCGAACTGACCACGACCGCCGGACTGGCGAACGAACTTGCCTTCGATCTCACAAGCCTTCGTGATTTTCTCACGATAGGAAACTTGTGGTTTACCGATGTTGGCTTCGACGTTGAACTCACGGCGCATCCGATCAACCAGGATGTCCAGGTGCAATTCGCCCATGCCGGAGATGATCGTTTGACCAGTCTCTTCATCAGTCTTGACGCGGAAAGAAGGGTCTTCCTGAGCGAGCTTGCCCAGTGCGATACCCATTTTTTCCTGGTCATCCTTGGTTTTTGGCTCAACGGCAACCGAAATAACCGGCTCCGGGAAGTCCATGCGAACCAGGATGATTGGCTTTTGAGCGTCACAGAGGGTATCACCAGTGGTGACGTCCTTCATGCCGATCAGGGCCGCGATGTCGCCAGCGCGTACTTCCTTGATCTCTTCACGGGTGTTTGCGTGCATTTGCACCATACGACCCACACGCTCTTTCTTGCCTTTGACCGAGTTGATCACGCCGTCGCCGGAGTTCAACACGCCCGAGTAAACGCGAGCGAAGGTCAAAGTACCCACGAATGGGTCGGTAGCGATCTTGAACGCCAAAGCCGAGAACGGCTCGTTGTCGTCTGCATGACGCTCCATGGCGATGTTCTCGTCATCCGGGTCGGAACCCTTGATGGCAGGAATGTCGACCGGCGCAGGCAGGTAGTCGATAACGGCGTCGAGAACCAGGGGAACACCCTTGTTCTTGAACGAAGAACCACAGACGGCCAGAACGATCTCACCAGCGATAGTACGCTGACGCAGAGCGGCTTTGATCTCTTCGACGGTGAGCTCTTCACCTTCGAGGTACTTGTTCATCAGCTCTTCAGTGGCTTCAGCAGCTGCTTCGACCATGTTGCTGCGCCACTCTTCAGCCAGTTCCTGCAGTTCTGCAGGGATAGCTTCACGGCGAGCTTTCATGCCCTTGTCAGCGTCGTCCCAGTAGACGGCTTCCATGGAGATCAGGTCGATCTGGCCCTGGAAGTTGTCTTCCGAACCGATAGCGAGCTGGATAGGCACAGGAGTGTGACCCAGACGCTGCTTGATCTGACCGATCACGCGCAGGAAGTTGGCACCGGCACGGTCCATCTTGTTCACGTAAACGAGACGTGGAACACCGTACTTGTTGGCTTGACGCCATACGGTTTCGGACTGCGGCTCAACACCCGAAGTACCGCAGAACACAACGACGGCGCCGTCGAGTACGCGCAGCGAGCGCTCTACTTCGATGGTGAAGTCAACGTGACCCGGGGTATCGATGATGTTGAAGCGGTGCTTAGGGAACTGCTTGTTCGAGCCTTCCCAGAACGCGGTAGTAGCAGCGGAGGTAATGGTAATACCCCGCTCCTGCTCCTGCACCATCCAGTCCATGGTCGCGGCGCCATCATGCACCTCGCCCATTTTGTGGTTTACGCCCGTGTAAAACAGGACGCGCTCGGTGGTAGTGGTTTTACCCGCATCCACGTGAGCGACGATACCGATGTTACGGTAGCGATTGATATCAGTTGTACGAGCCATAAAGCCCTCGCAAAGTAAGTGACGCCGGATTTAGAAGCGGTAGTGCGAGAACGCTTTGTTGGCTTCAGCCATACGGTGAACGTCTTCACGCTTCTTAACTGCAGCACCTTTGCCTTCAGCAGCGTCCAACAGTTCGCCAGCCAAACGCAGAGCCATAGACTTTTCACCACGCTTGCGCGCGAAGTCTACCAACCAGCGCATTGCCAGAGCGTTACGACGGGACGGACGAACTTCGACCGGAACCTGGTAAGTAGCACCGCCTACACGGCGCGACTTCACTTCGACCAGCGGAGCGATGGCGTCGAGAGCTTTCTCGAAGATTTCCAGGGGATCGCTGTTCTTGCGTTCTTTAACCTTTTCCAGCGCGCCATAAACGATACGCTCGGCAACGGCTTTCTTGCCGCTTTCCATCACGTGGTTCATGAACTTGGCCAGGATCTGGCTTCCGTATTTTGGATCGTCAAGCACTTCGCGCTTGGCTGCTACGCGTCTTCTTGGCATGGATAAGCCCTCAAACGGTCTTCAGGTTAGCTCGGGAACCTGCCCCAATGGGGTCACGCCCGACCTTACTCTTATCGACTCAGAAAAAATAAAAATCGTTTAGTGCAACAAGCGGCGAATTACTTCGGACGCTTGGTACCGTACTTCGAACGACCCTGGTTACGGCCTTTGACGCCCGAAGTATCCAGCGAGCCGCGAACGGTGTGGTAACGAACACCTGGCAAGTCTTTTACACGACCGCCACGGATCAGTACGACGCTGTGCTCTTGCAGGTTGTGGCCTTCACCGCCGATGTACGAGGAAACCTCGAAACCGTTGGTCAGGCGCACACGGCATACTTTACGCAGTGCCGAGTTAGGTTTTTTCGGCGTGGTGGTGTACACACGGGTGCACACGCCACGACGTTGCGGGCAGTTCTGCAGCGCAGGTACGTCGGATTTCTCGACGATACGCTTACGCGGCTGACGTACCAGCTGGTTGATAGTTGCCATCTACTAGCTCCACTGTTGTCTTGCGACGCTATTGTCTTACAAGAAAAGCAAAATGGCAGGACACACGTCCCGCCAGATTTAGGGGTACAAGAGTCTAAAGAGGATCTTGTCCCCAGTCAAGGCAAGGCCCCGGTCTCCTCGCTCGACAAATACCAACAAAGTTTGTCAGTACCTGCCGATCGAGGCCACCAGGGCCGTGCTTGTACTACCGCCGACTCAGTTACCGCTAGAGTTCAGCGCTTCGGTCAGTGCAGCTTCCACTTCACTGGCGCTTACGCGCAACGGCTTGTCGGCTTCACGGCGACGCTTGCGCTCGCTGTGGTACGCCAGGCCGGTACCCGCCGGGATCAAACGACCCACGACCACGTTTTCTTTCAGGCCGCGCAGGTAATCGCGCTTGCCGGTGACAGCCGCTTCCGTCAGTACGCGAGTGGTCTCCTGGAAGGAGGCCGCCGAGATGAACGATTCGGTCGACAACGACGCCTTGGTGATACCGAGCAGCACACGAGTGTACTTGGAGACGAATTTCTCGTCGCCGGCCAGACGCTCGTTCTCGCCCAGTACATGGGTGAGTTCCATCTGGTCGCCCTTGATGAACGAAGAGTCGCCGGACTCGGAGATCTCAACTTTACGCAGCATCTGACGCAGGATGGTCTCGATGTGCTTGTCGTTGATCTTCACGCCCTGCAGACGGTAAACGTCCTGGATCTCGTTGACGATGTACTTGGCGAGCGCGCTCACACCCAGCAGACGCAGAATGTCGTGCGGATCGCTAGGACCGTCGGAAATGACCTCGCCGCGGTTCACTTGTTCGCCTTCGAAGACGTTCAGGTGACGCCACTTCGGAATCAGCTCTTCATACGGATCGGTACCGTCGTTCGGGGTAATGACCAGACGGCGCTTGCCCTTGGTCTCTTTACCGAACGCGATGGTGCCGCTGACTTCAGCCAGAATCGAAGCTTCCTTCGGACGACGCGCTTCGAACAAGTCGGCAACACGCGGCAGACCACCGGTGATGTCGCGGGTTTTCGAAGTTTCCTGCGGAATACGGGCGATAACGTCACCCACACCCACTTGCACACCATCCGCCACGCCGACCAGGGCGTTGGCTGGCAGGAAGTACTGAGCCGGTACGTCGGTACCTGGCAGCAGCAGATCCTTGCCGTCCACACCAACCATCTTGACCGCTGGGCGAATTTCCTTGCCGGCAGCCGGACGGTCTTTGGCGTCGAGTACTTCGATGTTGGTCAGGCCGGTCAGTTCGTCTGTTTGACGCTTGATCGTGATGCCTTCTTCCATGCCCACGTAGGTCACGGTACCTTTCATCTCGGTGACGATCGGGTGAGTGTGCGGATCCCACTTGGCCACGATTGCGCCAGCGTCGACCTTGTCGCCTTCCTTCACCGAAATCACGGCACCGTACGGCAGCTTGTAGCGCTCGCGCTCACGACCGAACTCGTCGGCAATCGCCAACTCACCGGAACGCGACACGGCAACCAGGTTGCCATCCAGACGCTCTACATGCTTCAGGTTGTGCAGACGGACGGTACCGCCATTCTTCACCTGAACACTGTCAGCTGCGGAGGTCCGGCTTGCCGCACCACCGATGTGGAACGTACGCATGGTCAGCTGGGTACCCGGCTCACCGATGGACTGGGCAGCGATAACGCCGACCGCTTCACCAATGTTCACCTGGTGACCACGAGCCAGATCACGGCCGTAGCACTTGGCGCAGATGCCGTAACGGGTTTCGCAGCTGATTGGCGAGCGCACGATGACTTCGTCGATGCTGTTCAGCTCGATGAATTCAACCCACTTCTCGTCGACCAGAGTGCCAGCAGGAACGATGACATCATCGGTACCCGGCTTGAACACGTCACGGGCGATCACACGACCCAGTACACGCTCACCCAGCGGCTCTACAACGTCACCGCCTTCAATGTGCGGCGTCATCAGCAGGCCGTGCTCGGTGCCGCAGTCGATCTCGGTCACGACCAAGTCCTGTGCGACGTCTACCAGACGGCGAGTCAGGTAACCGGAGTTAGCGGTTTTCAACGCGGTATCCGCAAGACCCTTACGAGCACCGTGAGTCGAGATGAAGTACTGCAGTACGCTCAGACCTTCACGGAAGTTCGCGGTGATCGGCGTCTCGATGATCGAGCCGTCCGGCTTGGCCATCAGACCACGCATACCAGCCAACTGACGAATCTGAGCTGCCGAACCCCGAGCACCGGAGTCAGCCATCATGTACATCGAGTTGAAGGATTCCTGGTCAACTTCGTTGCCATGGCGGTCGATGACCTTCTCTTTCGAGAGGTTCGACATCATCGCCTTGGACACTTCGTCGTTGGCCTTGGACCAAAGGTCGATCACCTTGTTGTACTTCTCGCCCTGGGTAACCAGGCCCGATGCGTACTGGCTTTCGATCTCTTTCACTTCGTCGGTCGCGGCACCGATGATACGAGCCTTCTCATCCGGGATAACGAAGTCGTTAACGCCGATGGAAACACCCGAAATCGTCGAGTAGGCGAAACCGGTGTACATCAACTGGTCAGCGAAGATGACGGTCTCTTTCAGACCGACCACGCGGTAGCACTGGTTGATCAGCTTGGAGATCGCCTTTTTCTTCATCGGCAAGTTGACGACGTCGAAGGACAGACCTTTCGGCACGACCTGGAACAGCAACGCACGGCCGACGGTGGTGTCGACGATACGAGTACCGCTCACGCTGCCGCCGTCACGGTCGTTGACCGTCTCGTTGATACGGACCTTGATCTTGGCGTGCAGCGCTGCTTCGCCGGCGCGGAATACGCGGTCGACTTCCTGCAGATCTGCAAACACGCGGCCTTCGCCCTTGGCGTTGATCGCTTCACGGGTCATGTAGTACAGACCCAGTACAACGTCCTGCGACGGAACGATGATCGGCTCACCGTTGGCGGGCGACAGGATGTTGTTGGTCGACATCATCAGCGCACGGGCTTCGAGCTGGGCTTCCAGGGTCAGCGGTACGTGGACCGCCATCTGGTCGCCGTCGAAGTCGGCGTTGTACGCAGCACAGACCAGAGGGTGCAGCTGGATAGCCTTGCCTTCGATCAGTACCGGTTCAAACGCCTGAATACCCAGACGGTGAAGGGTCGGTGCACGGTTGAGCAATACGGGGTGTTCGCGAATCACTTCGGCGAGAACGTCCCATACTTCCGGCAGCTCGCGCTCGACCATCTTCTTGGCGGCTTTGATGGTGGTGGCCAGGCCACGCACTTCCAGCTTGCCGAAGATGAACGGCTTGAACAGCTCGAGCGCCATCTTCTTCGGAAGACCGCACTGATGCAGGCGCAGGGTCGGGCCTACGGTAATTACCGAACGACCCGAGTAGTCAACGCGCTTGCCGAGCAAGTTCTGACGGAAACGACCCTGCTTACCCTTGATCATGTCGGCCAGGGATTTCAGAGGACGCTTGTTCGAACCCGTAATGGCACGACCGCGACGACCGTTGTCGAGCAAGGCATCGACGGCTTCCTGCAGCATGCGCTTTTCGTTGCGCACGATGATGTCAGGAGCCGAGAGGTCCAGCAGACGCTTCAGACGGTTGTTACGGTTGATCACTCGACGATACAGATCGTTGAGGTCGGAAGTGGCGAAACGACCGCCATCCAGCGGGACCAGTGGACGCAGATCTGGCGGCAGAACCGGCAGAACGGTCAACACCATCCACTCTGGCAGGTTGCCGGAACCCTGGAAGGCTTCCATCAACTTCAGACGCTTGGACAGCTTCTTGATCTTGGTTTCGGAGTTGGTTTGCGGAATTTCTTCGCGCAGACGGCCAATCTCGTGTTCCAGGTCGATAGCGTGCAGCAGCTCGCGGACAGCCTCGGCACCCATGCGGGCGTCGAAGTCGTCACCGAACTCTTCGAGGGCTTCGAAGTACTGCTCGTCGTTCAGCAACTGGCCTTTTTCAAGGGTGGTCATGCCCGGGTCGATAACGACATAGCTCTCGAAGTAGAGAACGCGTTCGATATCACGCAGGGTCATGTCCATCAGCAGGCCGATACGGGACGGCAGCGATTTCAGGAACCAGATGTGAGCGACCGGCGAGGCCAGCTCGATGTGAGCCATGCGCTCGCGACGGACCTTGGCCAGTGCAACTTCAACGCCGCACTTTTCGCAGATCACGCCACGGTGCTTGAGGCGCTTGTACTTGCCGCACAGGCACTCGTAGTCCTTGACTGGGCCAAAGATCTTGGCGCAGAACAGGCCGTCACGCTCAGGTTTGAACGTACGGTAGTTGATGGTTTCCGGCTTTTTAACTTCACCGAACGACCACGAACGGATCATCTCAGGCGATGCCAACCCGATACGGATAGCATCGAACTCTTCGACTTGACCCTGGTTTTTCAGCAAATTCAGTAGGTCTTTCAAGGCCTTTCCTCCTGGCGGAGCAGAGCGCGGGCTGATGATTCAGCACCGCTCTCGATTCGCGTCGCGTGTTATTCGGTTTCCAGATCGATATCGATACCGAGAGAACGAATCTCTTTGATCAACACGTTGAAGGACTCGGGCATGCCCGGCTCCATACGGTGATCGCCGTCCACGATGTTTTTGTACATCTTGGTCCGACCGTTCACATCGTCCGACTTCACTGTGAGCATTTCCTGCAGAGTGTAGGCGGCGCCGTATGCTTCCAGTGCCCAGACCTCCATCTCCCCGAAACGCTGACCACCGAACTGAGCCTTACCACCCAGCGGCTGCTGGGTAACCAGGCTGTACGAACCAGTGGAACGCGCGTGCATCTTGTCGTCCACCAAGTGGTTCAGTTTCAGCATGTACATGTAGCCAACGGTGACATGACGCTCAAACTTGTTGCCGGTACGGCCGTCGAACAGCTGCATCTGGCCGCTTTCTGGCAGGTCCGCCAGTTTCAGCATGGCCTTGATTTCGCTTTCCTTGGCACCATCGAACACCGGAGTGGCCATTGGTACACCGGCACGCAGGTTCTTCGCCAGGTCGAGAATTTCCTGGTCGCTGAAGCTTTCCAGGTTTTCCTGACGGCCACCGATCTCGTTGTAGATCTCGGTGAGGAACTTGCGCAGCTCGATCACTTTGCGCTGCTCTTCGAGCATGCGGTTGATCTTCTCGCCCAGGCCCTTGGCCGCGAGGCCCAGGTGGGTTTCAAGGATCTGACCGACGTTCATACGCGAAGGTACGCCCAACGGGTTCAAGACGACGTCGACGGGAGTACCGTATTCGTCGTGCGGCATGTCTTCTACCGGCATGATCACCGAGACTACACCTTTGTTACCGTGACGACCGGCCATCTTGTCGCCCGGCTGGATGCGGCGACGAATGGCAAGGTAGACCTTGACGATCTTCAGCACGCCCGGCGCCAGGTCATCGCCCTGTTGCAGCTTGCGCTTCTTGTCTTCGAACTTGTCGTCCAGCAGACGGCGACGATCAACGATGTAAGCCTGAGCCTTCTCGAGTTGCTCGTTCAGCGCGTCTTCGGCCATGCGCAGTTTGAACCACTGGCCGTGCTCGAGACCGTCGAGAACTTCGTGGGTGATTTCCAGACCTTTCTTCAGGCCGGCACCACCTTCGACGATCTGGCCGACCAAAGCGGAACGCAGACGTTCGAAGGTCGCGCCTTCAACGATGCGGAACTCTTCGTTGAGGTCTTTGCGGATTTCGTCCAACTGCGACTTTTCGATCGAGAGGGCACGGGCATCACGCTCGACGCCATCACGGGTGAAGACCTGTACGTCGATGACGGTACCTTTGGTGCCGGTCGGCACACGCAGGGAGGTGTCTTTGACGTCGCTGGCCTTCTCGCCGAAGATCGCACGCAGCAGTTTTTCTTCCGGAGTCAGTTGGGTCTCGCCTTTCGGAGTGACCTTGCCGACCAGGATGTCGCCGGCGCCGACTTCGGCACCTACGTAAACGATACCGGCTTCGTCCAGCTTGTTCAGTGCCGCTTCACCCACGTTCGGGATGTCGGCAGTGATTTCCTCTGGCCCCAGCTTGGTATCACGCGCCACACAGGTCAGTTCCTGGATGTGGATCGTGGTGAAGCGGTCTTCCTGAACCACACGCTCGGACAGGCAGATGGAGTCTTCGAAGTTGAAGCCGTTCCACGCCATGAACGCGATGCGCATGTTCTGACCCAGTGCCAGCTCACCCATGTCGGTGGACGGACCGTCGGCCATGATGTCGCTGCGCTCTACCTTGTCACCCTTGCTGACCAGCGGACGCTGGTTGATGCAGGTGTTCTGGTTGGAGCGGGTGTACTTGGTCAGGTTGTAGATGTCGACGCCGGCTTCGCCAGTTTCGACTTCGTCATCGTTGACACGCACCACGATACGGCTGGCGTCGACCGAGTCGATCACGCCGCCACGACGAGCCACGACGCAAACGCCGGAGTCACGGGCTACGTTACGCTCCATGCCGGTACCGACCAGCGGCTTGTCGGCGCGCAGGGTAGGTACAGCCTGACGCTGCATGTTCGAACCCATCAACGCACGGTTGGCGTCGTCGTGCTCGAGGAACGGGATCAGCGATGCCGCGACCGAAACTACCTGCTTGGGCGAAACGTCCATCAGGGTGACGTCTTCCGGCGCCTTGACGGTGAATTCGTTCAAGTGACGAACAGCAACCAGCTCGTCGATCAGGACTTTCTTGTCGTTCATCGTGGCCGAAGCCTGGGCGATCACGTGATCGGCCTCTTCGATGGCGGACAGGAACACGATCTCGTCGGTGACCAGAGCGTCTTTCACCACACGGTACGGGCTCTCGAGGAAACCGTACTGGTTGGTGCGCGCATAGGCGGCCAGGGAGTTGATCAGACCGATGTTCGGACCTTCCGGCGTTTCGATCGGGCAGACACGACCGTAGTGCGTCGGGTGTACGTCACGAACTTCGAAGCCTGCGCGCTCACGGGTCAGACCACCAGGGCCGAGTGCGGAGACACGACGCTTGTGGGTGATCTCGGACAGCGGGTTGTTCTGGTCCATGAACTGCGACAGCTGGCTGGAACCGAAGAACTCTTTGACCGCGGCCGCGACTGGCTTGGCGTTGATCAGGTCCTGAGGCATCAGGCCTTCGCTTTCAGCCATCGACAGACGTTCCTTGACCGCACGCTCTACGCGCACCAGGCCAACACGGAACTGGTTCTCTGCCATCTCGCCGACGCAACGTACGCGACGGTTGCCGAGGTGGTCGATGTCATCGACGATGCCTTTGCCGTTACGGATGTCGACCAGGGTCTTCAGGACGGCAACGATGTCGTCCTTGCTCAGCACGCCCGAACCTTCGATTTCGGTACGACCGATACGGCGGTTGAACTTCATGCGGCCCACAGCGGACAGATCGTAGCGCTCAGGGCTGAAGAACAGGTTGTTGAACAGGGTCTCGGCAGCATCCTTGGTAGGTGGCTCGCCAGGACGCATCATCCGATAGATTTCGACCAGGGCTTCCAGCTGGTTGCTGGTGGAGTCGATCTTCAGGGTATCGGAGATGAACGGACCGCAGTCGATGTCGTTGGTGTACAACGTTTCGATGCGCACGACCTGGCCCTTGACGATCTTCGCCAGAAGGTCGGTGGTCAGTTCAGTGTTGCATTCAGCCAGGATTTCGCCGGTAGCCGGGTGCACGATCGCCTTGGCAGTGGTACGGCCAAGCACGTAGTCGATAGGCACTTGCAGCTGCTTGACGCCGGCTTTTTCGATCTGATTGATGTGGCGAGCCGTGATACGACGGCCAGCCTCGACGATGACCTTGCCAGCGCCATCGAGGATATCCAGAGCGGCAATTTCACCACGCAGGCGCTGAGGCACCAGCTCCAGGTTGAGGGTTTCGCCCTCTACGTGGAATACGTTGGTGGTGTAGAAGGAGTCCAGGACTTCTTCAGTGGTGTAACCCAGCGCGCGCAGCAGCACCGAGGCAGGCAGTTTGCGACGACGGTCGATCCGGACGAATACACAGTCTTTCGGATCGAACTCGAAGTCCAGCCACGAGCCACGGTAAGGAATGATGCGAGCGGAGTACAGCAGCTTGCCCGAGCTGTGCGTCTTGCCACGGTCGTGGTCGAAGAACACACCTGGGGAACGGTGCAGCTGGGAAACGATCACACGCTCGGTACCGTTGATTACGAAGGTACCGTTTTCAGTCATCAATGGGATTTCGCCCATGTAGACTTCTTGCTCTTTGATGTCCTTGATCGCTTTGTTCGACGACTCTTTGTCGAAAATGATCAGGCGCACTTTTACTCGCAACGGGACCGCAAAGGTCACGCCACGCAGGACACATTCTTTGACATCAAAAGCCGGTTCGCCCAGACGATAGCCAACGTACTCCAAGGCAGCGTTGCCGGAGTAGCTGATGATCGGGAAAACAGATTTGAAGGCCGCATGCAGGCCCACGTCGCGGAACTGATCCTTGTTCGCTCCCGCCTGCAAGAATTCACGATACGAATCCAGCTGGATGGCCAGGAGGTAAGGCACATCCATGACGTCCGGCAACTTGCTAAAGTCCTTGCGGATACGTTTTTTCTCAGTGTATGAGTAAGCCATCAGCGTTCCCCAGCTTGGTCACCTGCTTGTTTGGCCCCTCCCGACGGAGCAGCCAGAAAATCTTGCAAACCCCATGGTTTGCCCACCCCTCGAGGTGGCTACAGCTCGCTACTGACACCGACCCAGTCGGCTGGCAGTAACGGAAAAAGGCCGGTGGCATGAGCCACCAGCCATCAGCCTTTCGCTTGACGCTCGGGCTGGAGACGCAAGGTCGAAATTACTTGATTTCGACTTTGGCGCCCGCTTCTTCCAGAGCGGCCTTGATCTTGTCGGCTTCTTCTTTCGAAGCGCCTTCTTTGACCATACCCAGGTCATCAACGACAGCCTTGGCTTCTTTCAGGCCCAGACCGGTGATTTCACGTACAGCCTTGATGACGTTTACTTTCTTGTCGCCCGACTCAACCAGTTTAACGTTGAATTCGGTTTGCTCTTCAACAACAGCGGCAGCAGCAGCTGGGCCAGCAGCGGCAACAGCAGCGGTAACGCCGAAGGTTTCTTCCATTGCTTTGATCAGCTCGACAACTTCCAGAACGGTTTTCTGGCCGATTGCTTCGATGATTTGTTCGTTAGTCAGAGACATGACTTGAATCCTGTATTGGGGTGACAGCTTACGCAGCCATCAAATTAAACATATGATTTTGAAAGGGCTTGCAGTGCCTTAGGCGGCTGCAGCTTCTTTCTGGTCGCGTACGGCTGCCAGAGTGCGAGCCAGCTTGCTGGTAGCGCCTTGGATCACGCTCATCAGCTTCGCAATGGCCTCGTCGCGGGTCGGCAGGGTAGCCAACACGTCGATCTGGTTAGCGGCAAGGAAATTGCCATCAAACGCAGCTGCCTTGATCTCGAACTTGTCCTGACCTTTCGCGAAATCCTTGAACAGACGAGCAGCGGCGCCCGGATGTTCGTTGGAGAAAGCGATCAAGGTAGGGCCAGTGAACACGTCGTTGAGGACACTGAATTCAGTGCCAGCAACAGCGCGCTTGAGCAGGGTGTTACGTACGACACGTACGTATACGCCAGCTTCACGGGCCTCTTTACGGAGTCCGGTCATTGCGCCTACTGTAACGCCACGGGCATCAGCCACGACAGCGGACAGAGCGACTTTGGCAGCCTCGTTGACTTCAGCGACGATGGCCTTCTTGTCTTCGAGTTTAATTGCCACGGGTAAAACTCCTGCTTGTTACCGTTTCATCTGGCCTGAGCCGGATGTCGTTTTGGTGTCTGATTCGGTAAGGAACCGGGAGCACCATCTGCGTAGGCTTGTGGTTTAAGACTTGCGTCGCCTACGGTCTTGGATAGCCCCCGCCAGGCAGGGACCCCAATCTTTCGTGCCATCAGGGCAGTTACCTGCCCCGACAACCAGTGTTACGCAGTCAGCGAGCTCTGATCGATAACCAGACCTGGGCCCATGGTGGTGCTCAGGGTAACGCGCTTGACGTAGATACCTTTCGAAGAAGCTGGCTTGATACGCTTCAGATCAGCGATCAGGGCTTCAACGTTTTCCTTCAGCTTGACGGCGTCGAAACCGACTTTGCCAACGGAAGTGTGGATGATGCCGTTTTTGTCGGTGCGATAACGAACCTGACCAGCCTTCGCGTTCTTGACCGCGGTAGCGACGTCTGGGGTCACAGTGCCGACTTTAGGGTTAGGCATCAGGCCACGTGGACCGAGGATCTGACCCAACTGACCTACAACACGCATCGCGTCCGGAGAGGCGATAACGACGTCATAGTTCAGGTCGCCGCCTTTCATTTCGGCAGCCAGGTCGTCCATGCCAACGCGATCGGCGCCGGCAGCCAGAGCCGCTTCAGCAGCCGGGCCTTGGGTGAAGACAGCAACACGTACAGTCTTGCCAGTACCGTGTGGCAGCACAGTAGCGCTACGAACGACCTGGTCGGATTTACGTGGGTCAACGCCCAGGTTCACGGCGATGTCGAAAGACTCGCTGAACTTGACGGTCGACAGCTCAGCCAGCAGGCCGGCGGCCTCTTCGAAGTTGTAGAACTTGCCAGCTTCGATTTTGGAAGCAATAGCTTTTTGGCGCTTGGTCAACTTAGCCATTACACACCCTCCACGTTGAGGCCCATGCTGCGAGCAGAACCAGCGATAGTGCGCACGGCAGCTTCCAGGTCAGCAGCGGTCAGATCAGCCTTTTTAGCGTTGGCGATATCTTCCAGCTGAGCACGGGTCACGGTGCCAACTTTAACGGTGTTCGGACGTGCAGAACCGCTGGTCAGGCCAGCTGCTTTCTTCAACAGAACCGAAGCAGGGGTGCTTTTGGTTTCGAAGGTGAAGCTACGGTCGCTGTAGACAGTGATGATCACTGGAGTCGGCAGGCCGGCTTCTTGGCTCGAAGTACGGGCGTTGAAGGCCTTGCAGAATTCCATGATGTTCACGCCATGTTGACCCAGAGCCGGGCCGACGGGCGGGCTTGGGTTGGCCTGGCCGGCCTTTACTTGCAGCTTGATATAAGCCGTGATTTTCTTAGCCATGAGCTACTCCACTATTGGGTACAGGCGCCTTGCGGCTCCCCAGTTGCTTGCGTTTTATCCCAAAGACGACAAAACCCCGCAGCTTACGCCTGCGGGGTATGGGATCCGTTTCCAATCAGACCTTTTCGACCTGACTGAACTCGAGCTCTACCGGAGTAGAGCGGCCGAAAATGAGCACTGCCACCTGGATCCGGCTCTTTTCGTAGTTAACTTCTTCGACGGTGCCGTTGAAATCAGCGAACGGACCATCGGTAACACGCACCACTTCACCCGGCTCGAACAGCGTCTTGGGCTTCGGCTTGTCGCTGCCATCGGCAACGCGACGAAGGATAGCTTCTGCTTCCTTGTCGGTGATCGGCGCAGGCTTGTCGGCGGTACCGCCAATGAAGCCCATCACGCGAGGTGTATCCTTGACCAAGTGCCAAGTACCCTCGTTCATGTCCATCTGCACCAGCACGTAACCCGGGAAGAACTTGCGCTCGCTTTTGCGCTTCTGGCCATTACGCATCTCCACCACTTCTTCAGTGGGGACCAGAATTTCGCCAAAGCCGTCTTCCATGCCAGCCAGCTTTACACGC
The DNA here is from genome assembly GCF_058986725.1 of Pseudomonas sp. GW821-FHT01A09. Taxonomy (NCBI): domain Bacteria; kingdom Pseudomonadati; phylum Pseudomonadota; class Gammaproteobacteria; order Pseudomonadales; family Pseudomonadaceae; genus Pseudomonas; species Pseudomonas sp. GW821-FHT01A09. The sequence continues at coordinate 29,912 of NZ_JBYSWB010000038.1, forward strand.
TCGATCAAAGAGCGCATAACATGCTTCTCGTAACCCGAGTAAGCATGCACAACGTACCAACGCTTAGCCACGGGACACCCTTAGCCTACAATCAGGGAAACAAGCCAGCCGAGCAGGGAATCAAGCCCCCACAGCAGCAAGGCCATGACCAGAACGACCGCCACTACAATCAGTGTGGTCTGCGTAGTCTCTTGGCGGGTAGGCCAAACGACTTTACGAATCTCGCCGCGCGCTTCCTTCGCCAGGACAAAGAACGACTTGCCTTTGGCCGTTTGCAACGCCGTGAAGGCAGCAACAGCAGCAATGACGATCAGAGCCAGAACGCGATACAGGATTGGCGATGCGGAGAAATACTGATTTCCGACAACACCTACCACCACCAAAGCGACCACAACAAGCCACTTGAGCAGATCGAAGCGAGAGTCTTGGGCTTCAGCCTTGGGAGTCATCTAGGAGGATCCTGTGAAAAGAAAGCCAGACACGTTGAGTGAATCTGGCAGGTCAGGAGGGAATCGAACCCCCAACCTACGGTTTTGGAGACCGTCGCTCTGCCAATTGAGCTACTGACCTAAAACAAAATCAGGCCGACCATTATGCAGACCCGAAGAACGCTTTACAACTGCTTTCGACAACCTTCGTGCCCAACCACCACCGACAGAATCGACAGCCATCACGAACTTCGAAACGGGGATCGTCTCGGCTACAGAGACAACCCAACCATTAAAACAAAGGCGGATATTCACATATCCGCCTTGTAAAATGGAGCTCTTGAGCGGATTTGAACCGCTGACCTCACCCTTACCAAGGGTGTGCTCTACCAACTGAGCTACAAGAGCGAAACACTGTGCATTAGCAGCAAACATGGAGCGGGTAGCGGGAATCGAACCCGCATCATCAGCTTGGAAGGCTGAGGTTCTACCACTAAACTATACCCGCGAGATTGCTGCTCTCGCTAAAAATGGTGGAGGGAGAAGGATTCGAACCTTCGAAGTCGTAGACGTCAGATTTACAGTCTGATCCCTTTGGCCGCTCGGGAACCCCTCCTATTTCGTGGCGGCATTTTCAACTCTTGCCACCACCCTGTCAAGCTTTTTCTCAATTAAATCTTGAGGTTAGCGATTTTGACAGTGCTTTCACAAGGTTCGTACAAGACGCTATCCCTGTGAAGCGGGCGCCATTCTATGCAAACTATTCGGCGGTTGCAATGCCTTCGCACGGCATTATTTGATGTTTTAAATCTTTGAATTCCTGAGAGAGGCCACCCAGAGCCGCTTCGTCCAGCAAACGCCGGCTTTGCGCGTCGATTCGCAGCCAATGTACGCCGCCTTGATCGCCATCGATCACATGCGCTTGCGCCTTCACGCCCAGCTGCGCCAGACGTTGCTCCAACGGCATGAGAGCCCCTAACTGCGGGTATCCCCCCAGGTACAGGCAATCTCGCACAGGGGCAGCGGCCGCCTGGGTCGGTAGCTGCGCACCAGGCGTCTCGCTGAGCAGGCGAATATCCTGCTGATTGCCTTTGTACAGAGATAACGCCTGGATCTCGATTGGCTGCTGAGGCGCCTCCTGTTGATGCCAGCCGGCATAAAAAACATTCAGCACCAATAACAGCAGGAACAACCAGCGCATAATCACCTCAAGGCAAAGGACAGGCCATGGCCAGGCCGATGAACACGAGGTCAGGCACCACTTGTGCTGCCGGGACCACTTCGCACACCAGCTCGGCATCACCACCTGTCAGGAAGACTCGGAAGTCATCGCCCAGGTAAGCGCGCGCCTGTTCAAGCTGGGTCAGCACGAAGCCGCGCAGCATCAGCGTACATCCGCGCTCGACAGCCTCGACGGTGTTGCGCCCGGGCGACATCTCGGTTACGGCCTTCTCGGCGGACAGATCGTCATAGCGAATACGCCGTGTATGGGTACGCAGCTGGCCGCGCATCAACGGCATCCCTGGGCAGATGAACCCCCCCAAGTGATTGCCGTCAGCGGTCACAAAATCCGAGGTTGCCGCCGTCCCCAGGTCAATGACCACACACGCAGTCCGAGCCAGGTGAAACGCGCCCAGCACCGCCAGCCAGCGATCGAGCCCCAGGCGCTGGTACTCTTCATAACCGTTATGAACGCCTGCCAGCTCCTTGGCGGGCAGAGCGCATACTGCCTGCACCGCGAAACTGCGAGCGATAGCCTCGACCAGCTTGGTGGTCTCTTCCTCGGTACGCACGCTGACCAGTCGGCAGTAGGCCAGAGCAACGCCCTCGACAGCCGCTACAGCGTCAAGCAGGTCCTGATCCGAACCCACGACGCCACCTGCCACTACCTGCGCGCCACTCACTCGAGTGATACGCCACTTGATGAAGCTGTTACCGCAGTCGAGCTCAAGAATCATCACGCAACCTCAGGCTTAGCTCGCCACCGCTGTAGGTCTTTTCTTCGTCGCCGACTTTCAAGCGTAGCGCGCCTTGCGCATCCACCCCCAGCACCGTGCCCTCAATGACCGTACTACCCGCCACCAAAGACGCCGCCTTGCCCTGCCACAAGTGATATTGCTCCCACTCCCCCTTGAGCGCATGGAAGCCACCACTGCGATGACGCGCGAGCAGAGGCCGCAGATTGTTGTTGAGTGAAGCCGCCAAGGCGTTTCTATCGACCGCCCTGCCCGTCTGCAGCTGCATGGAAGTCCATTGCTGATCAACCTCGTCACTCGCCTGCATGTTGACGTTTATACCGACACCAATCACCACGTGACAGACATCGGCAGGATCACCCACCAGCTCCAGAAGGATACCCGCGATCTTCTGGCGCCCTACCAGCACGTCGTTAGGCCATTTGAGCCCCGCCGTGGCGACGCCTGAGTCACGCAAGGCATGCATGACCGCGAGACCGACCACCAGGCTCAAGCCCTCGATCTGCCGCATACCGCCGTCGATACGCAGGACCAGACTGTAATAGAGGTTTTGGGCGAATGGGCTGACCCATTTGCGGCCGCGCCGACCTCGTCCCGCCGTCTGCCGTTCGGCAGTCACCAGGAAAGGCGCATGCGCACCTGCTTCGATCATCCGCAAGGCTTCGGCATTGGTGGAGTCGATGCTGTCGTGCACATGCACCGGCCAGTGATCGTCAGTGGTGGCCGCGACGATAGCATCGGCATCAAGGAATAACAGAGGGGCGGCGAGTTGATAACCGCGGCCGCGCACCTTGTGGATCGACACGCCGAATTCAGTTTCCAGCTGCTGCAGCTGCTTCCAAATGGCGCTACGACTCACCCCCAGGGTTGCCCCTAGTGCTTGCCCTGAATGGAATCGACCATCCTTGAGGAGTTTCAACAACGTCAGCATGCCAATCTCGCCTCACAATGAGGCAGGCATGATAGCCATGCACATGACGGTTGCATAGAAAACAGCAGACAAAGTGTGCGGTTACAGCACTTTTGTCACACCGCTTGCGTCTGGATCCATGCAAGCCACAAAGACAAAACCCCCACCTGCCTGCGCAGATGGGGGTTTCGGAATTTAATCTTGACGATGACCTACTCTCACATGGG
>NZ_JBYSWB010000039.1:0-31405 GCF_058986725.1 Pseudomonas sp. GW821-FHT01A09
CCCCCCCCCCCCCCCCCCCCCCCCCCCCCCCCCCCCCCCCCCCCCCCCCCCCCCCCCCCCCCCCCCTCACTACAGGGATTGGAGGCGATCAGCTTGGGACTTTCTCGGCTTCTTCATGGGCCTGACGCAAGCGCTCGCGGCTGTTGGTCAGGTGCAGGCGCATGGCTGCGCGGGCGGCATCCGGATCCTGACGCGCGATGGCGTCGAAGATTTCCTCGTGCTCGCGGCTCAGGCGGGTCATGTAGTGCTGCTGGTCATCATGAGCCAGACGCGCCGAATTCAGCCGGGTACGAGGAATGATGCTGGTGCCCAGGTGCGTCATGATGTCGGTGAAATAGCGGTTACCGGTGGACAGCGCGATATGCAGGTGGAACTGGAAGTCCGAAGCCACCGCATCCCGCGCATGGGCGGCGCTGTCGTTGAGTGCATCCAGGGCATTGCGCATGGCCTGCAACTGCTCATCGGTACGGCGCGTGGCGGCGAGCCCTGCCGATTCCACTTCCAGGCTGATGCGCAGTTCGAGCACCGCCAACACGTCACGCAAGGTGACGATGGTCGCCGGATCGATACGAAAACCGCTGGGGCTCGGCGTGTCGAGCACGAAGGTGCCGATGCCATGGCGGGTTTCGACCTGACCCGCCGCCTGCAGCCGCGAAATCGCTTCACGGACCACGGTGCGGCTGACGCCCTGCTCTTCCATGATCGCCGACTCGGTCGGCAATTTGTCGCCACGTTTGAGCTCGCCACTGCGGATCCGCTCGGACAGCACAGTGACCAGCTCCTGAGCGAGGCTGCGGGGTTTGCGACGGGCGCGAGGTTGGGCGCTCTGGTTATCCATGGTTCTGCTTATCCGTTATAGCCATCGGGCGGTGACATACGATTGATTTCGCCATCATAGCGCATCGCGGTTGTACGACTACAGTTCACTGTTGACGCAGGCGTATCAAACCATGACCGGGCCCTGCGCCTGCAGCTGTCCGGATTCGATCCGCACGCGGCGCGGATGGAAGCGGTTGAGGCTGCTGCGATGGCCGACGCTGACGATGCTCAAACCGGGCAATTGCTTGGTCAGCCCCTCGTACAGTGCAGCTTCGTCTTCTTCGTCCATGGCCGACGTCGCCTCGTCCATGAACAGCCACTGCGGCTTGAACAGCAAGGCGCGGGCAAATGCCAGGCGCTGCTGCTCACCGGGCGACAGCAGGCTTTGCCAGTGCTGCTCCTCGTCCAGCCGTGGAATCAGTTGTTCCAGGCGGCAATCGGTCAGGGCCTGTGTATAACTCTCATCGCTGTAGGCATCGCCCGCCTGCGGATAATTGAGCGCTTCGCGCAGGGTGCCGATCGGCAGATAGGGCTTCTGCGGCAGGAACAGCAAGCGTCCTTCGGGCAAGCGAATGCTGCCGCCGCCTTCGGGCCAAAGCTCACCCATGGCGCGCAGAAGGCTGCTTTTGCCACTGCCCGAGCGACCGCTGATCATCACCCGCTCGCCCGGCGTCACGGTCATGGCCGCACCGGTCAGCAAATGGCGGGTCTGACCGATATCCAGATCAAGGTCGTTGATGACCAACGAACTGCCTTGCTGTTGCACGGCGATCGCTTGCGGATTGCGTTCGTTGGCATCCATGGCCTCGCGGAAACTCAACAGACGATCACTGGTTGCGCGCCAACTGGCCAAGGAGGTATACGCATCGATGAACCAGCTCATGTTCTCCTGCACGCTGCCGAATGCCGAGTTGATCTGCATCAGCCCGCCCAGCTCGATCTTGCCGGCGAAATAACGCGGTGCCGCGACGACAAAGGCGAACACGATGGCGATCTGGCTGTAGCCGGCAGTGAAGAATGTCAGCTGCTTTTGCACCCGCATCGTCGACCAGTAGTTGCGCCAGATGTCACCGAAGCGATTGCTCAGCTGCTGATGCTCGTTGGCCTCGCCCTTGTACAGCGCGATGCTCTCGGAGTTTTCCCGCACGCGAATCATCGAGAAACGCAGATTCGCTTCATAGCGCTGTTGACGGTTGCTCAGGCCGATCAAACGGCGGCCGATCAGGTGAGTCAACCAGCTGCCGACGATGGCGTAGAGCAACGCGCACCAGAACATGTAGCTGGGAATATTGAAGCCGAACACTTCGATGTCGCCCGACACGCCCCACAGAATCACCGAGAACGACACCAGGCTGACGATATTGCGCAGCAAGCCGATGCTCAGGCTCAGCGTGTCGGAGGTAAAGCTGTTGAGGTCTTCGCTGATGCGCTGGTCAGGGTTGTCGGTGTGATAGCGGCGTTCGAGATGGTAGTAATTCTTGTGCTCGAGCCAACGGCTGAAGTGCTGCTCGGTGAGCCACTTGCGCCAGCGGATGGTCAGCATCTGAGTCAGATACAGGCGATACACTGCACCCAGGATGGCGACGGCGGCGATGCCGCAGAAATTGAGGATCAGGTGCCAGAACTCGGGCTGGTTCTTTTCCTGCAAGGCGTTATAGAAATCCTTGTACCAGTTGTTCAACCAGACGGAGATGCCGACGCTGAACAACGACAGGGCGATCACCGCGATCAGCAGCGCCCAGGCCTTGCCTTTTTCCTCGCTGCGCCAATAAGGCACGATGAGCTTCCAGACCTTACGAAAAAAATCACCGCGTACGGCGTCATTACCCGCCGTGGTTTCTGCGTTTCGATTCATATTCAGGCTCGATTACCAGAAAGCCAGCCACAGTGGCCCGTCCTGGGCGCCCGGGCTGCAGGGGATAGCGAAGGGCAGGCGCTCAGCGCCGAACCGGGCGTTTCTGTAGTTTGCGCTGCAGGGTGCGGCGGTGCATGCCCAGCGCGCGGGCGGTGGCCGAGATATTGCCCTCGTGCTCACCCAGTACGCGCTGGATATGCTCCCATTGCAGGCGGTCGACCGACATGGGATTGTCGGGCACCAGGTTGTCGAGGTCAGCGTGCTCGGTGAGCAACGCGGCCAGCACGTCGTCGGCGTCGGCCGGCTTGCACAGGTAGTTGCAGGCGCCGCGCTTGATCGCTTCGACCGCGGTGGCGATGCTGGAATAGCCGGTGAGAATCACCACGCGCATTTCCGGATCGAGTTCCAGCAGCTTGGGCAGCAGCACCAGGCCGGAGTCCCCTTCCATCTTCAAGTCCAGGGCGGCGAAATCGGGCAGATCATCCTTGGCGATCTCCAGCCCTTCGTCGGCGGACCCGGCGGTGCTCACCCGAAAGCCGCGGCGGCTCATGGCGCGGGCCATGACGCGGGTAAAGGTAGCGTCGTCATCGACCAGCAGCAGGTGCGGCAGCTCTTCGCTTTCTACCTGGTTTTCATCACTCATGTCTGTCTCCTCGGGCGTCACGGGGCAGGCGCAGCTCGGTCAATGTGCCGCCCTCTTCATGACTATAGAGTTTTACCGAGCCGCCTGCGCGAGTCACGCTGGCCTTGCTCAGAAAAAGGCCCAGGCCGAAGCCCTTGCCTCCTTTGGTGGTCAGGAAAGGTTTACCTATTTGTTCAGCAATTGCTACCGGGACGCCGGGCCCGCGGTCGCGAATATGGATGAAGATGTTTTCATCGTCCCAGTCGACCTTCACGCCGAGGTCGTCAGGGCAGGCATCGGCGGCGTTGTTGAGCAGATTCAACAAGGCCTGGGTCAGGTCCGGTGCGGGCGCCAGGGTCGGTACGGCGCCTTCGCCCAGGCGCGCGAACCGATAAGTGGCCTCGGGACGCATCAGGTGCCAGCGGTTGAGCGCCTCGTCGAGCCAGAAGGTCACCTCCTGCTCGACCACCGCCTGGCGACGATTGGCCTCGGCGGCGCGGACCAGCTGCTGCAGGGTCTCCTTGCAGAGCTTGACCTGGTCCTGAAGGATCGACAGGTCTTCCTGCAGCTCGGGGTCGGGGTGGTCCTTGCGCATTTCCTTGAGCAGCACGCTCATGGTCGACAGCGGCGTACCCAACTCGTGGGCGGCGCCGGCGGCCTCGGTGGCCACCGCCAGCAATTGCTGGTCACGCAGGCCTTCCTCGCGGCGTTCGGCGCGCAGTTGCTCCTGGCGGCGCAACTCTTCAGCCATTTTCGCGGCGAAAAAGGTGATTACCGCCGCGGCCAGGGCGAAACTCAGCCACATGCCGTAGATCTGCATGCTTTCGCGACCGATCACAGTGGGTTCCAGCGGGTGGAAGCTGACCAGCATGAAGGTGTAGCAGGCCAGCGCGACTCCGGTGAGGATCAGCGAATACACCCAGCGCAGGGTGACCGCCGCGATGGTCAAGGGCACCAGGTAATAGGAGACGAAGGGGTTGGTGGAGCCCCCCGAGTAATACAGCAGCGCACTGTGGATCAACAGATCGCAGGCCAGTTGCACGGCGTATTCCAGTTCGGTGACCGGCAGGGAGGTGCGCAGGCGCAACGCCGTCAGCAGGCACAGGCCCATGGAGCAACCGAGGGTCACGCTCAGCGCCAGCCAGGGCAGCGGCAGCAAATGGGTCAGATAGGCGAAGCCCACCGAGCCAGCTTGTGCGGCCAGTACCAGGATGCGTACGAAGGTCAGGCGCCAGAGATTCTGACGGGTAGCGGACAGTGGTAATACGGGGGCGAGCATGAGCTCTCCTGATGAGTGCTCCACGTGGATCGGCAAGTATAACCAAATCGTACCCTTTCAGCGGCGCGATGCGGCAAACGGCCACATATCCAGGGAACCCACCTGCACCTTCGAACTCTGTTTGGCATACCCTTGCACCCTACTACACGACAACAAGGAGTGACCGCCCATGCTTCGCACGACCCCATTGATCCTCGGCGCCAGTCTGCTGATCAGCCTGCCGGCGCTGGCCGACGAGCCGCGCTACAACCAGATTTCCCTGCGCGCCGAAGTCAGCCAGGAGGTGCCCCGCGACCTGATGATGGTGACCCTCTACACCGAGGCGCAAGACGCCGACGCCGGCAAACTCGCCGGCCAGATCAGCGAAACCCTCAACAAGGCGCTGGCCGAGGCCCGGCAGGTCAAGGCCGTGACCATTCGCCAGGGCAGCCGCAACAGCTACCCCATCTATGACGACAAGGGCCAGGCCATCACCGGCTGGCGCGAGCGCGCCGAGCTGCGCCTCGAAAGCGCCGACTTTCCGGCCCTGTCCAAGCTCACCGGCGAGCTGCTGACCCAACTGAAAATGGGTGGCATGGACTTCAGCATCGCCCCGGCCACGCGCAAGGCCAGCGAAGACGCCCTGCTCAAGGACGCCGTGGCGGCCTTCAAGGCCCGCGCCCAGCTCGCCACCGATGCGCTGGGTGGCAAAAGCTACAAGGTGGTCAACCTCAACCTCAACAGTGCCGGTTACCCACAGCCCTTCGCCCGCGCGCCGATGATGATGAAAGCCGCCCGCGCCAGCGACGCCGTGACCCCGGATGTCGAGGCCGGCACCAGCGATGTCAGCATCAACGCCGACGGTACTATTGAAGTGCAGATGCCTTGAGGTGACTGCACCGGCCTCTTCGCCAGCAAGCTGCGCTCCCACAGTGTAGGAGCAGGGCTTGCCCGCGAAGGCGCCATCCGCATCAACGGCAATGGTCCTGACTCCCCCGGAGAACCCGCAATGCTCAAACCCCTGCTTCTGACCACCGCCCTGCTCGCCTGCGCCCCTCTGGCCCAGGCCGCGAGCACCCTGGTCTATTGCTCCGAAGCCAGCCCCGCCGGCTTCGACCCCAGCCAGTACACCAGCGGTACCGACTTCGACGCCTCGGCCGAAACGGTCTTCAACCGCCTGACCCAGTTCAAGCGCGGCAGCACCGAAGTCGAGCCAGGCCTGGCGACAAGCTGGGACGTCACCCCGGACGGTCTGACCTATACCTTCCACCTGCGTCAGGGCGTCAAGTTCCACACCACCGACTATTTCACCCCCGGCCGCGACTTCAACGCCGATGACGTATTGTTCACCTTCCGCCGCCTGCTCGACCCCGACCAGCCGTTCCGCAAGGCCTATCCATCGGAGTCGCCGTACTTCTCCGACATGGACCTCAACACCACCATCGCCTCGGTCGACAAGACCGACGCGCAAACCGTGGTGTTCAAGCTCAACCACATCGACGCCGCGTTCATCCAGAACCTGGCCATGAGCTTCGCCTCCATCCAGTCCGCCGAATACGCCGACCAGTTGCTCAAGCAGGGCAAGGCCGAGGACATCAACCAGAAGCCCATCGGCACCGGCCCGTTCGTGTTCAAGCGCTACCAGAAGGATTCGCAGATCCGCTACACGGCCAACAAAAGCTACTGGAGGCCCGAGGACGTGAAGATCGACAACCTGATCTTCTCGATCAACACCGATCCGGCCGTGCGCCTGCAGAAGCTCAAGACCGGCGAATGCCAGGTCAGCGGCTACCCACGCCCCAGCGACATCACCCTGATGGAGCAGGATCCGCACCTGCAGGTCTTGCATCAGCCGGGTTTCAACCTCGGTTTCCTGGCCTATAACGTCACCCACAAGCCGCTGGATCAGCTCAAGGTGCGTCAGGCGCTGGACATGGCCATCGACAAGCCGGCGATCATCAAGGCGGTATATGGCCAGGCCGGACAACTGGCGAGCAATGCCTTGCCGCCGGGCCAGTGGTCCTTCGATCCGTCCATCAAGGACGCGCCCTACAATCCGGACAAGGCCAAGGCCCTGCTCAAGGAAGCGGGCATAGCCCCCGGCACCGAGATCAATCTGTGGGCCATGACGGTACAGCGCGCCTCCAACCCCAATGCGCGGATGTCGGCGCAGATGATCCAGAGCGACTGGGCCAGGATCGGCATCAAGGCCAATATCGTCAGCTACGAATGGGGCGAGTACATCAAGCGCGCCAAGGCCGGCGAGCACGACGTGATGATCTACGGCTGGACCGGCGACAATGGCGACCCCGACAACTGGCTCGGCGTGCTCTACAGCTGCGCCGCCGTCAAGGGCAGCAACTACGCCAAATGGTGCGACCCGGCCTACGACAAGCTCATCCAGCAGGCCAAGACTACCAGCGACCGCGACACCCGCGTGCGCCTGTATCAGCAGGCCCAGCAGATCCTCAAGGCCCAGGTGCCGATTACCCCGATCGCCAACTCGGTGGTCTACCAGCCCATGCGCAAAGAGGTCCGCGACTTCAAGATCAGCCCCTTCGGTCTGACGCCTTTTTACGGCGTCAGCCTGCAGCCTTGAGCCTCGGCGCCCCATTTCAGAGCCTTCGGCTTCGAGATGGGGCGCCACGCCGGGCAAATGCCGCAACCTCGTCTTTACTTGCACATACAAGATTGTAATTAGTTATACACAAGCGACATTCCAGTACGCCCGTACTACATTTTTGCCCTTCTCCCGCCCTTAGGCATTGCAACGGTATGAGCCCTGCATAAGTATCCGCAGGGACGACTCATAAGGTCGCCCTCTTAATTAAAATGACAACACTGAGGCCACCATGCTCAAACACGCGGTCATTCCGTTCATTCTCGGCGCAGGTTTGCTCGCCAGTACCCCCTTCGCCCAGGCGGCGACCAACCTGGTGTTCTGCTCCGAAGGCAGCCCCGCGGGCTTCGACCCTGGCCAGTACACCACCGGTACCGACTTCGACGCCTCGGCTGAAACCATCTTCAACCGTCTGTCGCAGTTCGAGCGTGGCGGCACCGCCGTCGAGCCGGGCCTGGCCACCAGCTGGGATGTGTCCCCGGATGGCCTGACCTACACCTTCCATCTGCGCCAGGGCGTCAAGTTCCACACCACCGACTACTTCAAGCCGACCCGCGACTTCAACGCCGATGACGTGCTGTTCACCTTCAACCGCATGCTCGACAAGGACATGCCGTTCCGCAAGGCCTACCCCACCGAGTTCCCGTATTTCACCGACATGGGCATGAACGACAACATCACCAAGGTCGAGAAGGTCGACGACAGCACCGTAAAGTTCAGCCTCAAGGAAGTCGACGCCGCCTTCATCCAGAACATGGCCATGAGCTTCGCCTCGATCCAGTCCGCCGAATACGCCGCGCAGCTGCTCAAGGAAGGCAAGCCCGAGGACATCAACCAGAAGCCGATCGGCACTGGCCCGTTCGCGTTCAAGAGCTATCAAAAAGACTCCAACATCCGCTACGTCGGCAACAAGAGCTACTGGAAGCCTGAAGACGTGAAGATCGACAACCTGATCTTCGCCATCACCACCGACGCCTCGGTGCGCATGCAGAAGCTCAAGAAGAACGAGTGCCAGGTCACCCTCTTCCCGCGCCCGGCCGACATCGAGCCGCTGAAGAAAGACCCGAACCTGAAGATGCCTGAACAGGCCGGCTTCAACCTCGGCTACATCGCCTACAACGTCACCCACAAGCCGCTCGACAAGCTCGAAGTGCGTCAGGCGCTGGACATGTCGATCAACAAGCCGCAGATCATCGACTCGGTGTACCAAGGCGCCGGCCAACTGGCGGTCAACGCCATGCCGCCGACCCAATGGTCTTACGACAAGAGCATCAAGGACGCCCCCATGGACGTCGAAAAAGCCAAGGCCCTGCTGAAAAAGGCCGGCGTTGCCGATGGCACCGAAATCCAGCTGTGGGCCATGCCCGTGCAGCGTCCGTACAACCCCAACGCCAAGCTGATGGCTGAAATGCTGCAGTCGGACTGGGCCAAGATCGGCATCAAGGCCAAGATCGTCAGCTACGAATGGGGCGAGTACATCAAGCGCGCCAAGGCCGGCGAGACCGACGCCATGCTCATTGGCTGGAGTGGCGACAACGGTGACCCGGACAACTGGCTCGGCACCCTGTTCGGCTGCGACGCGGTCAACGGCAACAACTTCGGCAAATGGTGCGACCCGGTTTACGACAAGCTGATCAAGCAGGCCAAGTCCACCCCGGATCAAGCCAAGCGTACCGAGCTGTACGAACAGGCGCAGAAGTACCTGAAGAGCCAGGTGCCGATGACGCCTATCGCGCACTCCACCGTCTACCAACCGATGCGCAACAACGTCCAGGACTTCAAGATCAGCCCCTTCGGTCTGAACTCGTTCTACGGCGTCAGCATCAAGTAATCCCCCCACCGCGACCTTTGCAGTGCCTTCGGGTGCTGCACGGGGAGCGGCCGGCCTGAAAAAAACAACGCTGCGATGACGCCTGCAAGATTTTCGCCCAGCTCTGACGGGGCCCTCAGATTTTTCCTACAAGCTGCGGCGATTCCTCTGATTTACACGACCTCCATGGCTACTTAGTTTCCGGGGGCAGTTCTCCCCCAACGACAAGAAGGAAAAGCCATGCGTCACGCTTTCATGTTCGCCACGACCCTTGCGCTCGCCGCGCAATCCGGCCTGAGCCATGCCGCACCCAGCAGCCTGGTGTTCTGCTCCGAAGGCAGCCCGGCGGGCTTCGATACCGCGCAATACACCGGCGGCACCGACAACGACGCCGCCGAGCCGCTGTACAACCGCCTCGCCGAGTTCGAAAAAGGCGGCACCGCGGCCATCCCGGCGCTGGCAACACGCTGGGACATTTCCGAAGACGGCCTGACTTATACCTTCCACCTGCGCGAAGGGGTCCAGTTCCACAGCAGCAAGGCCTTCGTGCCCAGTCGCCACTTCAACGCCGACGACGTGCTGTTCACCTTCAACCGCATGCGCGACCCACAGCACCCGTTCCGCCAGGCCTACGCCACCGAGTTCCCGTACTTCGTCGGCATGGGCCTGCACGAGAACATCGCCAACATCGAGAAGACCGACCCGCTGACGGTGGTGTTCACCCTCAAGGAAGTCGACGCCGCGTTCATCCAGAACCTGGCGATGAACTTCGCCTCGATTCTGTCCGCCGAGTACGCCCAGCAACTGCTCGACCGCGGCAAGCCGAGCGACATCAACCACCAGCCGATCGGCACCGGGCCCTTTGCCTTCCAGCGCTACCAGAAGGACTCGCAGATCCGCTACGTGGCGCACAAAGGCTATTGGGACCCGAGCCAGGTCAAGCTCGACCAGTTGATCTTCTCGATCAACACCGATGCCTCGGTGCGCATGCAGAAGCTGCGCAGGAACGAATGCCAGGTCACCCTCAACCCACGTCCGGCGGATCTGCCGGCGCTCAAGCAGGACCCCAAGCTGAAGGTCGTCGAGCAGGCCGGCTACAACCTCGGCTACGTCGCCTACAACGTCGAGCGCGCGCCGTTCGATCAACTGCAGGTGCGTCAGGCGCTGGACATGGCAGTCGACAAGCAGGCGATCCTCGATACCGTGTTCCAAGGCGCCGGCCAGCGCGCGGTGAATGCCATGCCGCCGACGCAGTGGGGCTATGACCACAGCATCAAGGACGCCTCTTACGATCCGGTCAAGGCCAAGGCCATGCTGGAAGCCGCCGGGGTCAAGCCGGGCACCGAGATCACCCTTTGGGCCATGCCTGTGCAGCGCCCCTACAACCCCAACGCCAAGCTGATGGCCGAGATGCTGCAGGCCGATTGGGCCAAGGTCGGCATCAAGACGCGCATCGTCAGCTACGAGTGGGGCGAGTACCTCAAGCGCGTGAAGAACGGCGAACACGATGTCGCACTCATGGGCTGGACCGGCGACAACGGCGATCCGGACAACTGGCTGGGCACCCTCTACAGCTGCGCTGCGGTCGGGTCCAACAACGCCAGCCGCTGGTGCGACGCGCCCTATGACGCGCTGGTGACCAAGGCCAAGCAGTTGACCGACCGCGAGGCTCGCAGCGACCTGTACAAACAGGCCCAGCAACGCCTCAGGAGTCAGGTGCCGATGACCCCGATCGCCCACTCCACGGTCAGCCAGCCGCTGAGCGTCAAGGTCGCCGACTTCCATGTCAGCCCATTCGGGCGCAACGATTTCAGCGGCGTTTCGCTCGTTGATTGAGATTCACCGTGCAGTTCCCGAACGCACCAAGACGTCCGGGGTTAATAAGAAAAGGAGCGACACCATGCATTTCAAGAAGATTTCTCTGCTGGCCCTGTCCATCGGCACCTTCAGCCTCGGCGCTGAAGCACGATCCGAGGCCGAAACCGCCCCCGAAGTCGAGGGCCGTGGCTTTCAAGCCACCCGTTTCAAGAGCACCAATGCCCAGGCCGACGCCAAGGGCTTCGTCGAAGAGCAATCCCTGAGCGGCTGGACGCGCAATTTCTTCGCCCAGGAACGCACCCAGCGCGACACGCGCTTTTCCATCAACAAGGGCAATGGCCGCAGCGAAACCACGCGCCTGCGGGAAACCTGGACCCAAGGCACGGTGCTCGACTACAACTCGGGCTTCACCCAGGGCACCGTCGGCATCGCGGCGCAAGTTGCGGCCTATAACGAAATCGCCCTGCAGCAGGGCAAAGGCCGCATCGCCGGCGGCGGCAACCGCACCCTTACCCACAGCGACGGCGACGCGGTCAAGCAATGGAGCAAGCTGGGCCTGGCCAACCTCAAGGCCCGTGTCTCCAACACCACACTGACAGCCGGGCGCATGGCCTACAGCTCGCCCATCGTCGATGTGATCGGCAACCGCGCCTTGCCCTCGAGCTTCGAAGGGCTGGCCATCAACAGCGCCGAGTTCGACAACCTGACGTTCGACTTCGCCGCCTTCGACCGCGTCTCGCCGCGCACCGAGCAGAGCCAGACGCGCTTCGTCAGCGAATACGCCGACCGCTCGATCACGGCGGATCGGGTGGCCCTGGCTGGCCTCAGCTATCAGCCGTTCCACAACCTGGGCACCAAGCTCTACGCCGCCAGCGTCAAGGACTTCTGGAACCAGTACTACCTCAACATCGCGCACTCGGCCGGCGACAACGCCAGCCTGCAACTCGATACCGCGTTCAACTACTACAAGACCCGCGACACCGGCCAGCGCAAGCTCGGCGCCATCGACAACAACACCTACAGCCTGAGCTTCACCGCCAGCCACAAGGCCCACAGCCTGATGCTGGCGTATCAGGAGGTGGACGGTAACGAGTACTTCGATTACCTGCATGAAACCAACGGCATCTACCTGGCCAACTCGCTGTTCTCGGACTTCAACGGGCCCAACGAGAAGTCGGTGCAGCTCGCCTATGGCCTGGATATGTCCGGCTACGGCGTGCCGGGCCTGGCGATGAACATCTACACCGCCCGCGGCTGGGGCATCGACGGTACGCACTACAAGGGCGGTGCCTATGACGTGCTGAAGATGGATGGCGAAAAACACGTCGAGTATGGCATCGGCGCCAGCTACGTGATCCAGAGCGGCGCCCTGAAGAACAGCCGTATCAAGGCGACTTATGCGACCCACCGCGCCAGCGCCAATCAGGCCGATGGCAGCCTGAGAGAGCTGCGCGTGGTCACGCAGATTCCATTCAACCTGCTGTAACCCACGGCTGCGGTCGATTCGACGGATCGGCCGCAGCGACTAATCTGCACTTGAGCGAAGAGGGTTCCAATGAAAGCGCATCCACTCCAGGCAGCACTCGCGGTAGCCCTGCTGAGTCTCTCCGGCGGCCTGCTGGCCAAACCGCTGGTGGTCTGCACCGAGGCCAGCCCCGAAGGCTTCGACATCGTCCAGTACACCGCTGCGACGACCGCCGACGCGGTTTCGGAGACCATCTTCAACCGGCTGGTGGATTTCGTGCCCGGCACCACTGATATCCAGCCGGGCCTGGCCAGCAGTTGGGACATCAGCGCCGACGGCCTGACTTACACCTTCCACCTGCGCTCGGGCGTCAAGTTTCAGACCACCGCCTACTTCAAGCCGACCCGGGAATTCAACGCCGACGATGTGATGTGGAGCTTCGAGCGCCAACTCGACCCCAAGCACCCGTGGCATGAACAGACCAGCTTCGGTTACCCCTATTTCGAAACCATGGGCTTCAAGGACCTGATCGCGCGCATCGACAAGGTCGACGAACACACCGTCACCTTCACCCTCAAGCGTGCCGAAGCGCCGTTCCTGCGCGACATGGCCATGGGTTTCACCTCGATCTACTCGGCCGAATACGGCGACCAGTTGCTCAAGCAAGGCAAGCAGGCCGACCTCAACAGCAAGCCGGTCGGCACTGGCCCGTTCATCTTCAGCCGCTACAACAAGGACGCCCAGGTGCGCTACCGGGCCAATCCGGACTACTACAAGGGCAAGCCGCCGGCCGATCCGCTGGTGTTCGCCATCACCGTGGACAGCAACGTGCGCATGCAAAAGCTGCGCGCCAACGAATGCCAGGTGGCCGTGTACCCCAAGCCGGAAGACATCAAGACGCTCAAGGCCGACGCGAATCTGCACGTCGCAGAGATGGACGCATTGATGACCAGCTTTCTGGGCATCAACACCCAGCACAAGTACCTGAGCGACATCCGCGTGCGCGAGGCCATCAGCCTGGCGCTCGACAAACAGAATTTCGTGCGCACCCTCTTCGGCGAAGGCAACGCCACGCCAGCCGTCGGCCCCTACCCCACCACCTTGCTGGGGTATAATCGCGCGCTCGTGGATAGCCCCTACGATCCGGCCCGTGCCCGCGAACTGCTCAAGCAGGCGGGCGTGCCCGAAGGTACCGTGCTGACCGTGTTCACCCGCAACGGCGGCGGCGCGACCAACCCCAATCCGGCGCTGGGGGCGCAGTTATTGCAGGCTGACCTGGCCAAGGTCGGGCTCAAGCTGGATATCCGCGTGCTGGAATGGGGCGAGCTGCTCAAACGCTTGAAGAGCGGCGAGCACGATCTGGGCTTCTATGGCTGGGCCGGCGACAACGGCGACCCGGACAACTTCCTGACCCCGAACCTGAGCTGCGATGCCGCCAGCAACGGCGAAAACATCGCCCGCTGGTGCGACAAGGACTTCGATGCACTGTTGGCCAGCGCCCGCGCCACCACTGAACCGGCCAAGCGCGCGGCACTCTATGAACAGGCGCAGGTGATTTTCCAGCAGCAACACCCGTGGATCGCCCTGGCCTACCCCAGGCTGTTCACGGTTTTACGCACCAATGTCGAAGGCTTTCACATAAGCCCACTGACCAATAACAACTTCGCCACCACGTATGTGAAGTGAAGACAACGCGGCTCCAAGACCCTATCCGGGCCTTGGAGCCGCATGCCTAGCCGGCTGATGAGGTATCACGAAAGATGTTGAGTTTTATTGCCCGCCGATTGGGATTGCTGATCCCTACCTTCTTCGGCATCACTCTGTTGACGTTCGCGCTCATCAGGATGATCCCCGGAGACCCCGTCGAAGTAATGATGGGCGAACGCCGCGTGGATCCCGAAATGCACGCGCAGGCCATGGAACGGCTGGGTCTGAACAAACCGTTGTATGCCCAGTATCTGGATTACGTGGGCAAGCTGGCCCATGGTGATCTGGGCGAATCGCTGCGCACCCGCACCAGCGTCTGGGGCGAATTCAAGACGCTGTTCCCGGCCACGCTGGAGCTGTCCATCGCGGCGTTGATCTTCGCCGGGGTGTTCGGTCTGCTGGCCGGGGTCATCGCCGCCCTCAAGCGAGGCTCGCTGTTCGACCATGGGGTCATGGGCATCTCCCTGGCGGGGTATTCGATGCCGATCTTCTGGTGGGGGCTGATCCTCATCATGTTCTTCTCGGTGAGCCTGGGCTGGACACCGGTGTCGGGGCGCATCGACCTGCTCTACGACATCGAGCCGCGCACCGGCTTCATGCTCATCGACACCCTGTTCAGCGACGATCAAGGCGCCTGGCTCGACGCGCTGCGTCACTTGATCCTGCCGTCGATCGTGCTCGGCACCATCCCGCTGGCGGTGATCGCGCGCATGACCCGCTCATCGATGCTCGAAGTCCTGCGCGAAGACTACGTGCGCACCGCCCGGGCCAAAGGCCTGTCGCCGGCCCGCGTGGTGTTCGTGCACGGCCTGCGCAACGCGCTGATTCCGGTGCTGACGGTGTTCGGTCTGCAAGTCGGCACCCTGCTGGCAGGCGCCGTGCTGACCGAAACCATTTTCTCCTGGCCGGGCATCGGCAAATGGCTGATCGAAGCCATCGGCGCCCGCGACTACCCCGTGGTGCAGAACGGCATTCTGTTGATTGCCTGCCTGGTCATTCTGGTCAATTTCGTCGTGGACATCCTCTACGGCCTGGCCAATCCACGTATCCGTCATCAGCGCTGAGACCCTAAACATGAGTACTCCAACCCCGGCGGTCGCAGTCGATCAAAGCCTGCTGTACCCCTCCCCCTACAAGGAATTCTGGCAAGCGTTCGCCAAGAACAAAGGCGCCGTTGCCGGCTTGCTGTTCATGATCCTGATCGTGTTCTGCGCGCTGTTCGCTCCGTGGGTAGCCCCTCACGACCCCAGCGAGCAGTTCCGCGATGCGCTGCTCACCCCGCCGGCCTGGCTCGAAGGCGGCCAGTGGCAATACCTGCTGGGCACCGATGAGTTGGGCCGTGACCTGCTCTCGCGGTTGATCCACGGCTCGCGACTGTCGCTGCTGATCGGTTTGTCATCGGTGGTGATGTCGCTGATTCCGGGGATCTTGCTGGGCCTGATCGCCGGGTTCTTCCCGCGCATCATGGGGCCCTCGATCATGCGCCTGATGGACGTGATGCTGGCCCTGCCCTCGCTGCTGCTGGCCGTGGCGATCGTCGCCATCCTCGGCCCTGGCCTGATCAATACCGTGATCGCCATCGCCGTGGTCTCGCTGCCGTCCTACGTGCGCCTGACCCGGGCCGCAGTGATGGGCGAACTGAACCGTGACTACGTGACCGCTGCGCGCCTGGCAGGTGCCTCGCTGCCACGGCTGATGTTCATCACCGTGCTGCCCAACTGCATGGCGCCGCTGATCGTGCAGGCCACCTTGAGCTTCTCGTCGGCAATCCTCGACGCCGCCGCGCTGGGCTTTCTGGGCCTGGGCGTGCAACCGCCGACACCCGAGTGGGGCACCATGCTCGCCTCGGCGCGGGACTACATCGAACGCGCCTGGTGGGTCGTGAGCCTGCCGGGGCTGACCATCTTGCTCAGCGTGCTGGCAATCAACCTGATGGGCGACGGACTGCGCGATGCGCTGGACCCGAAACTCAAGAATGCCGCCTGAGGAGCCGACCATGTCACTGTTGAATATTTCCAATCTCTCGGTGCGCTTCGGCGACCGTAACGCGGTACCGGTGGTCGACGGCCTCGACCTGCAGGTCGACAAGGGCGAAGTGCTGGCGATCGTCGGCGAATCCGGCTCGGGCAAGTCGGTGACCATGATGGCCCTGATGGGCCTGATCGATGCGCCCGGCATCGTCACCGCCGACTCGCTGGTGTTCGATGGCAACGATATGCTCAAGCTCAGCAGTCGCCAACGCCGCAAGGTGGTGGGCAAGGACCTGGCGATGATTTTCCAGGACCCGATGACCGCCCTCAATCCGAGCTACACCGTGGGTTTCCAGATTGAAGAAGTGCTGCGCCAGCACCTTGGCATGTCCGGTAAAGCGGCGCGCCAACGGGCGCTGGAACTGCTGAAAAAGGTCGAGATCCCAGCCCCGGAAAGCCGTCTCGATGCCTATCCCCATCAGCTGTCCGGCGGCATGAGCCAGCGCGTGGCGATCGCCATGGCCATCGCCGGCGAACCGAAACTGCTGATCGCCGACGAACCCACCACCGCCCTGGACGTGACCATTCAGGCGCAGATCATGGAGCTGCTGCTCAACCTGCAACAAGAGCAGAACATGGCGCTGATCCTGATCACCCACGACCTCGCCGTGGTCGCCGAGACCGCCCAGCGCGTGTGCGTGATGTACGCCGGCCAGGCCGTCGAAGTGGGCCAGGTGCCGCAACTGTTCGACCTGCCGGGCCATCCATACAGCGAAGCGCTGCTGGCGGCGATCCCCGAGCACAGCGAAGGCGCCGAACGCCTGGCGACCCTGCCCGGCATCGTCCCCGGCCGCTATGACCGCCCACAAGGCTGCCTGCTGTCGCCTCGCTGCCCCTATGTGCAGGAAAACTGCCGCACTCAGCGCCCCGGTCTCGATCCGAAGACCCACAGCCTGGCCCGTTGTTTCTATCCGTTGAACCAGGAGGTGGCGTGATGAGCGTCGTACTGACCGCCCGTGACCTGACCCGTCACTACAATGTCTCCACCGGCCTGTTCAAACCCCACGCCGTGGTCCGCGCGCTCAATGGCGTGTCTTTCGAGCTGGAAGCCGGCAAGACCCTCGCCGTAGTGGGCGAGTCGGGCTGTGGCAAGTCCACCCTGGCCCGCGCCCTGACGCTGATCGAGGAGCCCTCGTCCGGCTCGCTGCAGATCGCCGGCCAGGAAGTGCATGGCGCCAGCAAGGCCGAACGCAAGCAATTGCGCAAGGACGTGCAGATGGTCTTCCAGAGCCCCTATGCCTCGCTCAACCCGCGGCAGAAGATCGGCGACCAGTTGGGCGAGCCGCTGCTGATCAACACCTCGCTAAGCAAGGCCGAGCGCCGTGAAAAGGTCCAGGCGATGATGCAGCAGGTGGGCCTGCGGCCCGAGCATTATCAGCGCTATCCGCACATGTTCTCCGGCGGCCAGCGCCAGCGTATCGCGCTGGCGCGGGCGATGATGCTGCAGCCCAAGGTGCTGGTGGCGGATGAGCCGACCTCGGCGCTGGACGTGTCGATTCAGGCCCAGGTGCTCAACCTGTTCATGGACCTGCAGCAGCAATATCAGACCGCCTATGTGTTCATTTCCCACAACCTCGCGGTGGTGCGCCACGTGGCCGACGATGTGTTGGTGATGTACCTCGGCCGCCCGGCGGAGATGGGTCCCAAGGAGGACCTGTACACCCGGCCGCTGCACCCCTATACCCAGGCGCTGCTCTCCGCCACGCCGACACTCAAGCCGGACCCGCTCAAGCCGAAGATCAAGATCGTCGGCGAACTGCCCAACCCGCTCAATCCGCCTTCCGGCTGCGCCTTCCACAAGCGCTGCCCCTATGCGACGCAACGTTGCAGCGACGAAGTGCCGGAGTTTCGCAAGGTGGACACGCGGCAGGTGGCGTGTCACTACGCGGAGCAATTCTTGTAACCGGGTCCGCCCCTGTAGCGAGGGGGCTTGCCCCCGAAAAATCTTTCAACCCCCGACGATGGGGCTGAATGGAACATTTTCGGGGGCAAGCCCCCCCGCTACAGGGGATCATCGGCCGCGCAGGATTTCGATCAGCGTCAGACAATGCTGCAAACTCGCCGATACATCCCCGGCCCGGTGGCTGAGGATGATCGGCGAGGTGGCATTGGCTTCTTCCAGACTGGCATAGCCAATGTCATCACGGTGCAGAATGCGCACCGACTCCGGCACCAAGGTTATCCCTATCCCTGCCGCGATCAGGCCGATGGCGGTCTGCAGCTCATTGGTCCATTGCACCACCTTGATCTGCAAGCCATGGCTGGCGAACAGGCCCAGCACATGGTCGGCATAGCTCGGGCGTGGGTTGCCGGGGTACAGCACGAAGGGTTCGTCGGCCAGTTCCGCAAGGCTCACCGTATGGCCGAGCAGTCGATGCCCGGCGGGCAGCACCGCCATCAGCCGTTCTTCGGACAGCACCTGCTGGACCACCGCGCTGTCATCGATATGGATACGCCCGAAGCCGACATCGATGCGCCCGGCCTTGAGCGCCTCGACCTGCTGCTTGGTGGTCATCTCGCTTAGTCCCAATTCCAGCTCCATCACGCTGTCGTCGGCACGCAAGCGGCGGATCAGCTCCGGCAGCACCCCGTAGAGCGTCGACGGCGCGAAACCGATGCCCATCCAGGTCTTCTGCCCCAGACCGATGCGTCGCGTGTTGTCACGCAGGGTATCGAGTTGGTGCAGCAGCGCGCTGCTGTGCTCGTGAAAATAACGCCCTGCCTCGGTCAGCCGTAACGGCCGGCTGCGCTCCAGCAGGCTGACCCCGACTTCGTCCTCGAGCTGCTGAATCTGCCGGCTCAGCGGTGGCTGGGCGATGTGCAACTGCTCGGCCGCACGGGTGAAATTCAACGTCTGCGCCACCGCCTGAAAATAGCGCAAGTGCCTGAGTTCCATGAATGCCTCTCTCTGCCATACCCTGAAGGTATCAAACCAGACCCATTCTATATTGGATTTCCCCTTTGAACAGGCAGCACACTCGATCCCATAACAAACAAACCTGACGGGTATCGCAATGTCCCTTCCAGTGATCGAGTCGATCGAGACGATCATCGTCGACCTGCCGACCATTCGCCCACACAAGCTGGCGATGCACACCCTGCAGCGGCAGACGCTGGTGGTGATCCGCCTGCGCTGCTCCGATGGGGTCGAAGGCATCGGTGAAGCCACCACCATCGGCGGCCTGAGTTACGGCAATGAAAGCCCCGAGAGCATCAAGACCAATATCGATGCGCACCTGGCGCCGATGCTCATCGGTCAGGGGGCCAGCAATATCAACGCCGCCATGCTGCGCATCGAGCGCATCGCCCGCGGCAACACCTTCGCCAAATCCGGCCTGGAAACCGCCCTGCTCGACGCCGAAGGCAAGCGCCAGGGCGTGGCGGTCAGTGAGTTGCTGGGTGGCCGCGTACGCGACAGCCTGTCAGTGGCCTGGACGTTGGCCAGCGGCGACACCGCGCGGGACATCGCCGAGGCGGAAAAAATGCTCGATATCCGCCGCCACCGCATCTTCAAGCTGAAGATCGGCGCTGGTGAAGTCGACAAGGACCTGGCCCACGTGATTGCCATCAAGCGCGCCTTGGGTGATCGCGCTAGCGTGCGGGTCGATGTCAATCAGGCGTGGGACGAATCGGTAGCGCTGCGAGCCTGTCGGGTACTGGGCAGCAACGGCGTCGATCTGGTGGAGCAGCCGATTTCACGCAACAACCCGGCCGGCATGGCGCGCCTGTCGCTCAGCAGCCCCATCCCGATCATGGCCGACGAATCCATCGAATGCGTCGAAGACGCCTTCAACCTGGCACGCATCGGCGCGGGCACCATCTTCGCCCTCAAGATCGCCAAGAATGGCGGGCCGCGCGCCGTACTGCGCACCGCCGCCATCGCTGACGCTGCCGGTATCGGCCTGTACGGCGGCACCATGCTCGAGGGCGGTATCGGCACCCTGGCGTCGGCCCACGCCTTTATCACCTTGCCGCGGCTGAGCTGGGACACCGAGCTGTTCGGCCCCCTGCTGCTGACCCAGGACATCATCGCCACGCCCGTGGAGTACCGCGATTTCCACCTGCACGTGCCCAACCTGCCGGGGCTGGGCCTGGAGTTGGACGAAGAGCGCCTGAGCTTCCACCGCCGCGACGCCGCGCACACCTTGCACAGCCACAGCTAAGGAGACGACCCATGCTGTTTCACGTCAAAATGACCGTCAATCTGCCGGTGGACATCGACCCCGACCAGGCGGCCGACCTCAAGGCCCGCGAGAAAGCTCTCGCACAACAGCTTCAGGACCAGGGCAAATGGCGCCATCTGTGGCGCATCGCCGGGCTGTATGCCAACTACAGCGTGTTCGACGTCGCCGATGCCCAGGAGCTGCACGACCTGCTGATGCAATTGCCGCTGTATCCGTACATGGCGATAGAAATAAACGCCCTGTGCCGACACCCTTCTTCGATCCACGCAGACGACCGCTGATCGGCCATGTACTGATCAGCAGCAATAATAAATACAAGATGAGGCGCCAATCATGACTGTGAATATCTCGCAAACCGAACCCGTACAACTGTTTTTGCAAGAAGCCGCCGGTGTGCTCAACGACGGTGGCAATCCACGGGTCAAGACCTTGATTCACCGGATCCTCAAGGACGCGGTGAATATCATCGAGGATCTGGACGTGACCCCGGAAGAATTCTGGAAGGCCGTCAACTATTTGAACGTGCTGGGTGCGCGCCAGGAAGCCGGCTTGCTGGCGGCCGGCATTGGCCTGGAACACTACATGGACCTGCAACTCGATGCTCAGGATGAACAAGCGGGGCATCTGGGTGGCACCCCGCGCACCATCGAAGGCCCGCTGTACGTGGCCGGTGCGCCGCTGAGCAACTTCGAGGCGCGGCTGGACGACGGTACCGATCCCGGCGTGCCGCTGTTCATGCAGGGCCAGGTCAAGGATGTCGACGGCAACCCCGTGGCCGGCGCCATCGTCGACGTGTGGCAGGCCAATACCGGTGGCACCTATTCGTACTTCGACCCGAGCCAGTCGGAATTCAACCTGCGCCGGCGCATCGTCGCCGATGCCCAGGGTCGCTATCGTTTTCGCAGCATCGTGCCCTCGGGTTACGGCTGCCCGCCGGATGGTCCGACCCAGGCCCTGCTCGATCAGCTGGGTCGTCATGGTCAGCGTCCGGCGCACATCCACTTCTTTATTTCGGCACCGGGGCATCGTCACCTGACCACACAGATCAATCTGGCAGGCGACAAGTATCTGTATGACGATTTCGCCTATGCCACGCGTGACGAGCTGGTAGCGAAGATATATTTCAGTGAGGATCGCGCGGCAGCGGCGGCTTATGGGATAGACGGCAAGTTCGCCGAGATCGACTTCGACTTCACCTTGCAAGTTACCGAGGAAGAAGCCGAGCAACGGCGGCGTCAGCGGGTGCGGGCGTTAGAGGCTTGAGTTGATGGGAAGGCGCGCCCTCTGACTGCTTGAGGCAGAGGTGCGCCTGTTTACGTGTTACTTGTTACGTGTTCGCTATGCGACGGATTGGTGTGCTCCAGCGGGCTTGTCCTCAGCACTGGTACCCGGCTGCATACCATCAGAGACAATCTGTGGATTTACCGATTTGGCCTGTTGCGGACACGCATCCATTACTTGCTTCATATACTTGATAAACTCTTGCTGCGTGGAGCGATCCAAGGCTTTTAATTGAAAGCCATTAAAGAAGCGATTGTGCTCTTGTTCCTCGGTTGAGACGACGGAATCCGTGTTGGCAATTTGTGTTGGTCGTGTTTCAGACTCAGTGGTGTTTACTATACGGCGGCCGGCGTCAACATACCCTACTGAACTGGAAAGGGAGGGAGGGTTCCCCCCCTGACTGCGAAGTGAGCCAAGACGCTGTGACAACGTTTCATATTTAACGCTTTTAGCTTCCAGCTCTGAAGCTCTTATCTTAAGCTTCGCCACCTCACCCAACCCATTCTTTATCGCTGACTCAAAAGGCCTGGGGTTGTGCATGCCCCCCACTTTGGTGGCGTCCTTCAGCCCGATATTTTTACTCATATCTCCCCATTCGGATATGAATTGACCACGTGCACTCTCAATATGGTCTATACGACTCTCCTTTTGAGGAATTTCAGTCTCAATTCTTTTAAGGCTGCTGGATGCAGAAGCCTGCTTGCCGTTTATAAGCTTTTTCGCAAACTGATAATCCGCCTCACTCTTCCCTGCCAATTCAACAGCAGCATTGGTGCTCTTGAAAACATGAGCATGCAAATAAGTTACG
The DNA here is from genome assembly GCF_058986725.1 of Pseudomonas sp. GW821-FHT01A09. NCBI lineage: Bacteria > Pseudomonadati > Pseudomonadota > Gammaproteobacteria > Pseudomonadales > Pseudomonadaceae > Pseudomonas > Pseudomonas sp. GW821-FHT01A09. Next base: position 22,278 of record NZ_JBYSWB010000039.1, read on the forward strand.
ATTTTCATAATAAACAACCTCTCGTGATAGTTGACAAACCCGCCCATTACCCCACAAACGGGAAAATGCCAACTACCACAAAACGCCAACGGCCCCGCGTAAATACTCCTTACAAAAAAGGGGTGGCCCAAGCCACCCCCCTCTTCTCATCAATGATGTTCCCGCGTCGCGCGGAATTTGACATCCGGCCAGCGCTCTTCCATCAGCGCCAGGTTGACTCGGGTCGGGGCCAGGTAGGTCAGGTGGCCACCGCCATCCACGGCCAGGTTCTCGACCGCCTTGTTCTCGAATTCCTCGAGCTTCTTTTTATCCGCGCATTCGATCCAGCGCGCCGAGTACACGGTGATCGGCTCGTAGGCGCATTCGACCTTGTACTCTTCCTTCAAGCGGCTGGCGACCACATCGAACTGCAGCACACCCACGGCGCCGAGGATGATGTCGTTGCTGCGGGTCGGGAAGAACACCTGAGTGGCGCCCTCTTCGGCCAGCTGTTGCAGGCCCTGGCGCAGCTGCTTGGACTTGAGCGGGTCCTTCAAGCGTACCCGGCGGAACAGCTCCGGAGCGAAGTGCGGGATACCGGTAAAGCCCAGTGCCTCGCCTTCGGTGAAGGTGTCGCCGATCTGGATGGTGCCGTGGTTGTGCAGGCCGATGATGTCGCCGGCCCAGGCCTCGACCAATTGCTCACGCTCGGAGGAGAAGAACGTCAGCGCGTCGCCGATGCGTACGTCCTTGCCGGTGCGCACGTGGCGCATCTTCATGCCCTGGTCGTATTTGCCCGAACAGATACGCATGAAGGCGATACGGTCGCGGTGTTTAGGGTCCATGTTCGCCTGGATCTTGAACACGAAGCCGGTGAATTTCTCCTCGACCGGCTCGACCGTCCGCTCGTTGGCCACACGGGCCAGCGGGCGTGGCGCCCAGTCGACCACGGCATCGAGCACGTGATCGACGCCGAAGTTGCCCAGCGCGGTACCGAAGAACACCGGCGTCAGCTGGCCGTTGAGGAACTCGTCCTGATTGAACTCGTGGCAGGCACCCTGCACCAGTTCCAGTTGCTCGACGAAGCGATCGTATTCGTCGCCCAGATGGGCGCGGGCCTCATCGGAGTCGAGCTTCTCGATGATCTTGGTCTCGGTGCGCTCATGGCCGTGCCCGGGGGTGTAGACGATGATGTAGTCGTCGGCCAGGTGGTACACGCCCTTGAAATCGCGGTAGCAACCGATCGGCCAGGTGACCGGCGCGGCCTTGATCTTGAGGACGGCTTCGATCTCGTCGAGCAGTTCGATCGGGTCGCGGATGTCGCGGTCGAGCTTGTTGATGAAGCTGACGATCGGCGTGTCGCGCAGGCGGCACACGTCCATCAGGGCGATGGTCCGCGGCTCGACGCCTTTACCGCCGTCGAGCACCATCAGCGCCGAGTCCACTGCAGTCAGGGTGCGGTAGGTGTCTTCCGAGAAGTCTTCGTGACCGGGGGTGTCGAGCAGGTTGATCATGTGCTCGCGGTAGGGGAACTGCATCACCGAGGTGGTGATGGAAATGCCGCGCTGCTTCTCCATTTCCATCCAGTCGGAGGTGGCATGCCGGTCGGACTTGCGCGACTTCACGGTGCCGGCGATGGCAATGGCCTTGCCCATCAGCAAGAGTTTCTCGGTGATGGTGGTCTTACCGGCGTCCGGGTGGGAAATAATGGCGAAGGTGCGGCGTTTCGCGACTTCGGCGGCCTGTTGGGTCATGGGAAATCGCCTGCGAGGTGATTCAAAAAAGGGCGCAGATTATAGCCCAAAGGGGGGCGAGCTGGAACCATGAGTCCCGCTCGCCGGTCGCCCCTTGCTCAAGCGGTCGCCAGGGCCGCCTCGGGTAGCCGCAGCGCGGCCGTATGCGGGCGGTACAGCATGACGCGGTAGGTTCCCAGACAGATCACCCAGCAGAAAATCGCCGCCCAGATATTGTGTGACAAAAAGTGCGCCCCTTGGATCATCCGCACGCCGGAGAACAGTGTCCCCAGCCCGAACGCGAACAGCAGGCCAGCGCGAGCCAGCCGGGGGCTACGGTCACGCAGCACAAAAAACAGTGCAAACAAGGCAAACCCGGTGGCGGCATGCCCGCCCGGCCAGCAACGGCCCGCTTCGACGACCGCCGCCGGACGGTGTTCGAACAACTTGCTGTAGGTCTCTTTGCCGCCGAATTCGGTCAGGTCCCAAGGACACTGCACGCCCGTCACGGTTTTCAGTGGCGGGGTGTAGCTGGTGGCCAGGGTCATGGCGACGACCAAGCAGGCCAGTTCCTTGCGAATCGGCATCAAGCGCATGACCTTGAAGCTGGCAAAGTAGCCCAGCGCGCCGATCAGGCCGATGGCAATCACCAACTGCTTGGCCCGGTCGTGGAGGATGTTTTCCAGCCAGAAGCTGTGTCTGCCGATGAATCCATGCTCGGCGGGGATGTAGAACAGCTTCTCGATGTCCATATCGATGTTGGTCAGTTCCAGCAGGCACAACGCGATGGCGATGATGGCTGGAACACCCAGGCAGATCCAGACATTCAGCGGACGTGACGGGGGACGCGCAAGAGTCGATGACATGAGGGGGGACCACAGTGAAAAGAATCGGCACCTCGCGGCGTGAAGGCCATGAGGCTCGAGTACTACCAGGCTGCGCGGCAGCATGGCTCTGACACTGTTGGTTACCTATCAACTGGAAGTGAAAAAAGCGTCAAACGGGCTATATAATAGCGATTTGCCAGCGTCCAGGCCCGCGATTGGCGCTGAAGCCAGCAAGAGGGTTCGACGAAATCAAACTGGGCGCTGAATGCTTAGATCGCCAAGTCCCTCTAGCCTGACCGGGCCATACCCTGGAACCCGTGCTGTCAGTTCGAGCGTTCCACCCATCGCCTCCAGATAGCTGCGCAAGGTGGAAATCAGCATATCCGCACGTTTCTCCACCTTTGAAACATTCGCTTGCCTGATGGACAGTAACTCAGCCATTGCTTCCTGGGTCAGGTTGAGTTTTTTACGAAGCGCCTGGAGCGTCAGATATTCCTCGATCAACTCGTCGCCGCGTTTCACTATCTCGGCACGACGGTCCGGAGGTAGTGAATCAAGGACCTCTTCCAGTGTTATTGCCATTACGTTTTATCCTCTTTCAGATCGGCCAGATGCCTGTCAAACCTAGCATCAGCCAGCGTGATCAATGCCTTGTAGAACCTACCTTCGCTCACACCTGATTTGCTACCACCAACTAGCAGGATCGCTCTGCGACGTGGATCAAACGCGAATGCGATTCGCCAGATGCGATTATCTGCACTGCACCGCAGCTCCTTCATATTGGCGTGCCGGGAGCCATTCAGTGTATCAACGTACGGCCGACCCAACTCTGGCCCAAATCGCCCAAGCAAACGCGACTGCGCGATCAAATCATCCTGGACGGCCTCGGGCAGTCGCTTGAACTCACGCAGGAACTCATCACAGATCTTGACTTGCCAGGGCAAAAACACCCCCCAAGGAATATACCCTTAAGTGAATTCTTTTTATACATCGGTGGGCATCCTAGCTCCCTGCGCAGAGAATTTTCAGATGGAAGCACTTCCCCCTCGACAGTCAGCAATCACTGGCAACTGAAAATTTCACGCGTTGCCGACACATGGCCAAATGCCAACCTGCGGGGAACCTTTTCCACCCCCCACACGTCCACTCCCCGAGTCGAGCAACCCGCAGAGCTTTCAGAATCAACACGTTAGCTACCGCCGGTTGCGCTCATGGTTCTTGCGCAGCCCCTCTACAACGGGTGCTGCGGCGAACTGCCTCTCGCGTAACGGGTGTCGGTCCTCCTTGCAGGCTGGCGCCACAGACACCCCTTGCGCCGACTGAAATAAACAGGAGCTCCTCTGTGGCTAAAGGCTATGGCAAAGGGCTGACGGGATGTGCGGCTGCGGTCGTGATCCTCGCCCTGCTGGTCCACTGGATCGGCATCGATACCCTCAAGCAATACCAGGACGATCTTTGGTTCTATCTGCAAGCGCACCTGCTGCTGGTATTGGCTTCGATGCTGGCCGCGCTGGTGGTCGGTATCCCCGCCGGTATCGCGTTGAGCCGCCCGAGCATGGCCGGGCGCGCCGAGCGATTCATGCAGATCTTCAATATCGGTAACACCGTGCCGCCGCTGGCGGTGCTGGCCATCGCCCTGGGTGTGCTTGGCATCGGCAGCGGGCCGGCGATCTTCGCGTTGTTCCTGGCATCCCTGCTGCCCATCGTGCGCAACACCTATGAGGGCCTGAAAAACGTTCAGGGCTCGCTCAAGGAAGCCGCGGTCGGCATCGGCATGACCCCGCGCCAGGTGCTGTTTCAGGTCGAATTGCCCAATGCCGTGCCGATCATCATCGGCGGCGTGCGCGTGGCGCTGGCGATCAACGTCGGTACCGCGCCGCTGTCGTTTCTGATTGGCGCCAACAGCCTGGGCAGCCTGATTTTCCCTGGCATCGCCCTGAACAATCATGCGCAGCTGCTGCTGGGCGCCGTGTGCACGGCCCTGCTGGCGCTGATTCTCGACGGCCTGGTCACCCTGACTAGCCGCCTTTGGCTGGAAAAAGGCCTGGCCCGTTGAGCAAAGGAATACAGATGAACAAGACAAGTGTGCTATTGGCCCTGGCCCTGCTCTGTGCAGGCGCCGCGCAGGCCGCGGAAAAACCGGTGATTCGCCTCGGCGCCCGGGTGTTCACCGAGCAGACCGTGCTCGCCACCCTCACCGCCCAGTACCTGGGCAGCAAAGGCTACGACGTGCAGATCACCGGCGGCCTGGGCAGCAACCTGGCGCGCAGTGCCCAGGAAACCAACCAGCTGGACATGCTCTGGGAATACACCGGGGTGTCGCTGGTGTCCTACAACCATGTCGACGAGAAGCTCGACAGCGCCGCCACCTATCAGCGGGTCAAGGAACTGGACGCGAAAAAAGGCCTGGTCTGGCTTGCACCGTCCAAATTCAGCAACACCTACGCCCTGGCGCTGCCGCAGAAGATTGCCCAGCAGTACCCGCAGATCAACACCATCAGCCAGCTCAATACCGTGGTGCAAAGCGAGCAGGACAAGGGCCACATCCTCGCCCTCGACACCGAGTTCGCCAACCGTTCCGACGGCCTGGTGGGCATGACCAAGGCCTACGGCCTGAGTTTCACCCGCGCCGACATCCGCCAGATGGACGCCGGCCTGGTCTACACTGCGCTGCGTAATGGCCAGGTGTTCACCGGGCTGGTGTACACCACCGACGGGCGCCTGAACGCTTTCCATCTCAAGCTGCTCGAAGACGACAAGCATTACTTCCCCGACTACACCGCCGCCCCGGTAATCCGCAAGGACTATCTGGACAAGCATCCGGACATCGCCGGCCTGATGAAACCCCTGGCCGAGCTACTGGATGACGCCACCATGCGCGAGCTCAATGCCCAGGTCGACGTCGAGCACAAGAGCCCGTCCGTGGTCGCCGCCGACTTCCTGCGCAGCCACCCGGTGGCCGCGCCACAACCGCAGGAGGCACCATGAGCTTCGTAGATGCGTTCTCTCAGCTGGACTGGGCTCAGGTCGCCCACCTGACTTGGCAGCACATCACCCTGGTGGGGATCGCCGTCACCCTGGCGATCGTCATCGGCGTGCCGCTGGGCGTATTGATGACGCGCTTCCCCGCCGCGGCCGGGCCGATCCAGGCCAGCGCCACGGTGCTGCTGACCATCCCCTCGATCGCCCTGTTCGGCCTGCTGCTGCCGGTGTACTCCAAGTTCGGCCAGGGCCTCGGGCCGCTGCCGGCCATCACCGCGGTGTTCCTTTATTCCCTGCTGCCGATCCTGCGTAACACCTACCTCGCCCTCACCGGTGTCGAGCCGGGCATCCGCGAAGCCGCCAAGGGCATCGGCATGACTTTCGGCCAGCGCCTGCGCATGGTCGAGCTGCCCATCGCGGTGCCGGTGATTCTGGCCGGCGTGCGCACCGCCGTGGTCATGAACATCGGCGTCATGACCATCGCCGCCACCATCGGCGCCGGCGGTCTGGGCGTGCTCATCCTGACTTCCATCAGCCGCAGCGACATGTCGATGTTGATCGTCGGCGCCGTGCTGGTCAGTGTCCTGGCGATCATCGCCGACCTGTTCCTGCAATGGCTGCAACGCGCCCTGACTCCCAAAGGATTACTCAAATGATCGAACTTCAGAACCTGACTAAGACCTTCCAAAGCAACGGCAAGACCGTCACCGCCGTCGATTCCGTGAGCTTGACCGTCAACGAAGGCGAGATCTGCGTATTCCTCGGCCCCTCGGGCTGCGGCAAGAGCACCACGCTGAAGATGATCAACCGCTTGATCGCGCCCACCTCGGGCAAGGTGCTGATCAACGGCGAGGACACCACCGGCCTCGACGAAGTGACCTTGCGCCGCAACATCGGCTATGTGATCCAGCAGATCGGCCTGTTCCCCAACATGACCATCGAAGAAAACATCACCGTGGTCCCGCGCCTGCTGGGCTGGGACAAGCAAAAATGCCATGAGCGCGCCCGCGAGCTGATGAGCATGATCAAGCTCGAACCCAAGCAGTACCTGCATCGTTACCCGCGTGAGCTATCCGGTGGCCAGCAGCAGCGGATTGGCGTGATTCGCGCGCTGGCCGCCGATGCACCGCTGCTATTGATGGATGAGCCGTTCGGCGCGGTCGACCCGATCAACCGCGAGATGATCCAGAACGAGTTCTTCGAGATGCAGCGGGCGCTGAACAAGACCGTGATCATGGTCAGCCACGACATCGACGAAGCCATCAAGCTGGGTGACAAGATCGCCATCTTCCGCGCCGGCAAGCTGCTGCAGCTGGATCACCCGGACACCCTGCTGGCCCACCCGGTGGACGATTTCGTCAGCAGCTTCGTTGGCCAGGACAGCACCTTGAAGCGCCTGCTGCTGGTCAAGGCCGAAGACGCCGCCGACAACGCGCCGGCTGTCAGCCCGAGCACGCCGGTGGCCGAAGCATTGGAACTGATGGACGAGCACGACCGCCGCTACGTGGTGGTCACCGATGCCGAGAACAAGGCCATGGGCTACGTGCGCCGTCGCGACCTGCACCGCCAGCAGGGCGCCTGCGGTGACTTCCTGCGACCGTTCAACGCCACGGCGGCGTACGACGAGCACCTGCGCATCCTGTTGTCGCGCATGTACGAGTTCAACCGCAGCTGGCTGCCGGTGCTCAATGCCGAAAATGTGTTCCTGGGCGAAGTGACCCAGGAATCCATCGCCGCCTATCTGAGTTCCGGGCGTTCGCGCGGCATGAAAACCAGCATCGTATCGCCCGCAGAGCAGGTCAGCGCCTGACCCCTGCCTGACGCCGATCCATGTGGTGAGGAGGCTTGCTCCCGAGAGGCCCGAACTGGCACTCCGAGGTGTGTCAGTTACGTCCTCTCGGGACCAAGCCCCTTCACCACAGGATTGCCCATGGGCCAGGAGCCATATCCCGGGGTTTGCACCGTTCACCGGTTTCTCGGGAACATCAGACTGTCATCCGGGTCGGTTAAACAGGAGCACAGAACCCGGATCACCCATACCGCGTGCAAAAACGCGACATTTTTAGTTGATCTATGGCCCCTCACGTCCTAAAGTTCGCGCCGAACGTCCATGCTGGAAACGATCCATCCGGCTCAAGTACTGACGACGAGACAGCAAGGCCATGAGGAACCCGCTTCCAATGGCCTTTTTGCTTTCGGCGACATGCCTTGGGAAGTAGGCGAACCAAAGTGGGGATACGGAGGGCGTTCATTTGCACCCATTTTTCATCTTCATGCAGCTGTCGATCCCATGACGGCCATGATGTTTGCCACCAGGAGTCCCTAGCATGTCGATCCAGGTCGAAGATTACTTCGCGCGCGCAACCTTCGATAAAATGAAGGCTTTCGCCGACAAACAAGAAACCCCGTTCGTGGTCATCGATACCGCGATGATCAGCCAGGCGTACGACGATCTGCGCGCCGGCTTCGAATTCGCCAAGGTCTACTACGCGGTCAAGGCCAATCCGGCCGTTGAAATCATCGACCTGTTGAAAGACAAGGGCTCGAGCTTCGACATCGCCTCGATCTACGAGCTCGACAAGGTGCTCGACCGCGGCGTCAGCCCGGACCGCATCAGCTACGGCAACACCATCAAGAAATCCAAGGACATCCGCTACTTCTACGAGAAGGGCGTGCGCCTGTTCAGCACCGATTCCGAAGCCGACCTGCGCAACATCGCCAAGGCCGCTCCAGGTGCGAAGATCTATGTGCGTATCCTGACCGAAGGCTCGACCACGGCCGACTGGCCCCTGTCGCGCAAATTCGGCTGCCAGACCGACATGGCCATGGACCTGCTGATCCTCGCGCGTGATCTGGGCCTGGTGCCTTATGGCATTTCCTTCCACGTCGGTTCGCAGCAGCGCGACATCAGCGTGTGGGACGCCGCCATCGCCAAGGTCAAGGTAATCTTCGAGCGCTTGAAAGAAGAAGACGGCATCGTCCTCAAGCTGATCAACATGGGTGGCGGCTTCCCGGCCAACTACATCACCCGTACCAACAGCCTGGAAACCTACGCCGAGGAAATCATCCGCTTCCTCAAGGAAGACTTCGGTGACGATCTGCCGGAAATCATCCTCGAGCCAGGCCGCTCCCTGATCGCCAACGCCGGCATCCTGGTCAGCGAAGTGGTACTGGTGGCGCGCAAATCACGCACCGCCGTCGAGCGCTGGGTGTACACCGATGTGGGCAAGTTCTCCGGCCTGATCGAAACCATGGACGAAGCCATCAAGTTTCCGATCTGGACCGAGAAGAAGGGTGAGATGGAAGAAGTGGTCATCGCCGGCCCGACCTGCGACAGCGCCGACATCATGTATGAAAACTACAAGTACGGCCTGCCGCTGAACCTGGCGATCGGCGATCGCCTGTACTGGCTGTCGACCGGTGCCTACACCACCAGCTACAGCGCCGTGGAATTCAACGGCTTCCCGCCGCTGAAGTCGTACTACGTCTAAGCTGCGCTGGATGTGAACAAGCCCGGGCCCAGGTCCGGGCTTTTTTGTGGTGCGCCAGGCATGGCGCGTTGCGCGTAAGCGCAACCAGCTTGGCTGTGGTGGCCACGCTGGTGACT
>NZ_JBYSWB010000040.1:0-28735 GCF_058986725.1 Pseudomonas sp. GW821-FHT01A09
TGCTTGGTCATCAGACACCTCTCTATGGCGAGCATTCTCGCCTAAATGGGTGTCCGGTTTCATTAGACCACTACAAACCGAATCGCCCAGCAGCCTTTTCGCTATCGCGGCATCGATTGGCAATATCACCTATAGAGCAGCAGAAGCAATGTGGTCTGAAGAAGACCCGGCAGCCAATCCCGACCCGTCGAGCTTGATCAAGATAGACACGATTTCAAACCCCCAACCCCGCACAAAAATCCAGGACGAATCCACCGCCACCCAAAACATCACCGACGGCTACGTCGCCAACGAACCCACCCACAAGTTCTTCTTCCTCGGTGGCGAGCTCGACAAGACCGATTTCACCTCCACTCAGTTAGGCGCCCTGGCCACCGGCAACCTGCGTCCCGGCGAGATCCAGCTCAATACCAACATCCAACCCACCCAGCACCTCGAACAGTTCTACCTCGACCAACCCGCCAACGGCGCGGCCGATTTCAGTCTGCGCAACGCCACCGTCCTTAACGGGCTGGCGGCGCAGACCACTGAAAACATCTTTATCGATCCGCTGCTACTCGATCTGACCGGCACCGGCGTGCAAATGACGCCCATCAGCGACGGCGTGCTGTTCGACACCGACAACAGCAGCACCCTCAAACGTACCGGCTGGGCCGATCGCAGCACCGGCATGCTGGTAGTCGACAATGGGGGCGGGCAGATCACCAGCATCAGCCAGATGATCTCCGAGTACTACGGTGGTGCGGCGGGTACCAATGGCGCGCCGGGCGCGGTGACCTTCAAGGACGCTTTCGCCGCGTTGGCCAGCGAAGACGGCAATGCCGACGCGCTCATCACTTCGGCCGATCCTTCCTGGGCCAAACTGCGCGTGTGGGTGGACGCTTCCCACGACGGTCGTAGCGATGCCGGTGAACTCAAGACGCTCGACGAATTGGGCATCACCCAGATCAATCTCACGGCCGAGCAGGTTCAGGGCGACGTGCGCCAAGGCAACAGCGTGATCGCCAAAGGCAGCTTCGTCATCAACGGCGAAACCCGCGAGGCGCTGGCCGTGAACTTCCTCGGTGATACGGTAAGCAACCTGATTACTGCTCAAGGCGCCGGCAACAAGTTGGTGTCTACCGCTGGCGGCGTGACCACTACCGCCTATGCCAGCAATGCGACGACAGACGAGACTCTCGACGCCACGGCATTAGGGGTGACCAACCTTTATGGCGGCAGCGGTAATGACACACTGACCGCAGCCGCAACGGGAAGCTGGCTGGTCGGGGGCGCGGGTGCCAATACCTACAACGGTGGCGCAGGTGATGACGTTTTCGTGATCAGCGCCAGCGATGACCCTACCGCCATCAAGGGTAATGGCGGCCGAGACACAGCGATTATTGTTGGCGAGGCCGGTGTTGCGCTCAATCTGGCCAAAGCCGGATTGACCATGGCCCAAGGCGGGCGCGGCAATGACTACCTGATCAGCGGCGGCAGCAACGGCGTGTTCCTCAAAGGTGGCTCCGGCGGCTCGGTGCTGCTGGGCGGGGGTGGCAACGACGTGCTGGTGGGCGGCAGTGGCCGCAACCTGATCGTCGGTGGCAGCGGTAAATCGGTGATCTACGCCGGCCCTCAAGGCGATCGGATTTCAGCGTCGGCAGGCGGCAGCATTATCTATGCGGGTGGGGGCAAGGACATTATCGAAGGTGGCGTCGGTGATGATGTGATCGAGGTCGGGCGGGGCGAGGCGGTGATCGACGGCGGCGCAGGGACCAACATCCTGACGGTACACGGCAGCTACGGCGAGTATCAGATCACCCCGACCGACTCGGGTTATCAGATCGCCGACAAGGTGCTCGGCCGTGATGGCACCGTCAACATTGCCAATATCCAAAAAATCAACTTCGCGGATATTTCGGCCATTGATCTCAATTCGCCCAATGCCATGCCGGTGGCCGATGCAGTCGCCACCGATGCGGCAGGCGCCCCGCTGGATCGACACAGCGCCCGAGTTATCAGTGCCGCCGCCTTGCTGGCGAACGACCAACTGCTGAAAAGCACCGGGCCACTGAAGGTCAGTGCCGTCAGCGATGCCATGGGCGGAACCGCCAGCCTCAATGAGCAAGGCGATGTACTGTTTACCCCGACCGTAGGGCACATCGGCGCCATGAGCTTCAAATATGCGCTGGTAGACAGCGCAGGCAATCCGGCGGCGTCTATCGTGCACCTGGGCTCCGGCGAGCTTGCGCCAATGCGCGCTTCCGTCACGCTGCAAACCGCCGAAATGCCGACCGATCCCATGGCGGCGCGCCAGTGGTACCTGAGTGATATCGGTGTGCTTCCTGTCTGGCAGGACTACACCGGCAAGGGCGTGCGCATTGGTCAATTCGAGCCCGGTGGCAAGTATTCTTCCGGGCCGGAGCTGTTCGACTATGACCACCCTGATCTCAAGGCCAATGTCGATCCTGCCTGGCTGACGACGCAGACCACCAACGGCACGCTGGCGCCATTGAAGTCCGACCATGCCACCATGGTAGCGGGTGTGATGGTTGCCGGGCGCAATGATCAAGGAGGCGTCGGCGTGGCCTATGGGGCGACGCTGGGTGGCCATTACCTGGCCAATAGCGGGGCAGACCTTACCGGGCTCGGCAATATGGTCAATTACGATGTAGTCAACCACAGTTGGGGGTTCACCAACGATTTTGCCCTCAGCAATGTACACGAAGGCATGGTAACCACGGCCGCGGCATTGACGCTCAGTGCCCAGGCGGCGGCAACCAACGGCCGCGGGGGGCTGGGCACGGTGATGGTCGCGGCTGGCGGCAATGAGCGGGAAAAAGGCGGTAGCGCTCAGGGCTCGCTGATGAACAACAATCGCTACAGCATCGAGGTCGGGGCCATCAATGCTCAAGGCGACCTTTCGACCCTTGTCATCGGTGCCGCGCCCTTTTCCAATCCGGGCGCAAGCCTGCTGGTATCGGCGCCGGGTAGCAACGTTCTGTCCACGAGCCGCCAATTGCAGACCGAGCGGGGCTCGACCTTCGGCAACGACTACAGCGCCATGCAAGGCACCAGTTTCGCGGCACCGATCGTCTCCGGCGTGGTGGCGTTGATGCTCGAAGCCAATCCCAATCTTGGCTACCGCGACGTGCAGCAGATCTTGGCCTTGTCGGCACGCAAGGTCGAGGACACCACGACGCAATGGGCTGACAACGGTGCCAGGCATTGGAACGGCGGCGGTATGCACAGGAGTGATGACTACGGTTTCGGCAAAGTCGACGCGCGCGCCGCAGTACGCCTGGCTCAAGGCTGGCTCGGCCAGCGCACCGCCGCCAACGAGGCATCGGTGGTAGGGAACAGCGCCGTGCTGGGGTCGGTGCTGCAACCCGGTGCAGTGCTGGACACGATCAATACGCTGCCCGCTGGCATCGATATCGAACACGTCGAGGTCGATTTTCATGCTCAAGTGGGACGATTGGGTGACCTGCAGGTCAAGCTCATAGCGCCCAATGGCACCCAGAGCCTGCTACTCGACCGACCCGGAAAATCACTCGCAGTAGACGCGGACACCGGCAACGCTTTCGCCGGAGCGTTCAAGCACAGCCTGATGTCGACCCAGCACTGGGGCGAGCAATCGGCAGGAAACTGGACGCTGCAAGTGACCAATGCCGCTACCGGCCTCCCCGTGACCCTGGATAAATGGTCGCTGCGGGCCTACGGCGCCCAAAGTAGCGCGGACGACAGTTACTACTTCACGGACGAATATGCAGCGCTGGCGGCGGCCAACCCAGCCCGTGCAACGCTTGACGATGCCGCTAACGGGACCGCCGGAGGCCGCAATACAGTCAATGCGGCGTCCGTCACCGGTGATGTCAGTCTGAATGCCGCCACGGGCGCAGCGAGTCTGGGTGGTACGGTGCTGACCTTGGTGGACCCGCTAGGCTTCCAGCAATTGATCAGCGGTGATGGCAACGACACGCTGGTGGCAGGCAGTGGAGACAGCCTGTTGAATGGGGGCAGAGGCAACAACACGTTGGTAGGTGGCAGTGGTCGAGATTTTTTCGTGATCCACCGCCGTGGCGACAGTAGCGACACCTTGGGCGGCTTCGAGCCAGCCCGTGGCGAAGTGATCGACCTGGTCGGGTTCAAAGGCCGGCAGTTCGCGGACCTGCAACTGACCCAGGTCGATGCCGATGTGAATATCGACCTTGGGGCCGGGCAGCGTCTGGTGCTGCAAGGGGTGACCAGCGATGCCCTGAGCAGTGCGAATTTCCGTTTCCAGGAAAGCTTCGCCGGCCCAGGCACTTTTTTCACCGAAAGTGGCGAGGCCACACCACTGCCAGTCGCCGCAGGTACCGTCATCATGAACGGTGGGGCCAAGGGAGTTTCGTTGACGACCGACGCCAACGGTCAATTCGTTGCCAGTCTCTCGGGTACTGTGTATGAGCGTGACGGCACTGAAGCGAATCGCTTCGTTGTTGCTCAGCAGGAAGGCGTCATCGACTACAGCAATGCCCTGCGTGGCTTCCGCCAGGGGCTCGACAAAATCGACCTGAGCCAGGTGGGTATCAGCGATTACGCGGCGCTCGATATCACCAAGGAGCAGCGAAATGTTATCAACGGCGTCGCCCTAATCCAGGGCGTAATAGTCAGCACCAAGCCGGTGGGCACTGGCGAGCCGCTGAAGTTGCTTTATCTCGACTCGTTGGAGGTAGCTCAATTGGGCGCAGCGGACTTCATTTTCGCTCAGCCCATGGCGGCCGCTTTGCACATGCCCGCAGCCGAAAATGTCCCGGTAGCCTTGGCGTTGGTCGCCGACAACACCGGGGTACCCCTGCCAGGGCCGGCGGCCACACCACAGCGCCTGAGCATTGATCCGCTGATTCAGGCCATGGCAGCCTTTGCCCCGGCCCCTGCTGGCGGACAGGTTCCGGGCGCGGTTGATCTGGGAGGTTATCAACCCCTGCTCGGAGCGGCTGTCGCATGAGCCACAGCGCTGATCCGCACTGTTCGTCGATGACAGACGAATCGCAGGATTCGGCGCTGGAGTGTCTGGTGATGGTGGCTCGCCATCATCACCTTGCCGTCAGCGCCGAGCAGATCCGTCACGACTTTGCCGCACAGGGACGCCGACTGACCCACGAAGAAATACTGCAGGCTGCCCATGAGTGCGGCCTGCACGCCGAGTCTGTCATTTGCTCGCAGGGCCGGCTGCAAAATACGCCGCTGCCAGCCATTGGCCGATCAGCCGAGGGTGGTTACTTCGTTTTTTGCGAAGTGAACGCAGAGCAAGTGAGTATCAGCGATCCGCAATCCTCCTCTATGGCAATACTCGATCCGTCTGCCCTTGGCAGATTCTGGACCGGACAGTTGATCCTGATCGGTCTTCAGGCAAAAGCGCTGGAAAGGCCTGCGCAGCGTTTCGGTTTCGCCTGGTTCCTGCCCGCTATCGCAAAATACCGGCGGTTACTGGGGCAAGTGCTGTTCGTATCTCTATGCCTGCAATTATTGGCGCTCGTTACACCGTTGTTCTTTCAAGTAGTCATGGACAAGGTGCTGGTGCATCGCGGTATGTCGATGCTGGATGTACTGGCTATAGGGCTTTTGGGCGTCATGCTTGCCGAGAGCCTCTTCAGCGTCTTTCGCACCTATCTGTTCAGCCATACCGCGAGCCGCATCGATGCCGAGCTGGGTGCGAAGTTATTTGCTCATCTGATGAGTTTACCCAGCACCTGGTTTCAGGGGCGTCGAGTTGGCGACACTGTCGCTCGGCTGCGAGAGCTCGACACCATTCGCCAGTTCCTGACGGGAAACAGCCTGACGCTGGTGCTGGACCTGATGTTTTCGGTGCTGTTTATCGCAATTCTTTTTTCCTACAGTGGCAGGCTGACGGTGATCGTGCTGTTGTCATTGCCGCTCTACGTGATTATCGCCTTGGCCATCACGCCAGCTTTGCGTAATCGTCTGCACGAGAGCTACGCGAGGGGTGCCGATAATCAGGCTTTTCTGGTGGAGAGCCTGAACGGTATCTCTACGCTCAAATCCATGGCGGCGGAACCGGTCCTGCGTCGTCATTGGGACGGACAATTGGCCGCCTACGTCAAAGCGGGGTTTCGGGCCAGAAACCTGTCGGCGATCGGGCACGAGTTGATCGGCCTGATAGGCAAATTAGTGACGGCCTTGACATTATGGATGGGCGCCAGGCTGGTGCTCGAAGGGGAGTTCTCGGTCGGCCAGCTAGTTGCTTTCAACCTCTTTGCCGCCCGGGTAGCCCAGCCGGTGCTGCGCTTGTCGCAAGTGTGGAGTGAGCTGCAACAGGTCGGCGTGTCCCTTGCGCGTCTTGCAGACATCCTTGATACACCGGGCGAGCGGGGTACCGCCAGTTCGACCGTCATGCCTGAGCTGAAGGGAGCGGTCGAGTTCGAGGGCGTCCGATTTCGCTATAAACCTGAATCGCCCGAAGTCTTGCGAGGCTTGAGTTTACGTATAGAGGCCGGACAGGTGGTTGGTCTGGTGGGACGCTCGGGCTCTGGCAAAAGTACCCTGGCGCGGCTGTTGCAGCGGCTCTACGTGCCACACGAAGGCCGCATACTTATCGATGGTATGGACTTGGCAATGGTCTCGCCAGCGTCACTGCGGCGGCAACTGGGCGTGGTATTGCAAGAAAATCTGCTATTTCATCGCAGCGTGTTCGACAACATTGCCCTAGGTTACCCGCAGGCAGATAAGCACGCAGTGGAGGTCGCTGCACGGTTGGCCGGCGCCCACGATTTCATTCTGGCGCTGCCCCACGCTTATGACACGTTGGTCGGCGAGCAGGGCGGTTCCCTTTCTGGCGGTCAGCGACAGCGCATCGCCATCGCTCGCGCCTTGATGGGTGACCCCAGACTGCTGATTTTCGATGAGGCCACCAGTGCGCTGGATGCCGAAGCCGAGCGGTGGGTGACCGACAACATGCGCTCGCTGTGCATCGGGCGCACGGTGATCATCATCGCCCATCGATTGCAGGCGGTCAGGCACTGCCACCGGATTGCCGTTCTGGAGCAGGGAGAAATCATCGAGCAGGGTTCTCATGAAGAACTGCTTTGCCGGCAGGAATCGCAGTACTCGAATCTGTACAGGCTGCAACAGGTAGGTAGCGTATGACCAGCAAATCCCCTTTATGGGCGCGTTATCGCCAAGCATGGTGCAAGGCTTGGGCGGCTCGTCTGCAAGCGCGTGAACAGGAGTGCCAGCGACATGAGCAAGCCTTCTTGCCCGCGGTCCTGGCGCTTCAGGCGCGACCGCCCCATCCAACACCACAACTGCTGCAGAAGATGTTGCTCGTGGCGCTCGGCCTGCTGTTGCTCTGGGCCTGCCTTGGGCAAGTGGACGTCGTTGCCACTGCGACCGGCAAAGTCGTGCCCAGTGGTAAAAGCAAGGTCATCCAGGCCAGTGAGATTGCCTTGGTCAAAGCCATTCACGTTGAAGATGGTCAGCGAGTTCAGGCGGGCCAGTTATTGGTGGAGTTGGACGCTCAGGGCACCCAGGCAGATGTCACCCGTTGGCGCAGCGATTTGTTATCGGCCAATGTCGACGCAGCGCGTGCGCAAGCCATGCTCGACGCTATCCGTGATCAGCGCGAGCCAGAATTGCTTGCCAGCTCGATTTCGAATGCCGATGGACAGCAGTTGGCCAAGGCGAGGCGATGGCTCGATGGTCAGTTTCTTGAACTACGTAGTTCGGTGGATCAGGCGACTGCCGATATCGAACGTCTGGGAGCCGAAATTCGTGGCGTCGAGGCCGCGGTATTGTCGTTGCAGCAGTCGCTGCCCATCGCTCGCCAACTGGCTAGCGATTACCAGCTGCTATGGCAGGAGAAGTCAGTGCCCAAGCATGCGTTTTTTGAAAAAGAGCAACGGCGTATCGATCAGGAGCGTGAACTGGCCCTGACGCGTTTGCGCGTCGAAGAGTTGCAGGCGGCGCGCAAGTCGGCGCTGTCTCGTCGCGAGAGTGTGATCGCTCAAGCACGCCGGAGCATGTTGGACTTGCTCAACGAATCACAGCAACGGGCCATGGCGGTCAGTCAGGAGTTGGCCAAAGCGGACGTGCGTCACGGCTTGCGCCAGCTGACGGCGCCCGTGGCCGGTACCATTCAGCAACTGGCTATTCATACCAAAGGAGGTGTGGTGACCCAGGCACAAGCCCTGATGATCGTGGTGCCGGATGATCAGCCTGTGGAGGTCGAAGCATTGATCGATAACAAGGACATCGGCTTCATCCGGCCGGGTCAATCGGTGGAAGTGAAGATCGAGACCTTTACTTTCACGCGCTATGGGGTCGTCGAGGGTAGCGTCAACAGCCTGTCCAAGGATGCAATCGAAGATGAACAAGGACGGCTGCGTTACAGTGCTCGCATTAGCCTCAACGACAGCACGATCAACATCCATGGGCAACCAGAACCGCTGTTCGCGGGCATGGCTGCCAAAGTCGAGATCAAGACCGATCGCCGTTCCGTGGTCAGTTATTTTCTCAGTCCCTTGCAGGAATATGCCCAGGAAAGTCTGGCCGAACGCTGATCGGTGCTGGCATGACCACTCCGCGACACTCCCCAAACCCGATACTCGGCAACCCCGGCCCCCGGCAACGGGCGCGCAGAATCACCTCGTCACCATCGAGCAGGAAGCTGCGCGTTTCGCCATTTTCCAGCCTCAACGGCTGCTTGCCGCCCTGGGTCATCTCCAGAAGGCTGCCATATTGTCCAGCCTCTGGCCCCGACAAGGTTCCGGTCCCCAGCAAGTCGCCAGGCTGCAAGCGGCAGCCGTTGACACTGTGGTGCGCAATCATCTGCGCGACGGTCCAGTACATGTGCTGGGTGTTGCTCAGGCCAAGGCGCTGCGGTGCCAGGCCGCTCGAGCGCATCTGCGGGGTGAGCAGCGATACCTCCAGTTCGATATCCAGGGCGCCTTGTTGTTGATCCTGCTCATCCAGCAAATACCTTAGCGGTTGCGGGTCACCCGCCGGCCGTGCGGGCTGCGCGCACCGGAACGGCGCCAGCGCCTCGGCGGTGACCACCCAGGGCGACAGCGTGGTGGCGAAGCTCTTGGACAGAAACGGCCCCAGTGGCTGGTATTCCCACGCCTGGATGTCCCGCGCCGACCAGTCGTTGAGCAGGCAGAAGCCGGCGATATGCTCGGCGGCCTCATTGATGGCGATGGAGGTGCCCTGGGCATTGCCGGGGCCGATCCACACGCCCATTTCGAGCTCGTAGTCGAGCCGTTGCGAGGGCCCGAACTGCGGCTCGCTCGCGCCTGCCGGGAGGGTCTGGCCGTTGGGACGATGCACGGGAGTACCGCTGATATTCAGCGTCGAGGCTCGGCCGTGGTAGCCGATGGGCAGGTATTTGTAGTTGGGCAGCAGCGGGTTGTCCGGGCGGAACAATTTGCCGACGTTGGTGGCGTGGTGGATGCCAACGTAGAAGTCGGTGTAGTCGCCGACTTGCGCCGGTAGATGCATCTGGCAGTCGGCTTGCGGGTGCAAGGCGCCGGCCAGGCGGTCCTGGGCGCCGCTGTGTTCGCCTAGCAGGTCCAGCAGCGCCGCCCGCAACGCCTGACGCGGTGCGCTGCCGAGGGCGAAAAAGGCGTTGAGGTTGCTGGCGCCGGCAGCCTTGGCGGCGGTCAGTGCGGCGCCCTCGAAGAGCCCCGCGGCGGCGGCAGCACCGAGGTCCAGCAACTGATCGCCGATGGCGACGGCGCCGCGCGGGGTATCGCCAACGAGGCTGTAAATGCCGAAGGGCAGGTTGTGCAGCGGGAAATCCGGGTGGCCGTTGGCGCTGGCGATCCAACTGCGCGGGGCTGACGAAATGCTCATGGTTATCCTCGGGTGAAATTATGGGTCAGGCCGTCCCAGCAGCCGTCGTAGTCGCTCTGCAAGTGGTCGCTGTCGAGGGCCAGCTGGCTGGCCCGCAGCACCTGGCAGGTCTCGAACATGAAGGCCATGGTCTGCTCAACCTTGTGCGGCTGGAGTTCGGCAGCCATGGCTTTCTGCGCCGTGGCGTTGTCCGGGCCGTGGGCGCTCATGCAGCTGTGCAGCGAGGCGCCACCGGGGCTGAAGCCCTCGGCCTTGGCGTCGTAGGCGCCGTCGATCAGACCCATGAACTCATTCATCACGTTGCGGTGGAACCAGGGTGGACGGAAGGTGTTTTCCGCCACCAGCCAGCGCGGTGGGAAGATCACGAAGTCGACGTTGGCCACCCCCGTCGTGGCGCTGGGGGAGGTGAGCACGGTGAAGATGGACGGATCGGGGTGATCGAAGCTGATCGAGCCTATCGTGTTGAAGCGCCGCAGATCATATTTGCAGGGCACGTTGTTGCCATGCCAGGCGACCACGTCGAAGGGCGAATGCGCGAGTTCGGCACTGAACAGTTCGCCGAGGAATTTCTGCACCAGTGTGCAAGGTCCGTTCTGCTCTTCAAAGGCCGCTACCGGCGCCAGAAAATCCCGCGGGTTAGCCAGACCGTTGCTGCCGATCGGCCCCAGATCGGGTAGGCGCAGCGGACTGCCGTGGTTCTCGCAGATGTAGCCGCGGGCGGTGCCGTCGAGCAACTCGATGCGAAACTTCAGGCCACGCGGCAGCAGCAGGATTTCCTGCGGCTCGACTTCCAGCACCCCCAGCTCGGTGACCACTCGCAGGCGCCCGGCCTGGGGTACCAGCAACCACTCGCCGTCGGCGTTGAAAAAGGCGCGCTGCATCGAGACGTTGGCAGCGTACAGGTGCACGCTGATGCCGGCGGCCTGATCGGCCGGGTGAGTAGCGGCGAGGGTGAACAGGCCGTCAAGCAGATCGGTGGGGGTGCTGGGATAGTCGACGGGGTTCCAGCGCAGCCGGTTGGGCGTGATCGGCCCCGCCTCACGGCCGCGAATTTGCCGCGGCGATGGCTCGAAGCGCGGGTGGCTCGCAGAGGGTCTGATGCGGTACAGCCAAGTGCGACGTGCTTCGCTGCGCGGGACGGTGAACGCGGTGCCGGAGAACAACTCGGCGTACAGGCCGTATGGGGGCCGTTGCGGGGAGTTCTGGCCCATTGGCAGCGCGCCATACAGGGCCTCACTGTTAAATTCGTTGCCGAAACCGCTCTGGTAGAGGGGGGCGGGGGAGAGGGGCATGTCGACCTCTGTTATTTTATTTGTAATTGGATTACGTATAACGTAATTTGAGTTTGCGGTAAGGTCAAGCTATAAAAGCGCACTCTTTGCAAAGGCATTCCCCGCTCATGGCCAGTGACAACATCGATCCACCGCTGGCGCCCGCCAGCGCCGCGCGCCAACAAAAGGTGCAAGCGGCCGAAGTCGGTACCGGTATCCTCAAAGGCTTGGCCGAGCTGGCGCCTAGCACCTCGCTCTCCAAGCTGGCCGAGCACGTAGGCATGCCGGCGGCCAAGGTCCATCGCTATCTGCAAGCGTTGATCGCCAGCGGCTTCGCCGAGCAGGACCCTGCCAACAACCACTATGGCCTGGGGCGTGAGGCGTTGCTGGTGGGCCTGGCGGCACTGGGCCGCCTGGATGTGCTCAAGGTCGCCAGTCCCTATCTCGAGCAACTGCGTGAAAGCCTCAACGAAACCTGCTTCCTGGCGGTGTGGGGCAACAAGGGGCCGACCGTGGTGCACGTCGAGCAATCCATCGGCGCGGTGACCTTGGTGACGCGCGTGGGCTCTGTGCTGCCGGTGCTCATGTCCTCCACCGGCATGGTCTTCAACAGCTTCCTGCCCGAGGCCGAGACCGCCGAGTTGCGCGCCCAGGAGAACATCAGCGCCGATCCTGCGCTGCTCGAGCAATTGCCTGCGCAAGTAGCACGCATCCGCAGCAGTGGCCTCAATCAGGTGCATGGCTTGCTGATGCCGGGGGTCAATGCAGTGTCAGCACCTTTGTTCGCCACCGGCCAGAAACTCGCCGGGGTCATTACCGTGGTGGGCGCCGCTTCGGTATTCACCCCGTTCAACCAAGCCTCGGCCGCTGAACTGCTGCAGCAAGCCGCCGAGGCCATCACTCGGCGCATGGGGGGCACTCGGCCCAACTGAGCCGGGCGTCGCTTACGCCGGCTTGTCCGCCTGCTGATCCGGGTGCGCGGCAATGAACGCGGGATGGACCATGGCCAGCGCCTCGACCCGAGCGATCCGCGGCCACTGCTGCACATCGACCGCGAAGCGCCGCGCGGCATAAAGCTGCGGCAGCAGGTAGGCATCTGCGACGCTCAGCTCGCCAAAGCACCAACCCTGCTCGCCAATCAGGGCCTCGACCGCCGCCAGTCCTTCACTGATCCAGTGGCCGATCCAGGCGTTGACCTGCGCCTCGTCGCAACCCTGTGCGCGCAAGCGCTTGAGCACCGCAACGTTGTGCAGCGGGTGGATGTCGCAGCCGATGAGCGCCGCCACTGCCCGTTGCCGAGCTCGGCTCAGGGCGTCGCCATGCAGTAGCGGTGGCTGTATGCAGACTTCTTCCAGGTACTCGATAATCGCTGGCGATTGCACCAGCAGCTCGCCGTCATCAGTGCGCAGGGTCGGCACTCGGGCTTGTGGGTTGAGCGCGCGGTAGGCGCGCTGCAGATGTTCGCCTCCGGCATTTATCAGGTTGACGGGCAATGCCAGGTAGTCGACGCCCTTGAGTGCCAGCACGATGCGCACGCGATAGGAGGAGGTCGAGCGGTAATAGGTATAGAGGTCCATGGTCCTTCCTTTTATAGTGATGCCCCGCCGTACCGTTCGCGCCAGCAGGCGCATTGCCAGAGCCGTCAGGGCCGGGCCCGGCACAAGGAGCACCATGCAGACGTTGTCGCAAAAGATCACCGAGCAACTGCGCGAGCAGATCCTCAGCGGTGAGTTGAAACCCGGCCATCACCTCGAAGAAATCCCCCTCGCCACCGAGCTCGGGGTCTCCCGCACACCTGTGCGTGGGGCGCTGAACGCGTTGGCCAATCAGGGCCTGCTGACTTACCAGGCCAAGCGCGGCTACATGATCCGGCGCTTTGATATCAAGGACATAATTGCCGCCTACGCCGTGCGCGCCAATCTCGAAGGCATGGCCTGTCGCCTGTCGGCCGAGCAGGGCTTGAGCGATGCCCATATCGAGATACTGCAAGCGCAGTTGGCGGCGGGCGATCAGATTCTCGGCAAGGGACACCTGGCGCCCGAGGATTTCGAGCCCTACCGCCAGACCAACGTGATCTTGCATTCGGTACTCATAGAGAGCTGCGCCAATCATTGGATCCGCGACTTCGTGCAGCGCACTCAAGAGATTCCCTACGTCACCTCGCGGCTGATGTTCTGGCACGACTACGCCACCATCCTGCGCTCCCACGACGACCACCACCGCATCGTCGATGCAGTGATTCGCCGCGAAGGCTGGCGCGCTGAGGCGCTGATGCGCGAGCATATTTACTTCGCCGGGCGGTTTCTGGAGCACAACTTTAGTCGCCTCAGCGGCGACTGACGCCAACGCGCTCATCCGTGTTCTGGGGCCCCGTGCAGTTCGTGATGCACGGGGCCGACCGCCGGAGGTTCGTCCTTGGGCTTGCGCACCTGAGTGATCAGTAGCATGGAGATCACCGCCGGGATCACGAACCAGTAGAAGATCTGCTCCGCAGGGGTATTGAGGGTCAGCAGCAGGCTGCCCATCAATGGCGCCATGATCGAGCCGAAGCGGCCGATGCCCATGGCCCAACCGATCCCGGTGGCCCGCGCGTAACTAGGGTAAAAGCTGCTGGTGAAGGAATTGAGCATCAGCTGACCGCCGATGATGCAGAAGCCCGCCACTAGAACGAAGAACACCAACCAGCCGGCGTGCCCCTGGCTGCGGCCGATGGCGACAGTGGCCAACGCCGCGCCGAATAGCATCAGGGCCAACACGCGGGTCTTGTGTTGCAGCTTGTCTGCCAGGTACGACATCAACACCGCGCCGGCTACCCCGGACAGCAGAAACATCGAGGTGGTGACGTTGGCCGCGTTGAGGGTCATACCGCTTTGCTTGAGCAGCACCGGCAGCCAGCTCAGATAGAAGTAGGTGAGCATCAGGCTGAACAGGAAGGTGCCCCAGATGAACAGGGTCGGCCGTGACCAGCCTTTGCGGAACAGGTTGAGCACCGGCATTTTGCGGGACACCGGCGCGACGTTGCCGGAAACCACCGGACCGCGCTCCGGCACCTGCCAATCCGGCATGAAGCGCCGGGTGATCGTCAGCAACCGGTTGTAGGGCGGCGCGTCGGCGAACAGATGGGTAAGCGAGTCAGGCAGGTACTTGAACAGAAACGGCAGCAACAGCAGGGGCGTTATCCCGCCGGCGATGAACACCGACTGCCAGCCGTAAGTATCCATCATCAGCGCCGCGACGAAACCGCCGAGCACCCCGCCCAGCGAGTAACCGCAGGCGGCCATGGTCACCATCACCGTGCGCAGGCGCGGCGGTGCGTATTCGGCCATCAGCGCCATGGTGCTAGGCATCGCTGCGCCCATGCCCAGACCGCAGACGAAACGCATGGCCATCAGCACCTGGATGTCCCGGGCCAGTACCATGGTCACGGTCAGCACCGCATACAGCGATACGCACCCCAGTAGTACGCGGCGGATACCGATGCGGTCGCCTAGTGGGCTGACCACCAAAGCACCGAGGGTGAGGCCGAAGAGGTTGGCGCTGAACACCGGACCGAATGCGGCTGGGGGCAACTGCCATTGCTGCGACAGCACCGGCACCACATAACTGATGACCTGGGCGTCGTAGCCGTCGGTGACGAGGAGAAACACCAGCATCAACAGCATCAGCCATTGCTGCCGGGAGACCGGGCGCTTGTCGAGCGCCGCGTGAAACTGCGCGATTTGAGATTCCATCAAGGTCGTCCTGTTTGTTGTTGTTATCGGCGATACGCAAGGTAGTGACTGCCGGCGATTTTGGGCAGTGGGCTGGCCACCTCGAACGTCGTGATCGGATGTTTATTTTTACGTAATCTATTTACGCATTACGTAAAGATGCTAGATTAGCACTTACCTTGTATCCATGGTCCAGCAAATTTTTAGGTTTTCTGCCTGAGCAAGCAGCCTCTTGGTTTGCGATTGCTCCTATGTATACATGAGAGAAAACAATAACAATCTGGAGCTACTTATGTCCTTGCTGCAATTGATCTCAACCTCTCGTCATGTGCTCATCACCGGTGCCGCCCAAGGCATCGGTGCCGGTGTGGCACATTATCTCGCCGCCCGCGGCTACCGTATCGCCGCTACTGATCGCAACGAGGCCGCCTGCCGTGACACGGTCGCCGATCTGCCAGGCAGCGGCCACAGCGCCTGGCGCCTGGATGTCGCTGATGAAGCCAGTGTTGCGATCACATTCGCCAACGTCGAGGCAGCGCACGGGACACTGGACGCCATCGTCTGCGCCGCCGGCATCCTGATCCTGCACGATGGCGAACGGCGCTTGATCGCCGACACGGAACTGGATGAATGGGAACTCACCCACGCGGTCAACACCCGTGGCACCTTCCTGTGCACCCGCGAGTTCGTCCGTGCCCGCCGTGAACGCCCGGTGGCACACGGCCGAATCGTTACCTTCTCCTCCTGTGCGGCGCAGTTGGGCGGGTACCGCTCAAGCTCGGCGTACATCTCCAGCAAGGCCGCAGTGCTGGGCTACACCAAAGCGCTGGCGCGGGAGACTGCGGCCATGGGCATCACCGTCAACGGCATCGCCCCCGGCCTGATCGATACCGCCATGCTGCGGCTATCCCTGGCGCCGGGCCAGGAGTCTGCCGCTGCGGCCAATATTCCCCTGGGACGGCTGGGGCAACCGGATGACATCGCCGCGGCCATCGCCTTTTTGATCTCCCCCGAGGCCTCCTACCTCACCGGCACCATGACCGACGTCAACGGCGGCTATCGCATGCAATAGCGCTGGCACCTCTTCCTACAACAATGAATCGAGCAGAGGCAACCGATGAACCTTCCTTACGCATTAGTCACCGGCGGTGCCAGCGGCATGGGCCGCGCCACCGTCGAACGCCTGGCCCACGACGGCTTCGCGGTGTTCATGGTCGATCGCAACATCACTCTGGCCGAGGCCGAGGCCGGCACGCTGCGCGACCAGGGTCTTGACGTCAGCGCCTTGGGCGTCGACATCACCAACGTCGAGGCGGTCCAACGCATGATTGCCGACCTGCCGCCGCTGACGGCGTTGGTCAATAATGCCGGGATCTTCGACGAGCGCCCGTTCAGCGAAGCCAGCGCCGACGATTTCCGGCGCATGTACGAGATCAACACCATCGCCGTGCACACCCTCACCCAAGCGGCCAGTGCGCGCATGGCGGCGGGCGGTAAAGTGGTCATCGTCGCCTCTCGTGCCTATCTAGGGGCGCGCAATCACGCCCACTACGTGGCCTCCAAGGCCGCAGTGGTCGGCTATGCGCGGGCGGCGGCCATGGAGTTGGCGCCTCGGGGCATCTGCGTCAATACCATCGCCCCCGGGCTGATCGACACGCCGTTGCTACAGGCTCTGACCCCCGAACGGCGCCGTGCCCAGGAAGCCCTGCAGCCGACCGGCAAGGCGGGGCGGCCCCAGGACGTGGCCAATGCGATTGCCTTCTTCTGCAGTCCGGTCACCGACTTCGTGACCGGCCAGGTGCTGTTCGTCGACGGTGGCAAGTCACTGGGCGGCAGCTACAGCTGAGGAGTATTCGAGATGCTTGAAGACAAGATTGCAACCGCGCCCGTGGCGCTCATCACCGGTGCCGGCCAAGGCTTGGGCCGCGCCACGGCACTGCGTTTCGCCGAGCAGGGCGTGCGGGTGGTCATTACTGATCTGGACCGCCAATCGCTCGAGCAGACCCGCGACCTCAGCGGCCGCCCCGAGCTGTTCGCGCTGCAGGTACAGGACGTCACCGCGCAGGACGCGCCGAAGCAAGCGGTCAGCCTCGCCGTGAAAACCTTCGGGGGCCTGGACTGGTTGATCAACAACGCTGGCATCGGCAAGGCGAAGAGCGCGGCGGACACCAGCGACGAGGAATGGGATCGCTACACCGATATCAACCTGCGCAGCGTGTTCCGCTATTCCCGTGAGGCGCTGCCGCACCTCAAGCCCGGGCGCGGTTGCATCGTCAACCTGGCCTCCATCTTCGGCCTGATCGGCCACCCCAATGTGGCGCCGTATGCCGCCACCAAGGCAGCTCTGGTCGGCTTGACCCGGCAGATGGCGGTGGACTGCGGCCCTCAGGGCATTCGCGTCAATGCGATCGCCCCCGGCATCATCGAGACCCCCTTGACTGCCGAGCGCATCCGCACCGATGCGCGTTTCAAAGCGGTGATGATCGATACGACGCCGTTCCATCGCATCGGCACGCCGCTGGACGTGGCCAATGCGATCTACTTTTTGTGCGGCGATCAGGCCGGCTTCATCAACGGCCATACCCTCACCGTCGATGGCGGTTGGAGCGTCGGCAACTACGTGGCCTCGGCCCGCCTCTGAACAGGAGCATCCCATGCAATACGAACTGCGTTACTACCATGTCGAACCCGGCCGCATGCACGACCTCGACGCGCGTATGCGCGATGGCTTGCCGAAGCTATTGGACAAACATGGCATCCGCGTGGTCGGCCGTTGGCACGCCATCGCCGGGCGCGGCACGCCGCTGTTCATCTATCTGATGGCCTGGAGGGACAACAGCGAGCGCGAGAACAACTGGAGCGGTTTTTACGCCGACCCTGATTGGTGGGCATTGCGCGCCGAGACCAACGCCGGCAGCGAACTCGTGCAGCACTACGATATTTCCTTGCTGACGCCATCGCCGGCGTGGCTCGAACATCGCCAGAACGGGCCGGCCGTGCAGGTCGGCGCCTTGCATGAACTGATCGTCCAGCCGATCGCCAACGGCCAGCCGCAAGCGGCCCATGCCTACGTGGCACAGACCTCGCTGCCGGTGCTCAACGCGCAGGGCGCCAGCCTGCTGGGCAGTTTCAACCTGGTCGCCGGCCAGCATATGCCTGGGCTGGTCACCCTGCTGTCGTGGCCCGACTTTGCTGCGCGCGAGGCCGGTTGGCAGGCTTATTGGAACGATCCACGCATCCAGCAGGCCCACGCCGCGCAACGCCAGACCTTGGGCCGCAGCCTGTTGGGGCGCGCCGATACCTGGCTGTTGCGTCCCACGCCGTACGCTGCGGTCGATCGATCTCTGGGCTTTGGTCAGTAACCGGGAGGGCCACGCTGTGAAAACCCATGAAGTCGATGTGCTGATCGTTGGCAGTGGCGCCGCTGGCATGTGCGCGGCGGCCGTGGCCAAGGTGCAGGGTCTGGACGTGCTGCTGGTGGAAAAGACCGACCGTTTTGGTGGCACCACGGCGCTGTCCGGGGGCGGTACCTGGGTACCGTTGAATCATCAAGGCAAGGCGCTGGGAGTCAAGGATAGCCTGGAAGCGGTGCACAGCTACCTCGATCAGGTGGTCGGCGATGCTGCGCCCAAGGCCCTGCGTGAAGCGTTTCTCGAGCAGGGCCCGGCGATGCTGAGGTTTCTGGAGCAGCACACCGAGGTGAAATTTTCCGGGCGCTGGTATTCGCCGGATTACCTGTCGGAGCTCGAAGGAGCCGGGCGCGGGGGGCGCGCGCTCGATCCGCTGGAGTTCGACGGTCGCCTGCTGGGTCGGCACTTCGAATACCTGCGCGCGCCCTGGCCGGAGTTTCTCGCGTTCGGTGGCATGATGGTCAACAAGAGCGACATCGACCTGCTGCTCAAGGCCAAGCGCTCGATCTGCGGGATGCGCCACGCGCTGAAGCTGCTGACCCGGTTTGCCGCTGATCGCCTGCGTGGGTACTCGCGCGGCACCCGTCTGGTGCTGGGCAATGCCTTGGCCGGGCGGCTCTATAAGAGCCTGCTGGATCTGCATGTGACCCTTTGGCGCAACGCTGCGGCTCGCGAGTTGCTGGTGGAGCAGGGCCAGGTGGTCGGCGCCGTGGTGGACCACGCCGGCCAGCCGGTACGGGTGATCGCCCGGCGCGGCGTGTTGCTGGCCACTGGCGGCTTCCCCGGCAATCTGAAGATGCGCGAGCATTGGTTGCCCCATCCCACCGGTCAATGGTCGGCCGGCAACGAAGCCAATACCGGCGACGGCATCAACCTGGCCATGGCCCTGGGCGCGCAGACCGGCCATGGGCGCAACCGCAACAATGCCTTCTACTCGCCGGTGTCGCTGATGAAGCGACCGGACGGCAGCACCGCGCGATTTCCGCACCTGATGCTTGATCGCTACAAGCCTGGGGTAATCATGGTCAACAAGGCGGGGCAACGTTTCGTCAACGAGGCCGATTCCTACCACGCCTGTGGCGAAGCGCAGCACAAAAGCGGGGCGGTGCCGGCCTGGCTCATCTGCGACAGCGAGTTCCTGCAGCGCTATGGCTTGGGCATGGTGCGCCCCCAGGCAGGATCGCTGCGACGCTTCCTCGACAATCGCTACCTGGTGAGCGCCCACAGCATTCAGGCGCTGGGCCTGGCGTTGGGCATCGATGCCGTCGGGCTGCAGGCCAGCGTCAGCCGCTACAACGGGTTTGCCGAGCGCGGTGAAGACCCCGATTTCGGCAAGGGCCAGAGTGCTTACAACCAGTACCTCGGCGACCCGGCCCATGGACCCAATCCGTGTCTGGCCCCGATTGTCAAAGGGCCGTTCTATGCCGTGGAGGTGGTGCCGGGCGACATCGGCACGGCATGCGGCCTACTCACCGACGCCCAGGCGCGGGTGTTGGATGCCGAGGGCCGGGCCATGGCCGGGCTGTATGCCGCCGGCAATGACATGAATTCGATCATGGGCGGCCAGTACCCCGGCCCCGGCATTACCTTGGGCCCGGGCCTGACGTTCGGCTATGTCGCGGCCATGCACATGGCCAATTCGGCCCGCGCGCCGCGGATGTCGCCGAGCGCGGCCCAGCCGAGTAGCGCCTTGCCCTGAAGTGCAGCGGCTGGCGACCGCAGCGGCTAGGGCCGCCCGTCAAGCGTCTCAACCCTTGTCAGTGGTGCTCGCCCGCGTGGCGCGCACCGCGGCCGTGGGCGCCTGTGTGCTTTCAACTTCAAACAAAAACAACAACAAGTGAGCTACCCATGAAACTCAACCACGCCCTTGTCTGCCTGTTGGCAGCCCCCTTGGCCTGTGTCGATTACGCCTTTGCGGTCACCGATCAGGCAGACGCCAAGGGGTTTCTCGACGACGCTCGGCTGGATTTGCTCAATCGTGATTTCTATTTCCGCCGGGACTACGAGCACGGAGGCGTCAGCGGTGTCGGGCGCAACCCTTACAAGCCGCGAGGCGAGCGCAGCGACTATTCCGAAGAGTGGGTTCAGGGCCTCATGCTCAACTACACCTCGGGCTACACCCAGGGCACGGTAGGTTTGGGCATCGATGCGTACAGCTACACCGCGATCAAGCTCGACAGCGGAGGCGGGCGCGCCGGTATCCGCCTGCTGCCCCTGCATGACGACGGCGAGCCCGCGGACAGCTACTCCAAGACCGGTGGCGCGTTCAAGGTGCGGGTCTCGCGCACCGAACTCAAGTACGGCAACCTGTTCCCGGCGGTACCGGTATTCTGGGTCAACCAAGTGCGCTTGTTCCCCAGTTCGGCCACCGGTTTCATGCTGGCCTCCGATGAAGTTCGCGGCTTGCATCTGGATGCCGGGCATTTCACCGCTAAAGGCAGCGTCGATTCGAGCAATAACGACGATGCCCTGGCGCTGGACTACGGCTTGCCCATCAGCATTCGGTCCATCGATTACCTGGGTGGGGTGTGGAAACCCACCGACCGTCTGAGCCTGAGCCTCTATGGCTCGGACCTCAAGGACACCTGGCACCAGTACTACAGCAACCTCAACTACCGCATGCCTCTAGGGCGGGCGCAGTCGCTGACCTTCGACGCGAACCTTTACCGTACCACCGACACCGGCAAGCGCTTGGCGAGCACCATCGACAACACCACCTGGTCGTTGTCGGCTGCCTACAAGGTCAGGGCGCAGACGTTCACATTGGCCTATCAACAGGTCGATGGCGACGAACCCATGGACTGGCCCGGGTTCGGCACCATGGGCGGCGGTGTGGCGCTAGCCAACGCCGTGCAGTACGCCACCTTCACTGAAGCCAACGAGCGTTCGTGGCAACTGCGCTACGACCTCGACATGAGCACCTTCGGCGTCCCCGGCCTGACCTTCATGACCCGCTACGTACGTGGCGACAACATCGGTAACGCACATAGCGACAACACCTACTACACCGCGCGCTACCGCTACCCCGAGGGCAGCGACGTCCGGCACTGGGAGCGCGATATCGAGGCCCGCTACGTGGTGCAGTCCGGCAAGGCCAAAGACCTGTC
The DNA here is from genome assembly GCF_058986725.1 of Pseudomonas sp. GW821-FHT01A09. Classification (NCBI taxonomy): domain Bacteria; kingdom Pseudomonadati; phylum Pseudomonadota; class Gammaproteobacteria; order Pseudomonadales; family Pseudomonadaceae; genus Pseudomonas; species Pseudomonas sp. GW821-FHT01A09. The sequence goes on from NZ_JBYSWB010000040.1 coordinate 21,330, forward strand.
GTTTCGGCTGCGCCAGGCCACGCACCGCGCGAGTACCGGCTATCGCTATGCCGATATCAACGAGGTGCGTTTGATCATCGATTACCCCATCAACATCTTCTAGCGCAAGGTGGCCCGGTCGCCTGAATTTGCAGCGCGGCGGCAATCTGTTTACGGTAGCGGGCATCATTTCAATGGACTGTGCCATGACCCGATCGCCCGACGCGCCGGCTTCCGAGCCGCGCCAACGCCGCGCCCCCAAGGGTGAAAAGCGCCGTGAAGAACTGCTCGACGCCGCCCTGCAGCTGTTTTCCCTCGAGGGCTACAGCGGTGCCTCCATCGCCCGCATCGCCGAGCGCGTGGGTATCAGCGTGGCCGGTGTGCTGCATCATTTTCCCAACAAGATCGCGTTGCTGATGGGCGTGCTGGATCGCCGTGACGAGGTCAACCGGCGCATTGCCGACGAAGTGCGCAACGACGGCAGCCTGGATGGCCTGTTCGGCAGCCTGCGGGCGATCAACCGTTCCAACTGCGGGGCGCCGGGGGTAGTGCGGGCGTTCAGTATTCTCAATGCCGAGAGCCTGGTGGAGGGGCATCCGGCCTGGGAGTGGTATCAAGCGCGCTATCAGGATATCTATGGCCGCCTGGGCGGGCATTTGCGCGAATTGATGGAGCGAGGGGAGGTACGCGAGGATGTCGATCTGCAGGCCATCACCCAGCAGATACTGGCGATGATGGACGGGCTGCAGTTGCAATGGCTGCGGTTTCCCGAGCAGGTCGATCTGGAGAAGCGGTTCGATGCCTATATCGAGCAGGTCGATCAGGCGATTCGGCGGCCGACTTGATGATGCACCGCCAGTGTGAGGCAACTCTGTAGTGAGGGGGCTTGCTCCCGATAGGGCGGCACTGACACGCAGCGCATGGCAGGTCCGGCCTATCGGGAGCAAGCCCCCTCGCCACAGAGCGAACATCCTGCGGGTGTGAACCCGCAGGAGCCTTCAGTGCTTAGTAATCAGTCGAACCGTAATCACCGTCGCTGCTACCGGTGTCATCACTGGTCTCTTGATGACCCACGCCGCCAGTCTTCACCGTCGTCACAGTGACCTTGGTGGAGTTCAGCGCCGAGCGTGGCAGCGGGTTGCTGGTGGTGGTCGACAGGTCTTGACGGAACTGATTGACCACCTTGCCTTGCAGACGAATGTCCTGCGACGAAGCACCCAGCGAGATGTTGAAGGTATCGGCGTCGATGACCCACTGCTTGCTGTCGACATCGAAGTAAGCCAGCGAGCGATCGTTTAGCTCGATGGTCACATGGCGCGTCTCACCCGGCTGCAGGAAGACCTTCTTGTAGCCCTTGAGCTCTTTGAGTGCCCGCGCGACTTTCGGGTGTGCCTGGCCGACATACAGCTCGGCGACTTCGGAGCCGGCGACCTTGCCGGTGTTGGTCAGGTCGAACGACACCTTGATCGGCGTATTGCCCACGGCCACACCAGGGGTCACGCTGATGTTGTTGTAGCCGAAGGTGGTGTACGACAGGCCATAACCGAACGGGAAGAGCGGCTTGGTGCCCTTCTTCTCGTAACCGCGGTAGCCCAGGAACAGGTCGTCCTTGTAGCTGGTTTCCTTGAGCGACAGGTTGTTGTCGTAGTTCGGGAAATCGGCGTACAGCGGGTTGTCTTCGATGTTGCGTTCGATACTGATCGGCAGCTTGGCCGACGGGTTGACCTTGCCGAAGAGGATCTCGGCCAGCGCCTGACCACCGTTCTGGCCAGGGTAGAAGGCGTGCAACGCAGCCGGGACCTGGTCGATCCAGTCCGCCATCTTCAGGCCGGTACCGCCGTGGACGGTCACCACGGTGTTCTTGTTGACCTTGGCGATGCTCTGGATCAGCTCGCTCTGGTATTCCGGCAGGTCGAAGCCGTGGTCGAAACCTTCACCTTCGTATTCGTTGCTGTTGCCGACCGCAACCACCACCGCGTCGTACTTGGACAGGTCTTGCGGCGCTGCCAGCGAAGCCCAGGACAGCTGCACGCCGACCAGGCCACCCATGGTCGAAATGTAGCCATCGCGACGCGAGTATTCGAGCTTGATGTCGTAGGCCTTGCCGGCTTCCAGGTGCACCTTGCCGAACGACGGGATGGTCGGTGGGATGCTGTTGGTCGGCAAGTGTTCGCCATCGCCGTTGTTGACGATTTCCTGGCCATTGACCCACAGGCGCACAGCGCCGTCGGCACGTACCTTGAACACCTGATCGCCGCTGACGGTCGGGGTCACGGTACCGCTATAGCGGATCGAGGTGTTGGCGGTGTCGCCGTTGACCGGCAGGCTGTCGGTCGACCAGTCCAGATCGACGTGATCGCTGATCTGCGTGGCAGCGGCATCACCCGACCAGTTGGCGTTGGTGAAGTATTCGGTCTTCAGGCCGGCAACGGTGTTGCCTTTGCTGTCCTTGGACGACCATACCGAAGCGCTTGGATCCAGCGACAGGCCGTCGATGAATTCGACCTTGGCATTCGGCGCCGTCTGGGTCAGGCCGCTCAGCTCGCTGATGTAGTGGCTGGCCATGACGTTGGCGCTGCCGAAACCGGTGGGCGGCGCGTACTTGGCCAGGTTGCCGACCACGGCGATTTTCTTGACCTTGGATTTGTCCAGCGGCAGCACATTGCGGTCGTTCTTGAGCAGCACGATGCCTTCGCGAGCGACGTTCAGGGCGACCTTGTTGCTGGTGGCGCTGTTCATGTTGTGGGTGGTCAGCGGCGCGAACTTGTCGAACTGGTACAGGTAGATCGCGCGCAGGATGCGGCGCACCTTGTCGTCGATGGTCGCGGCCTTGAGCTCGCCGCTGTCCAGATACGGCTTGAGGATGGTGCTGTTCATCTGGTAGCCCATCATGTCCAGGTCGGTACCGGCCTGGGCAGCGGGGAGGCCATCGACCACCGCGTTGTAGTCGCTCTGGATGAAGCCCTTGTAGCCCCATTCCTTCTTCAGGATCTGGGCGATCAGGTGCGAGTTCTCACAGGCGTACTCGCCGTTCACTTTCTGGAACGAGCACATCATCATCGCCACCAGGCCGTTCTTGGAGGCGGACTCGAAGCTCGGCAGGGTCATCTCGCGCAGCACGCGCTCGGGGATCTTTTCGTCGAGGATGAAGCGGTTGGTTTCCTGATCGTTGGCGGCGAAGTGCTTGGCTTCGGCCCAGACGCGACGGGACTGGATACCGTTGATCGCGGCGGTGCCCATGCTGGCACCGAGGAACGGATCTTCACCGGACAGGTATTCGAACGCGCGGCCGCCGTACGGAGTGCGGTAGAGGTTCATGCCGGGGCCAGTGATGAACTGGTAGCCGCCGGACGCGGTGTCGTAGCCCAATGCGCGACCGAAATCGATGGCACGACGCGGGTTCCAGGTGGCGGCGATGTTCGGGCCGGAAGGGTAGACCACACCCTGGGCGTTGCCTTCACTGGTGTAGCGCACCCCGGCACCGCCGTCGGCGCCGTGGATCTGCGGCACGCCATAGGCGCTCAGCGGCTTGACGTCCCAACCACCAATACCGCCGATGTAGGCCAGCTTCTCTTCCATGCTCATCTTCGCCACGGTGGCGGCGGCGGCTTTGTCGGCACGTTGCTCTTTGGCTTCAAGCTGGGTCTGCGTCGTGGTGTCGGCGGCATGCACTTGCGCGATTGCCAGGCCCAGTAGTGCCAGTGCCGATTTGGCCCCAAGAAGTGTTCGATTGCGCATCTGTGATTACTCCAACTGCCGATCTTGCCCCGCGCTCTTATGTCGCAGGCAACTAGCGCAATGCCTTGCTGGCGGCAAGTCTCGGCCCCTCCCGTCTCGATTGGGCAAGGAACAAACAGGCAGCAGCGGGCATGGCTATCGCCGTGCGATGAACCGGGGAATTGTTTGAAATAAAAGTGTAAATGCTGGCAACTTGCCTTCAAGCCGCTGGCCATGTATCCACTTTCATTTAAATTAAGAGGGTGTTTTTCAAATTGTGTCAACACCAAAAATGCGTGGATTTAAAAATGTAATTTTTTTGTGTCAGGATGTGAACCTAAGCTAAACCTACAGGTCTGTTGGTTTAGTAAAATCGACGTCACCCCCGGTTTTATTGGGTTTCTAGGCTTTATGTCGGCGGTGATGGCTAATTGGCAGTATTTTAGAAATATTGATTTGTCATAACTTTGAACGGGAGTTGATTTATATGAAGTGGCCACTTATCGCAGGGTCGGCAGTGTTGTCGATGGTCGTTGCAGGTATGGCATTGGCCGATGATTCCGCCAATTCAACCAGCGCTTCGGGTACGTCCGATTCCACGGTCATGACGCAGACTCACGACGCCAAGGCTGAAAAGAAACAGGCGCAGAAAACCATCAAGGGCGGTCGCCCGATCAATACGCAAACCACCACTACTAAATAAAAGGGTGGCTGTATCGGGGCGTCTGCAAAGGCGCCTTTTTATTTATCTGCAGAAGTCCATTTCATGTCCTTGTCCCCCATCGATGCCGTGCACGCGCCGTTGCCTGCCGACGCGCAGATCTGCCAGTGGCTGCTCGCCCATGGTGGTCTGAAGCCGGTGGACCTGGAGCGTGCGCGGCGTCTGGAGCAGGACTCGGCCAGCAATGAACTGCTTGGCCTGCTGACGCGGCTGGGGCTGGTCTCGGAAATGTCCCTGGCCGAGGCCTGGGCCGCTTGCCTGCCAGCGCCCTTGCTGCTGGCGGCCGATGCACCCCCCGTGCTCGAGTCGCTGCCGGCGCTGAGCGAGCGCTTTTTGCGTCATCACCGCGTGGTGCCCCTGGGCCCGGAGCGTGATGGCCTGCATGTCCTGGTGGCCAACCCGGCCAATCGCTACGCCATCGAGGCGGTGGCCTATGCCTGCCAGATGCCGGTGTACCTGTCGGTGGGCGCGGCCAATGAAGTGGAAGCCTTGATCGAGCGCTACTTTGGCCAGGGCCGCTCGGCGATGGGCTCGCTGATCGAGACCCTCGACGAGGAGGGCGGCGCCAAGGAGGACATCGAGCACCTCAAGGACCTGGCGTCCGAGGCGCCGGTGATTCGCCTGGTCAACCTGATCCTGCAGCGTGCGGTGGAACAGCGCGCTTCGGACATCCACGTCGAGCCCTTCGAAAGCCAGCTCAAGGTGCGCTACCGCATCGACGGCGTACTGCATGAAGCGGAGGCGCCGCCGTCGAGTTCGGCGGCAGCGGTCATCTCGCGCTTGAAGATCATGGCCCGACTCGATATCGCCGAGCGGCGTTTGCCGCAGGATGGCCGCATCATGCTGCGCATCCAGGGCAAGTCCCTCGACCTGCGGGTGTCGACGGTGCCGACCAGTTTCGGCGAGTCGGTGGTGATGCGTTTGCTCGATCGCCAGACTGTCAGCTTCGATTTCCAGAGCCTGGGCATGGACGGCGAGCGCCTCGAAGGCTTCCTCGAGGTGCTGCGCAACCCCCACGGCATCCTGCTGGTGACCGGGCCTACCGGCTCGGGCAAGACCACCACGCTGTACACCGCGCTGTCGCAACTCAACACCGCCGAACGCAAGATCATCACCGTCGAAGACCCGGTGGAATACCAGCTCGAAGGCATCAACCAGATTCAGGTCAAACCCTCCATCGGCCTGGACTTCGCCGGGGCGCTGCGCTCCATCGTGCGTCAGGACCCGGACGTGATCATGATCGGCGAGATGCGCGACCTCGAGACCTGCCGCATCGCCATTCAGTCGTCACTGACCGGTCACCTGGTGCTCTCCACCCTGCACACCAACAGCGCCGCGGCGAGTATCACGCGGCTGCTGGACATGGGCGTGGAAAGCTACCTGATTGCCTCGACGGTCAAGGGCATCCTCGCTCAGCGCCTGGTGCGACGCCTGGATCCCGAAACCCGTATCGCCTTCGAGGCGCCGCCGGAACTGGTCGCCGCCCATGGCCTCGACCGCTTTACCGAACAGCGCCCGATCATCCTTTATCGGCCCGACACCGAAGCCATCGGTGGCGGTTATCACGGTCGCAGCGCCATCACCGAATTGCTGGTGATGAGTGAAGAACTGCGTGGGCTGCTGATGCGCCAGGCCGACGCCGCGACTCTCGAACAGGCTGCCCGCCGCGGTGGTTTGCGGACCTTGTACGAAGAGGGTCTGCGCCAGGCGGTGGCCGGTATCACCTCGCTGGAAGAGGTGCTGCGCGTAACGCGTGGCGATTGATATGGCCGACTTCAACTACCACGCCGTCGACAGTGAGGGCGCCAGCCAGCGCGGGGCGATCAGCGCTACCGATCAACCGGCGGCCGTGGCGCTCCTGCAAAAGCGCGGGCTGATGGTCTTGAGCATTCAGGCCAGCGCCGGTGCCAGTGGCCTGGGGCGCCGACGCAGTGCTCTGAGTGGCGCGGCGCTGGTGAGTTTCACTCAGCAGCTGGCGACCTTGTTGGGCGCCGGCCAGCCGCTGGAAAAATCCCTCGGCATCCTTCTCAAGCAGAGCACCGAGCCCAAGCGCCGCGCCCTGCTGGAGCGGGTGCGCGAGCAGGTCAAGGCAGGCAAGCCGCTGTCCCAGGCGCTGGAAGAAGAGGGCGGGCAGTTCTCGACCCTGTACATCAGCATGTTGCGCGCCGGTGAAGCCGGCGGCTCGTTGGAAAGCACCTTGCGCCAGCTCTCCGAGTACCTGGAGCGCAGCGAGACGTTGCGCGGTGAAGTCATTAACGCGCTGATCTATCCGATCTTCCTGGTGGTCGGCGTGCTGGGTTCGCTGGCCTTGCTGCTGGCCTATGTGGTGCCGCAGTTCGTGCCGATCTTTCGCGATCTGGGCGTGCCGATTCCGTTGATTACCGAGGTGATCCTGCGGGTCGGACAGGTGCTCAGCGATGACGGCTTGTTGATCCTGGCCGGGTTGATCCTGTTGATCTGGGGTATCGCCTGGCGGCGTCGCGATCCGGCTCGGCGCCTGCGTTTCGATCGGCGGCTGTTAGCCGTTCGCGTCATCGGCCCGTTGCTGCAGCGCATCGAAGCGGCGCGTCTGGCGCGGACCCTGGGCACTTTGTTGAGCAACGGTGTGGCCTTGCTGCAGGCGCTGCTGATCGTGCGGCAGGTCTGTGGCAACCGCGCCATCGTCCAGCAGGTCGAGCAGGCCGGCGAGTGGGTCAAGGGCGGCGGTACATTGGCCAGCGCCTTTGGCGAGCAACCGCTGCTGCCGGAACTGGCTGTGCAAATGATCGAGGTCGGCGAGCAGGCCGGCAACCTCGACGCGATGCTGCTCAAGGTCGCGGACGTGTTCGATGTAGAAGCCAAGCGTGGTATCGACCGGATGCTCGCCGCGCTGGTGCCCACCCTGACCGTGGTCATGGCGGTGATGGTGGCGGTGATCATGCTCGCCATCATGCTGCCGCTGATGAGCCTTACCAGTAATATCTGAGGATTTTCCATGTCTCGTTTCAAC
>NZ_JBYSWB010000041.1:0-26546 GCF_058986725.1 Pseudomonas sp. GW821-FHT01A09
GCTCCCGATACGGTGGGTCAGCGACACCTCCTTGTCTGACCCACCGTATCGGGAGCAAGCCCCCTCGCCACAGAAAAATGCCGTTGATCCGCCTTGCTGGGTGGGAGCGAGGCTTGCCCGCGAAGAGGTCGTCAGCAGCGCCACCACAGGCGCCCCGTACTCCTACAAAAAAAACGCCCCGAAGGGCGTTTTTTCATGACCACAGGTTCACTTACTGAACCGATGGGGTCTCGCCGGCTTCCTGCATGCGCTGCAGCTCTTGCGCGTACAGGGCGTCGAAGTTGACCGGGGCCAGCATCAGTGCCGGGAACGAGCCACGGGTTACCAGGCTGTCCAGGGTCTCGCGCGCGTACGGGAACAGGATGTTCGGGCAGAACGCGCCCAGCGTGTGGCTCAGCGACGCGTCGTCGAGGTTCTTGATCAGGAAGATACCGGCCTGCTGAACTTCAGCGATGAAAGCGACTTCGTCACCATTCTTGACGGTCACCGACAGGGTCAGCACCACTTCGTGGAAGTCGGCTTCCAGAGCCTTCTGGCGAGTGTTGAGGTCCAGTGCGACGCTAGGCTCCCACTGCTGACGGAAGATGGCCGGGCTTTTCGGCGCTTCGAACGACAGGTCGCGTACGTAGATACGCTGCAGGGAGAATTGCGGAGCGGTTTCGTCTTCGGTGCTCGCTGCGGTGTTCTGTTGGTCAGTCATTGCGGGATCCTTGTCACTTCAAAGTCTAACGGGAATGGGGTTCAGGCCTTGCTGAGCAGCACATCGAGCTTGCCGGCACGTTCCAGGGCATAGAGGTCGTCGCAGCCACCCACGTGGATGTCGCCGATCCAGATCTGCGGCACCGAGCTGCGCCCGGCCTTGCTGGTCATCTCGGCACGCACCTGAGGCTTGCCGTCGACCTTGATCTCGGTGAAATCGACACCCTTGCCTTCGAGCAGGGCCTTGGCGCGCATGCAGTACGGGCACCAATCACTGGAATAGACGACGACGCTCATATCACTTCACCAATGGCAGGTTATCGGCCTTCCAGCTGGAAACACCGCCCGACAGCTTGGCGGCGGTGAAACCGGCCTTGAGCAGTTCGCGCGCGGTGGCGCCGGCGTGCTGGCCCATGGCGTCGACGACGATCAGGGTCTTGGCCTTGTGTTTTTCCAGTTCAGCCATGCGCGAGGCCAGCTTGTCCTGGGGAATATTCAGCGAATCGACGATGTGGCCGGTGCTGAAGTCCTTCTTGGCGCGGATGTCGATGACCACGCCTTGGTCACTGTTGACCAGCGCGGTCAGCTCGCGGCAGCTGAGGCTTTTGCCACCGCGGCTGGTCTCCAGCGACAGCAGCAGAGCCAGCAGCACGGCGAAGATGCCGACCAGCACATAGTGATTTGTGGCGAATTCGATCAGGTGAGCGACCATCAGGAGGTTCCAGGGCGTTAAAATGCCGGCCAGTATACACGCGCACCGGGGTGGGCCAAAGCATGCAGTATGCCCATGATGCCGGTTTGATCGGGAACCCGCCTCCTGCCCGACGGTCTTTGTAGCGAGGGGGCTTGCCCCCGATGAATTGGCTGATACACCGTGATCGGGGGCAAGTCCCCTCGCTACATTGATTTTCTAGTTCGGCAATTACCGCGCAGATGCCCTAACATGCCCTTCTTTCCTCTAACAATGAGTGGGATCTAATGACTGCCACGCCTAAACCTCTGGTCCTGATCATCCTCGATGGTTTCGGTCACAGCGAAAGCCATGACGACAACGCCGTGTATTCGGCGCGCAAGCCGAACCTCGATCGCCTCGTCGCGACCCAGGCCAACGGCTTGATTTCGGGCTCGGGCATGGACGTCGGCCTGCCCGATGGCCAGATGGGCAACTCGGAAGTCGGCCACATGAACCTCGGCGCCGGGCGCGTGGTGTACCAGGATTTCACCCGGGTCACCAAGGCCATCCGCGACGGCGAGTTCTTCGAGAACCCCACTATCTGCGCGGCCGTCGACAAGGCCGTGTCCGCCAACAAGGCCGTGCACGTCATGGGCCTGCTGTCCGAAGGCGGCGTGCACAGCCATCAGGATCATCTGGTGGCCATGGTCGAACTGGCCGCCAGGCGTGGCGCCGAAAAAATCTACTTGCACGCCTTCCTCGATGGCCGCGACACGCCGCCGAAAAGCGCGCAGGCATCCCTCGAACTGATGGACGGCACCTACCAGCGCCTGGGCAAGGGCCGCACCGCCAGCCTGATCGGCCGCTACTTCGCCATGGACCGTGACAACCGTTGGGATCGCGTCAGCGCCGCGTGGAACCTGATCGTCGACGCCAGCGCCGAGTTCCAGGCGGACACCGCCGTGGCCGGTCTGCAGGCGGCCTATGAGCGCGGCGAGAGCGACGAGTTCGTCAAGGCCACCGTCATCGGTGAGGCCGTCAAAGTCGAAGACGGCGATGCGGTGGTGTTTATGAACTTCCGCGCGGACCGCGCCCGTGAGATCAGCCGCCCCTTCGTCGAGGCCGATTTCAGCGAGTTCGAGCGCAAGCGCCAGCCGAAATTGGCCGGCTACGTGGGCCTGACCCAGTACTCGGCGAATATTCCTGCGCCCGCCGCGTTCGCCCCCGGCAGCCTGCACAACGTGTTGGGCGAATACCTGGCCGATAACGGCAAGACGCAGTTGCGTATCGCCGAAACCGAAAAATATGCCCACGTGACCTTCTTTTTCTCGGGCGGCCGTGAAGAGCCCTTCCCCGGTGAAGAACGCATTCTCATCCCGTCGCCCAAGGTCGCTACCTACGACCTGCAACCAGAGATGAGCGCGCCAGAGGTAACCGACAAGATCGTCGACGCCATCGAGCATCAGCGCTTCGACGTCATCGTGGTCAACTATGCCAACGGCGATATGGTCGGCCATAGCGGCATCCTCGACGCGGCGGTCAAGGCCGTGGAATGCCTGGACACCTGCGTCGGGCGCATCGTCGATGCCCTCGACAAGGTCGGCGGCGAAGCGCTGATCACCGCCGACCACGGCAACTGCGAGCAGATGTCGGACGAGAGCACCGGCCAGGCACACACCGCGCACACCACCGAGCCGGTGCCCTTCATCTATGTCGGCAAGCAGAAGCTCAAGGTCCGCGAAGGCGGTGTGCTGGCCGACGTGGCGCCGACCATGCTGTATCTGATGGGCATGGACAAGCCGAAGGAAATGACCGGGACTTCGATTCTGGTCAAAGACTGATTTAACCCTGTAGCGGGGGGGCTTGCCCCCGATTCGCTCGGTCGGACTCCTTGATTTCCTGGATCCTGCCTATCGGGGGCAAGCCCCCTCGCTACATGTTTCATGTAATGCCTTGGTGCCAATGGCCCGCAGGCGTTTTTTTTGCCGCTCGCGGCGGGCATACTAGGCCCGTCCCTCTCCCTGGTATCGCCCGCCCCATGCTTCGCGCCCTGATACTCATTGCCATGACCTGCCTGTTCAGCACGGCCTATGCCGACGAACGCGCACAAACCCAGCAACAGCTCGATGCCACCCGCCAGGACATCACCGAGCTGAAGAAGGCCCTTGCCCAGGTGCAGCAGGAGAAATCCGGCGTGCAAAAAGACCTGCGCACCACCGAGACCAAGATGGGCGAGCTTCAAAAGCAGGTGGAGGCCCTGCAACAGCAACTAAAAAAGACTCAAGCCGAGCTCCAGCGTCTCGATGAAGAGAAGCAGAAGCTCGAAGCGGCCCGCAAGGAACAGCAGCGTTTGATCGCCATCCAGGCGCGCGCGGCGTATCAGAATGGTCGCCAGGAATACCTGAAGCTGCTGCTCAACCAGCAGAACCCGGAAAAATTCGCCCGCACCCTCACCTACTACGACTACATGAGCAAGGCGCGCCTGGCTCAACTGCGCGCCTTCAACGAAACCCTGGCCCGACAGGCCGCGGTGCAAAAGGACATCGACCTGCAGCAGGCCCAGTTGCTGGCCCAGCAAGGCAATCTCGACAGCCAGCGCCAGGAACTCGACGACGTGCGCAAGGAGCGCCAGGCCGCACTGGCCAAGCTCAACGATCAATACAAGGCCAGCGATCAGAAGCTGCAGGCCCGGCAACAGGATCAGGCCGACCTCGCCAAGGTGCTCCAGACCATCGAGGAAACCCTTGCTCGCCAGGCCCGCGAAGCCGAAGAGGCGCGCCAGAAGGCCCTCCTCGCCCAGCAAGAGGCCGACAAGCGCGCCCGCGAAGCCGCCGCCGCGGCGCAGGCCAAGGCCAACGACGGCAAAACCGACGATGACGATGAAGCGCCGGCCCCGAAACGCCCCAGGGCGACCCCGGGCGCGGTGGTTTCCAGCGGTGGCGCGACCTTCGGCGGCGAGTTTTCTGCGGCCAAGGGCAAACTTCCATGGCCGGTTGATGGTCGACTGCTCGCACGTTTTGGCGAAACCCGCGGTGACGATGCCCGTACCAAGTGGGACGGGGTGATGATCAGCGCCACGGCCGGCAGTACGGTACGTGCCGTGCATGGTGGTCGAGTGGTGTTCGCGGACTGGTTGCGCGGCGCCGGACTTCTCGTCATTCTCGACCATGGCAACGGCTATCTGAGCTTGTATGGACACAACCAGACCCTGCTCAAGGGCGCTGGTGACGTAGTAAAAGCCGGCGACGCGATTTCGACGGTCGGTACCAGTGGTGGGCAGGATACCCCCGCCTTGTATTTCGCCATACGCCAGCAGGGGCGGCCCGCCGACCCTGAGCAATGGTGTCGTGGTTAAGCGCGAAACCTCAACAAGGGCGTTCTGGCGGTCATTGACTGTCACGCCGATGCCCCGAAAGGCGCAAAACCAGGATTAGGAGTTGTTCGACATGCTGCATCTGTCCCGCCTTACCTCGCTGGCCCTGACGATCGCCGTCGCCATTGGCGCGCCCCTGGCCCATGCCGCGGACCCGGTAGCGCCGACCTCGACGCCGCCCGCGTCGATCCCGGCCACGACCATCCCCGCCAAGGCGCCCGCCGCTTCGCCTGCTCCAGCTGCGGCCAAGCCGCCGTTGCCGCTGGAAGAGCTGCGCACCTTCGCCGAGGTCATGGACCGCATCAAGGCGGCGTATGTCGAACCCGTGGATGACAAGACTCTGCTGGAGAACGCCATCAAGGGCATGCTCAGCAACCTCGATCCGCACTCCGCCTACCTCGGCCCGGAAGACTTCCAGGAGCTGCAGGAAAGCACCAGCGGCGAATTCGGCGGCCTGGGCATCGAGGTCGGCGTGGACGACGGTTTCGTCAAGGTGGTCTCGCCCATCGACGACACCCCGGCTACCAAGGCCGGCATCCAGGCGGGCGACCTGATCGTCAAGATCAACGGCCAGCCCACCCGCGGCCAGACCATGACCGAAGCCGTCGACAAGATGCGCGGCAAGATCGGCGAAAAAATCACCCTGACCCTGGTGCGCGACGGTGGCAACCCCTTCGACGTGACCCTCGCCCGCGCCACCATCCAGGTCAAGAGCGTCAAGGCGCAGTTGCTGGAAAACGGCTACGGCTACATCCGCATCACCCAGTTCCAGGTCAAGACCGGCGAAGAAGTCGCCGCGGCCCTGGCCAAGCTGCGCAAGGACAACAACAAGAAGCTCAACGGCCTGGTACTGGACTTGCGCAACAACCCCGGCGGCGTCTTGCAGGCGGCGGTCGAAGTGGTCGACCACTTCATCAGCAGCGGCCTGATCGTCTACACCAAAGGCCGCATCGCCAACTCCGAACTGCGCTTCTCGGCCACCGGGCATGACCTGAGCGAAGCGGTGCCGCTGGTGGTGCTGATTAACGGCGGCAGCGCCTCGGCGTCGGAAATCGTCGCCGGCGCTTTGCAGGATCACAAGCGTGGGGTGCTGATGGGCACCGACAGCTTCGGCAAGGGCTCGGTGCAAACCGTGTTGCCGCTGGCCAACGATCGCGCATTGAAGATCACCACCGCCTTGTACTACACCCCCAACGGCCGCTCGATCCAGGCCCAGGGCATCGTGCCGGATGTCGAGGTACGTCCGGCCAAGATCACCAACGAGTCGGACCCGGAGAGCTTCAAGGAAGCCGACTTGCAGGGCCACCTGGGCAATGGCAACGGCGGAGCCGATCGCCCGAGCCCGTCGGGCAAGGCACCGGCCAAAGGCAACAAGGCGCGTCCGCAGGATGACGACTACCAGCTGAGCCAGGCCCTGAGCCTGCTCAAGGGCCTGAGCGTGACCCGTAGCAATTGAGTATGCGAACGCTCTGCCTGCTGTTGCTCTGCTGCCTGACCGGCGCGGCCCATGCCGCGTCGGACAGCCCGGCCTACCTGACGCTGATCATCGATGACCTGGGGCAAACGCCGTCGCGCGACAGCCGCGCGCTGGCGCTGCCGGGTCCGGTGACCCTGGCGATCATGCCCGACACCCCGCATGCCGCCGACTTCGCCAGCCAGGCCCACAAGGCCGGCAAGACCGTGATCATCCACATGCCCATGGATCCGGCGACCGGGCCTTTCGCCTGGCATCCCGGGTTGCCCATGGCCGAACTGCAGAAGCGTCTGGAGGCGGCCTTCAAGGCCGTGCCTTTCGCGTCCGGCATGAACAACCACGAAGGCAGCGGCATGACCGTGCAGCCGGAGGCCATGGCCATGCTCATGGGCCAGCTGAAACAGCGCGGGATGTTCTTCCTCGACAGCCGCACCACCGCCAAGACCGTGGCTGCCGCCAAGGCCCAGGAAATCGGCCTGCCGAGCCTGTCACGGGATGTGTTCCTGGACGACGTGCGCACACCTGAAGCCATCAACGGCCAATTGCAGACCGCCATCAAGTTCGCCCGCAAGCACGGCAGCGTGGTGATGATCGGCCACCCCTACCCGCAGACGCTGGACGTGCTGGAGCGCGAACTGCCGAAGCTGGCGGGGCAAGGCGTGACCTGGATTCCGATCAAGGAGATGGTGACCGCGCGCGGCAACCGGGCGATCGGCGCCCATGGCAAGGATGGCGTCTACCACAACGCAGCGGCCAATACGGTTGCGCCGCCGAAGCCGCAGAAGCCGAGCCCGTCCAAGGTTGCGGTGCCGGTCGCGGTGCCAGCGCCGACGCCGATCTCGGTGCCGTCGGGTGATCCGAACGAAGTGCCTGAGCCGGGGCCGGATCCGGACTTCGGTTCGCCTGACCCGACGCCGATCGATCCGGCGGCGGGCCGACCGATCGATACCCCGTAGCGCGGGGGCTTGCCCCCGAAAAATCGTACACCCGACATACTTGCATGGGTGCACTGCTTTCGGGGGCAAGCCCCCTCGCTACAGGGTGAGGCGGGCCTTCAGAGATACCGCCCCATCACCTCATCCACAAAGCCCTGGCTGCGCATTTCATCCAGGGCCATCTGCAGCTTGGCGACCACCTCGTCCGGGGTGTTCTTGTTCAGCGCCAAGAACAGCGATGCGCTGTTGAAGCGCAGTACGGTCTTGAGGTCGGTGATGCCCAGCTGCCGCGCCAGATAGCGCCCTGCCGGATCACCCGTCGCCCACAGATCGATCTCCCCGGCCTTGAGCTTGCTGGCGTTGTCCTGGTCACGCAGGGCGATCACCGGGTTCATGCCCTTCTCGGTCAGGCTGACTTCGATGGCATCGCCCTTGTAGGCACCGATCTTGTACCTGCGAGCCTGGGCGAGGGTCTCCAGCTTGATAGGGCTGTCCGCGCGCGCCAGCAGGATCCAGTCATCGGGCCCCAGTGGCCCGACCCACTTGAACGCCTTCTCGCGCTCGGGCAAACGCGCCATCACGAAGACGCCGTAACCGGGTTTTTCCAGGCCGAGCTTGTAGATGCGCTCCCACGGGAAACGCAGCGTCAGGCTGTAGGGAATGTCGGCGCGCTTGAACATCTCGCGCACCAGGTCGGCGGCGATGCCCTTTACATGCTCGTCGTTGGCGAAGTTCTTGCCGTCGTCAGCCATGTTGTAGGGCGGGAAGTTTTCGGTCAGCAGCACGATGGGCTGGTCGCTCGTGTCCTGCGCGCGAACCGCGAATGCACAGCAGCACAACAGAACGAACATCAGACGATTGAACATGAACGCTTACCCCCGACAGTCACGGCAACAAGCAGAGTGCCGGGGGTTGATGCATCTGTCCAGCAGCAATGAGGCTAATTGCCATCACCCAAGTAGCGAGGGGGCTTGCCCGCGAAAGCAGCTCAGCCACATGCATGTGGCTGTTCTCACGAATCGGGGGCAAGCCCCCTCGCTACACGGGGCGGTGGATTCAGCGGACAACGATCCCCTGCGCCGCCATGAACGCCTTGGCCTCGGGCACCGTGTATTCGCCAAAGTGGAAGATACTCGCCGCCAACACCGCGCTCGCGTGCCCTTGCAGCACGCCATCAGCCAAGTGCTGCAGGTTGCCCACGCCGCCGGAAGCGATCACCGGAATCCCCAGCGCGTCGCTGATGGCGCGGGTCACGCCCAGGTCGAAGCCGTTCTTCATGCCGTCCTGATCCATGCTGGTCAGCAGAATCTCGCCAGCGCCCAGGCCTTCCATCTTCATCGCCCACTGCACCGCGTCCAGCCCGGTGGGCTTGCGCCCGCCGTGGGTAAAGATTTCCCAACGCGGCTCTTCACCCGGGCCGGAGACCTTCTTGGCATCGATGGCCACGACGATGCACTGCGAGCCGAAACGCGCTGCCGCCTCGCCGACGAACTCGGGATTGAACACCGCGGCGGTGTTGATCGAGACCTTGTCGGCACCGGCATTGAGCAGGTTGCGGATGTCCGCCACAGTGCGCACGCCGCCGCCCACGGTCAGCGGGATGAACACCTGGCTGGCCATGCGCTCGACGGTGTGCAGCGTAGTGTCGCGGCCATCGACGCTGGCGGTGATGTCCAGGAAGGTGATTTCGTCGGCGCCCTGCTCGTCGTAGCGGCGGGCAATTTCCACCGGATCGCCGGCGTCACGGATGTTCTCGAACTTCACGCCTTTGACCACCCGACCGTTGTCGACGTCGAGGCAGGGAATGATGCGTTTGGCCAGGGCCATGAGGGTGGTCTCCAGTTACGGGCAAGGTTGCCGGCAGAGCGCGCCGGCACCGGGCCGACGCGGGGGCGCAGTGATTACTGGTAGCTGTCGCAGAAGGCTTGCGCCTCGGCCACATCCAGCGTGCCTTCGTAGATGGCGCGGCCGGTGATGGCGCCGATGATGCCCGGTGCCTTGGCGTCGAGCAAAGCGCGGATGTCGCCCAGGTTGTGGATGCCACCGGAGGCGATCACCGGGATGCGCGTGGCGGCGGCCAGCGCCGCTGTGAACGGCACGTTGCAGCCTTGCATCATGCCGTCCTTGGCGATGTCGGTGTAGACGATCGCCGAGACGCCATCGGCCTCGAAACGCTTGGCCAGGTCGATGACCTGCACGGTGCTGACTTCAGCCCAGCCATCGGTGGCGACGAAACCGTCCTTGGCATCCAGGCCGACGATGACCTTGCCCGGGAAGGCCTTGCAGGCCTCGGCGACGAACTCCGGCTGCTTGACCGCCTTGGTGCCGATGATCACGTAGCTGACGCCCGCCTTGACGTAGTGCTCGATGGTCTCGAGCGAGCGGATGCCGCCGCCGATCTGGATCGGCAGCTGCGGGTAGCGCTTGGCGATGGCGGTGACCACTTCACCATTGACCGGTTGGCCTTCGAAGGCGCCGTTGAGGTCCACCAGGTGCAGCCGGCGGCAACCGCCATCGACCCACTTGGCGGCCATGCTCACCGGATCATCGGAAAACACCGTGGAGTCTTCCATACGGCCCTGGCGCAGGCGCACGCAGGCACCGTCCTTGAGATCGATAGCGGGGATAATCAGCATCTGGCAAACCTGTCGAATTCAGTAAACAGCAAGCTCGAGAATCAGTTTTTCTCGAGCGCCCACAAGTCGCTTTCGACGCTCTCGAAGCGCTCTTTGAGCAGCGCCTGAGCATCGAAAATCGCCCTGTTGTAATAGTGCGGAGCAATTTCGCGGGTAAACAGCTCAAGGATTTCGGCCGCTTCGAAGGTGCCCAGCTGCAGATCGAAGCGCTCCTGCATCAGGCGCTTGATCTGGTGGTTGGCTTCGCTCTCCTGCTCGGGCGTGAGCGTGAGAATCGGCGGCTTTTTCGGCTTGGCCATTTACCAGCGACCATCCCAGGCGGCGAAGTTCTGCAGCAGCTGCAGGCCGTGGGTATGGCTTTTTTCCGGGTGGAACTGCACGGCGAAGCGCGAGCCCTCGGCCAGGGCGGCGGCGAAGTCGCGGCCATAGTGACCGCGGCCGACCACCTGACCCGCCTTGGCGGCTTCGATGTAGAAGCTGTGCACGAAGTAGAAGCGCGCCAGGTCCGGGATGCTGTGCCACAGCGGGTGATCCACGGCCTGGGCGACTTCGTTCCAGCCCATGTGCGGGACCTTCAGGTGCGCACCGTCTTCATGCAAGTCCTTGCCGAAGAAGCGCACCTGGCCAGGGAAGACACCGATGCAATCGACGCCGGCGTTCTCTTCACTGCGGTCCATCAGCGCCTGCATGCCCACGCAGATGCCGAGGAACGGCCGGTCGCGGCTGACCTCGCGCACCAGGTCGTCGAAGCCCAGGCGCTTGATCTCGGCCATGCAGTCGCGAATCGCGCCCACGCCGGGGAACACGATGCGGTCGGCTTCGCGGATCACCGTGGCGTCGCTGGTGATCAGCACCTTGCCGGCACCCACGTGCTCCAGGGCCTTGGCCACCGAGTGCAGGTTGCCCATGCCATAGTCGATCACGGCTACCGTCTGCATCAGAGCACGCCCTTGGTCGACGGCATCTGCCCGGCCATGCGCTCATCCAGCTCGACGGCCATGCGCAGCGCGCGGCCGAAGGCCTTGAACACGGTCTCGATCTGGTGATGGGTGTTGTGCCCACGCAGGTTGTCGATGTGCAGGGTGACGTTGGCGTGGTTGACGAAGCCCTGGAAGAATTCCTGGAACAGGTCGACGTCGAACCCACCGACGGTGGCGCGGGTGTAGGGCACGTGCATCTGCAGGCCGGGGCGGCCGGAGAAGTCGATGACCACACGCGACAGGGCTTCATCGAGGGGGACATAGGCGTGGCCGTAGCGACGGATGCCTTTCTTGTCGCCGATGGCTTTGGAGAAAGCCTGGCCCAGGGTGATGCCCACGTCTTCGACCGTGTGGTGGTCGTCGATATGCAGGTCGCCCTTGCTCTCGATGTCGAGGTCGATCAGCCCGTGACGGGCGATCTGGTCGAGCATGTGTTCAAGAAAAGGCACGCCGATATCGAATCGGGCCTTTCCGGTGCCATCCAGGTTGATCGAGGCTTTGATCTGGGTTTCCAGGGTGTCGCGCTCGACGAACGCCTTACGTTCGGCCATCACCAGCTCCGCAAACTCATTTGAGCGAAAAAAGGCGAGCATTATAGGCCGCCGGGCGCCAAACAGAAACAGAACGGTGAAATGGGCGAAAAATCGGATAAAAGGCCAAACCCATGTAGCGAGGGGGCTTGCTCCCGAAAGGCCGGTCCTGACACAACTGTGTAGTGTCAGATCTGGCCCATCGGGGGCAAGCCCCCTCGCTACAGGGTCTGCGTTGGTTTAGTGGAACAACACCGCAGTCTTCTGCAACGTCACCCACACACCCCATGCCAGCGGGATGCCCACCACCAGCCAGGCCACCACGGCCAGCGGCTTGGTGCTCGGATCGGCCGACCACTCCAGCACGGTCGAACCACCCGCGCCCTTGTCATGCCCAATGGCCTGTTCGGCCTTGAGCTGTTCGTCGGTCATGAAGTACTTGTCGGCCACCGGACGCACCAGGGCGTTGCAGATGAAGCCCAGCCCCAGCAGGCCGGAGAGGATGTACAGGGTGATGTCGTACACCGAGGCGCGCGGCACGCCGATGCTCAACTGATACTCACGCAGGTAGTTGACCAACACCGGGCCCAGCACGCCCGCCGCCGCCCAGGCGGTCAGCAGACGACCGTGGATGGCACCGACCATCTGCGTCCCGAACAGGTCCGCCAGGTAGGCCGGCACCGTGGCGAAACCGCCGCCGTACATCGACAGCACCACGCAGAACGCCGCCACGAACAGCGCCACGCTGCCCAGGTGGCCCAGCGTCGGCACCAGCGCGTAGAGCGCCACGCCCAGGGCGAAGAACACGAAATAGGTGTTCTTGCGGCCGATGTAGTCCGAGAACGACGCCCAGAAGAACCGCCCACCAATGTTGAACAGGCTCAACAAGCCGGTAAAGCCGGCGGCGATGGCAGCGATCTGGCCCAGTTGCGTGGCGTCCAGTTCGCTGAAGGTCAGGTTGTTGCCCAACAGCTTGCCGGCGAACACTTCCTGCAGCAGCGGCGAGGCCATGCCAAGGATGCCGATGCCCGCGGAAACGTTGAGGCACAGCACCAGCCACACGAGGGCGAACTGCGGGGTTTTCCACGCCACGCTGACGTGCACGTGACGGTTGGTGATCATCGCCTTGGTGCTCTTGGCCGGCGCGGTCCAGCCCTCAGGCTTCCAGCCGGTCGGTGGTACGCGATACAGCAGCGCGCCCGCCATCATGAACACGAAGTAGATGACCGCCATGACCGCGAAGCTCTGCCATACGCCAACGCTGGTCGGGGTCGCAAAATGCCCCATCAACGCTGCGGCCAAGGGTGCACCGACCATCGCGCCGCCGCCGAAGCCCATGATCGCCATGCCAGTGGCCATGCCGCGCTTGTCCGGGAACCACTTGATCAGGGTCGAGACCGGCGAGATATAGCCCAGCCCCAGGCCGATGCCGCCAATGACCCCGGAACCCAGCCACATCAGCAGGATCTGGTGGGTGTACACACCCAGCGCCGAGATCGCCAGGCCGCCGCACCAGCACAGTGCCGAGACCACACCGGCCTTGCGCGGACCGGCGTGTTCCAGCCAGCCGCCCCAGATGGCCGCCGAGCAGCCGAGGAAGATGAAGAACAGCGTGTAGATCCAGCCGAGCATGGAGATCGGCCAGTCACAGGTAGACGAGAACACCTGGCTGACGAACGACATGTCCGCCGGGCAGGCTACCGCTTTGGTGATCCCCAGCGCCTTGGACAGTGGAATCCAGAACACCGAAAAGCCGTAGGCCATGCCGATGCACAGGTGAATGGCCAGAGCGGCCGGTGGTACCAGCCAGCGGTTGAACCCCGGCTTGGCGATGATCCGCTCCTTGGACAGGAAAGCCGGCTGCGTATCCGCGCCGCCCGCAAGTGTGGTGCTCATTTGTATTACCCCTTCAAGTGTTTTTTATATGACGCATGAAGCTTCCGTTGCCCAGCGATCTGCGTTGCACGCAAGCAATCGATCGTCTTATCGGCAGGCTTGCGGAAAAAACCACACTTTGTGCGACAGTTAGTCGCATAAAGGCAGAATCTGCGCCCAAGGTTACCATCTGGCCTGCCCAGTGAAAGCACATTGCCAGTGCATTTTGTCTTATTCGTGACGCAGCCCTCTACACTGCCCTGAAAAGGCAGCCGGGACGTTATACTCCCGGGCTGAATTCTGAACTTCGAACTACAAGGACTCGCCTATGAAAGCGTTCGGCAAAATCCTGGGGCTCATCGTACTCGGGCTGTTGCTGATCATTGTGGCGGCGGGCTTCGCCCTCACGCATTTCTTCGATCCCAACGACTACAAAGACGAGATCCGCCAGCTGGCCCGCAACAAGGCGCACGTGGAGCTCGATCTCAAGGGCGACATCGGCTGGAGCCTGTTCCCCTGGCTGGGCCTGGAACTGCACGACGCCAGCGTCGCCACCCTGAGCAACCCGAAAACGCCGTTCGCCGAGCTGCAGATGCTCGGCCTCTCGGTGCGCGTGCTGCCCTTGCTGCGCCGTGAAGTGCAGATGAGCGATATCCGCGTCGAAGGCCTCAACCTGAGCCTCGATCGCGACGCCAACGGCCACGGCAACTGGGAAGACATCGGCAAGCCCGCGCCCACTCCGGCCAGCACCGACCCGAACGCACCTGCCAGCGCGCCCGCGACCGCGTCCGGCGACAGCGCCTCGCGCCCGGTGCGGCTCGACATCGACAGCCTCACGGTCAACAACGCCACCGTGCGCTACGTCGACGAAAAGACCGGCCGCACCTACAGCGCCGAAAGCATTCAGCTGAGCACCGGCGCGGTACACGACAACACCGACATCCCGGTCAAGTTCACCGCCTTCCTGGGCACCAACCTGCCGCAATTGCGCGCACGCACCGAGGTCTCCGGCGAGCTGCGCTTCGATCGTGCCCTGAAGCGCTATCAGTTCGGCGACTTCAAGCTCAGCGGCGAAGCCTCGGGCGATCCGATGCAGGGCAAGACCCTGACTTTCGGCGCCCAGGGCCAGCTGCTGCTGGACCAGGCCGCCAATGTCGCCGACTGGACCGGTCTCAAGCTTTCCGCCAACCAGTTGCGTGCCCTCGGCGAGCTGCACGTGCGCGACCTGTCCGGCAACGCGCAACTGAGCGGCGGCCTGTCCATCGCTCAATTCAATCTGCGCACCTTCCTGGACAGCATCGGCGTCGACCTGCCGGCCATGGCCGACCCCGGCACGCTCAACCAGCTCGAACTGGTCACCCGCCTGAGCGGCTCGAAAACCTCGCTGGCGCTGGAAGACCTCAACCTCAAGCTCGATGGCAGCACCTACACCGGCCGCCTGGCGGTGGACGACTTCGCCAAACAGTCGCTGCGCGTGCAACTCAAGGGCGACAAGGTCGACGCCGACCGCTACCTGCCCGCCAAAGGCCAGAACAGCGCCAGTGTCAGCGCCGCGCGTCAGTCGGAGGTCAATCAGAGCGAAGCGGCGATCACCGGCTCCGGCGACTCGCCGCTGCCTGACGCCCCGACCAAAGGCGCCTGGAGCGATGATCGTCTACTGCCGATCGAGCGCCTGCGCAGCCTCGACCTGCAGGCCGACCTCAGCTTCGGTCAGCTGACCCTCGACAAGCTGCCCATCGACAACGCCGCCCTCAAGGCCCAGGCGCAAGACGGCCTGCTGACCCTGCAGACGCTCGGTGGCGGCCTGTTCGACGGCAGCTTCGAAACCCACGGCACCCTCGACGTGCGCCCGGAAGTACCGGCGCTGGCGGTGCAGACCAAGGTCAATCGCGTGCCGGTCGAACAGTTCATCAAGACCCAAAGCCCCAAGGCGACCATCACCGGCCTGTTGACGCTGGACAGCAACCTGACCAGCACCGGCAACAGCCAGAAGGCGCTGATCGAAGGCCTCAACGGCAACGCGCGCTTCGCCATCAACAACGGCGTGCTGGTCAATGCCAACCTCGAGCAGCAAGTCTGCCAGGGCATCGCCACCCTCAACCGCAAGACCCTCAACGGCACGCCCCGTGGCCGCGATACGCCATTCCAGCAACTGGGCGGCAGCCTGGTGATTCGCAACGGCGTGGCCAGCAACCAGGACCTCAAGGTCGCAATCCCGGGGCTGAGCGTCAGCGGCAATGGCACCGTCGACCTGCGCGTGCTGGGCATGGACTACCACGTCGGCGTGCTGGTCGAAGGCGACAAGAGCGACATGCCCGACCCGGCCTGCGAGGTGAACCAGAACTTCGCCAACCTCGAATTCCCGCTGCTGTGCCGTGGCCCGCTGGAACTGGGCGCCAAGGCCTGCCGCGTCGACCGCGAAGGCCTGGCCAAGGTCGCCGCCAAGGCCGCCGGTGATCGCATCGGCGACAAGATCGAAGAGAAACTCGGAGACAAAGTGACGCCCCAAATCAAAGACGCCCTGCGCGGGTTGTTCAAACGATGAATGCCCAGGCTCACAGCGGGCAGCGTTTCACCCCCGAACAGTTCTCCAGCGCCGTGCTGGAGTGGTTCGACCGCCACGGTCGCCACGACCTGCCCTGGCAACAGGACATCAACCCGTACCGGGTGTGGGTCTCGGAGATCATGCTGCAGCAGACCCAGGTCAGCACCGTGCTCAACTACTTCGGCCGCTT
The DNA here is from genome assembly GCF_058986725.1 of Pseudomonas sp. GW821-FHT01A09. NCBI lineage: Bacteria > Pseudomonadati > Pseudomonadota > Gammaproteobacteria > Pseudomonadales > Pseudomonadaceae > Pseudomonas > Pseudomonas sp. GW821-FHT01A09. The sequence continues at coordinate 15,911 of NZ_JBYSWB010000041.1, forward strand.
CATGGAGGCGCTGCCCAGCGTCGAGGCGCTGGCAGCGGCACCGGAAGACGAAGTGCTGCACTTGTGGACCGGGCTGGGCTACTACACCCGCGCGCGCAACCTGCAACGCACCGCGCAGATGGTCGTGGCCCTGTACGGCGGCGAATTCCCCAGGGATGTGGAAAAACTCGTCGAGCTGCCCGGCATCGGGCTGTCCACCGCAGGCGCCATCGCCAGCATCAGCATGGGCCTGCGCGCGCCGATCCTCGACGGCAACGTCAAGCGCGTGCTGGCCCGCTACACCGCCCAGGAGGGCTACCCCGGCGAGCCGAAGGTGGCCAAGGCGCTGTGGGCCAACGCCGAGCTGTATACGCCGCAAAGCCGCGTCAACGACTATACCCAGGCGATGATGGACCTGGGCGCCACGCTCTGCACCCGCAGCAAGCCCAGCTGCCTGCTGTGCCCGCTGGAACGCAGCTGCGAGGCGCACATGCTCGGCCTGGAGATCCGCTACCCGATCCCCAAGCCGCGCAAGACTATCCCGCAGAAACGCACGCTGATGCCGCTGCTGGCCCGCGACGGCGCCATTCTGCTCTATCGGCGCCCCTCCAGCGGCCTGTGGGGCGGCCTGTGGAGCCTGCCGGAGCTGGACGACTTCGCCGACATCGAGCACCTCGCCGCCCAGCACGCACTGCACATGGCCACGCCCAAGGCGCTGCCCGCCCTTACCCACACCTTCAGCCACTTCCAGCTGGCCATCGAACCCTGGCTGGTGGAAGTCCAGGCCGACGCCGGTCACGTGGCCGAGGCCGACTGGCTCTGGTATAACCTCGCCACCCCGCCGCGCCTGGGCCTAGCCGCCCCCGTGAAGAAACTGCTCAAACGCGCGGCCGAAGCCTTGAATTCAGGAGAGTCGCAATGACCCGTACCGTTAACTGCCGCAAATACAAAGAACAACTGCCCGGCCTGGAGCGCCCTCCGTACCCGGGCGCCAAGGGCGAAGACATCTTCAATCACGTCTCGGCCAAGGCCTGGGCCGACTGGCAGAAGCACCAGACCCTGCTGATCAACGAACGTCGACTGAACATGATGAACGCCGAGGACCGCAAATTCCTCCAGGGCGAGATGGACAAGTACCTGTCCGGCGAGGAATACGCCAAGGCCGACGGCTACGTTCCACCCGCCGAATAAGGGGAATTTCGTAAGCGACGGTATTAATTGCAATTTTTTTTGATCTCGCGCTTGACGACTCCTCGAAAAACCAGTTTAATGCGCCCCGTTGCCCAGATAGCTCAGTCGGTAGAGCAGGGGATTGAAAATCCCCGTGTCGGCGGTTCGATTCCGTCTCTGGGCACCACTCTTCAGTTTTCAGGTGGTGTTCGCAGTATCTGAAAACATTTAAAACCCGCCTAGTGCGGGTTTTTTATTGCCTGTCAAAAAACCGACAGCGCACACGCTTCGGCGGGAAGTTTTACAAAATGTTTGACACTCCTGCCGATTGGCGGTGAACTGTCCGCTCGGTTGCCCATGGCCATCTCCGAGCCCCAACCGCTTTCGTGCCGCGACGCCTCGCCGCAGATACCCCTCCAAAATCCGAACCACCCATTGACGGCCACCCGCTCAATGGGCGGTAGCATGGCGTCTCGCCTGCACGCAGCACCCTCCTCCGTCCGTTCACGACTTACGCCAATCAATGCCCTGGAGGGCTGGCCTATGCTGTCGACTCCCGTTTACCCCAGCCGCCCCAAGGCCTCGGTGCTGACCTTCAATAAATCCACCGTGGTGGTCTGGGTCGCCATCAGCCTGATCGTGGTCGAAACCTTCTCTGGCGCCCTGCGCTTCTACTTCGACCAGGCCGGGCTGTCGGCGCTGATGTACATGCCCAAGGCCGCCTGCGTGGCGATGTTCGCCCTCGAGCTGCATTCCATGAAGAGCTCGCGCGGCCTGTGGCTGGGCCTGTTGCTGCTGGTGATCTCGGCGGTGCTGGCGATGCTCCACGGCGCGGCGCCCAACAACGTCGCCTTTACCCTGTTCAACTTCGGGCCGCTGCTGTTCGGCCTGGTGTGCAGCGACCACCTGCTGCATCGGCGGCGGCTGTTCTGCTGGGCGGTGAGCCTGTGCCTGCTGTTCTCGCTGATCGGCGTGCTGGCGGACAAATTCACCACCCTGCCGTGGAAGGGCTACAGCTACTTCCTCAACGGCCAGGAGCTCTCGGCCAACACCACCTGGGCGGCGGACGAGGTCGACCGGCTGGCCGGCTTCGCGCGGGTGTCCAACGTGCTGTCGATCATCATTGCCGTGCACACCCTGTACCTGGTGATGTTCGTGCGCTCGAAAATCCTGCTGTTGATGATCGGCATGATCTCCCTGTACGGCATCGTGCTGACCACCAGCAAGGCGCCGGCCATGGCGTTCCTGCTGACCCTGGTGCTGCTGATGGTGCTGAACCTGCACTGGACCAGCCGCATCCTGATGATCATCACCGTGCTGATCGGCCTGGCCCTGCCCATCGTCAGCCTGCTGCACGACTTCGACCCCAACGCCGTGACCCATCCCGGCGGCTTCGCCTCGTTCTACGACCGCCTGGTCAATACCTGGCCCAACGCCTTCAACGCGGTCAACGATGCCCACTGGAGCGTCACCGGCGCCGGCTTCGGCCTGTTCGGCAGCAGCGTGGCGCTGTTCCCGGTGGTGGGTGCCGAACGCATGATCGGCTCCGACAGCAGCGCCGTTTACCTGTGGGCGCTGTTTGGGCTCGGCGGCGTGGTGCTGTACGTGATGCAGATCCCGATGCTGTTCAAGCTGATCCGCAGCCCGGACCCCATGAGCCGCGCGCTGCTGGCGATCAGCTTTTGCATCATCATGATCGGCTGGACCACGGACATGTTCGAGGTGGCCACCTCCAACCTGTTCCTCGGCCTGGCGGTCGGTCGCGCGCTGTCGGCCAAGCTGCTGGCCACGCCCACCCGCGCCGAGGATATCCGCAGCCATCGCGACAGCCGCGAAGCCCAGGCCACCACCGACCACCTGCCCGACATGACCTGAACGCGCCCAGTGGAGCTGCATCATGGACTTCAGACAAGACATCAACGGCTTGCGCGCCATCGCCGTGCTGGCCGTGGTGCTGTTCCACTTCAACCCCGACTGGCTGCCGGGCGGCTTTGCCGGGGTCGATATCTTTTTCGTGATCTCGGGCTTTTTGATCACCGGCATCATTTTCCGCAAGCTGGACAGCGGCAGCTTCGGCCTGCTGGCTTTCTACAAGTCACGGGCGCAACGGATCATCCCGGCGCTGGCGGTGCTGTGCGCGGTGTTACTGCTAGTCGGCTGGTTCTATCTGCTGCCGCTGGAATACAGCCAGCTGGGCAAACACATCGCCAGCAGCCTGGGCTTCTTCTCCAACTTCACCTACTGGAACGAGGCCGGCTACTTCACCGCCTCCGCGCACGAGAAATGGCTGCTGCACACCTGGTCGCTGTCGGTGGAGTGGCAGTTCTACATGGTCTACCCCATCGCGCTGCTGGTGCTGAGCAAGCTGATGCCGCTGCGCTATGTGCGACGGCTGGTGCTGGCGGCCTGTGTGGCCGGTTTTGCCTTCTGTGTGGCCAGTTCGCTGTGGTGGCCGCAACCGGCGTTCTATCTGCTGCCCTCGCGCGCCTGGGAGCTGCTGGCGGGGGGTGTGGCCTGTCTGTACCCGCTCAAGCTCGACGCGCGGCATCAGCGCTTGCTGGAAGGCAGCGGCTTGCTGATGCTGGTGGCCGGCTTCGTGCTGCTGCGTGAAGACGACATCTGGCCCGGCTACCTGGCCCTGCTGCCGGTGCTCGGAACCCTGGCGATGATCGTCGCCGCGCGGCAGAACAGCGTGGTCACCAACAACCGCTTCTCGCAGTGGACCGGCAAGATCTCCTACTCGCTGTACCTCTGGCACTGGCCCGTGGTGGTGCTGCTCAGCTATGCCGGCTCGCTGCACAGCACGCCGCACATTCTGCTGGGCATCGCCGGCGCCTTCGCCTTGGCGGCAGCCTCGTACCGCTTTATCGAAAGCCCGTCGTCACGCAAGAGCAGCCCGAAACGGCGCTGGGCCTTCGCTCAGGTCAGCGCCTTGATCGCCTCCTTGTTCGTCGGCGCTGCGGCGGTCAACGCCACCGAGGGTGCGGTCACGCCGCTGCGCGCCGTCAGCGTGTCGGACCGCGCGCGCTTCGTGCAGGACTACGCCACGCGGCAGAAGAACCTCTACGAATCCTACTGGCTCAAGTGCGATGCCTTTTCGGCCTTCACCGAGCGCAATCAAAAGGCGATCGATGCATCCTGCACCCGCAAGCAGGGTGACGGCGGCGTGTTCCTGTGGGGGGACTCCCACGCTCAGGCGCTGTCGCTGGGGCTGCGCACGGAGCTGGCGAAAGGCACGCCGTTCTATCAGGTGGCGTCGGCCAGCTGCAAACCGAGCCTGACCGACGACACCGGGCGCAGCACCGACAAGCGCATCGCCTGCAACTACTCCAACCGCCTGGCCCTGAGCAGCATTGAGGCGCTGCGCCCGGATGTGGTGGTGATGGCGCAGAAGAGCGACCACGACAAGACCCAATGGGGCGAGATCGCTGCGCGCCTGAAGAGCTACGGGGTCAAACACATCGTGCTGATGGGCCCGCTGCCGCAATGGGCGCCGTCGCTGCCGAGCGTAATCGCCAACCGCCACTGGGGCGGCAATGACGCCTATATCACCGATGCCGCGCTGGATCAGTCGATCATGGCCGCCAACCGCGCCATGCCCAAGCTCATCGATGCGCGCAGCGTGGATTTCGTCTCGTTGATCGACAAGCTGTGCATCGCCAACTCGTGCCTGGTCCGACTGGGAGACGACAACTCGCTGCTGCAGATCGATGACGGCCACCTGAGCGAGAAGGGCTCGATCTATATCGTGAAGAATTATGTGATGCCGGAGTTGTACAAGAACTGAACCTGGACCTGAACCTGGACCTGGACCTGGACCTGAACCTGTAGCGAGGGGGCTTGCCCCCGAAAATATCGGCCTGACACTACTGTATCGTCTGGTAGATTTTCGGGGGCAAGCCCCCTCGCTACAGGGTACGCCACCCATAAAAAACCGCCGTCATCACTGACGGCGGTTTTTTTTCGCCTGCTGATTATCGCTCAGGCGTCCAGTTCTGCCCTGCGTTATGGCTGGCATGCCCCAGCGCCTTGCGGCGACGCGACACCAACAGCCCTGCCGCCACCACCAGGATGGTCAGCAAGCCGGTGGCGAAAATCTCCACACGGTTGGCCGGGCGGATGGCCATGATGGTCAATACGCCGATGATGAACAGGATGACCACATAGGTCAGGCCCGGGAACAACCACATCTTGAAGGCGATCTTCTCGCCCGCGGCCACACGCTTCTGACGCATGCGCAGTTGCGACACAGCGATCACCAGATACACCAACAGGGCGATGGCACCCGAGCTGGCGAGCAGGAAGTCGAACACCGCCGCCGGCGCAACATAGTTGGCGAACACCGCGACAAAGGCCGCTGCAGTCGACATCCACACCGCCACGTACGGCGTACCGGCGCTGCTGGTGCGCTGTGCGGCGGCCGGCGCGTCACCGCGCTTGCTCAGGGAGTAGAGCATCCGCGAAGAGGTATACAGCGCCGAGTTCAGGCAGCTGGTCACCGCGACCAATACCACCAGGTCGACGATCAACTTGGCGTTGGGGATACCGATCATGTCCAACACCGTCTGGTACGAACCGACGTCCGCCAGGCGTGCGTCGTTCCACGGCACCAGGGCCACGACCAGGAAGATCGACACGAGGTAGAACAGAAAGATCCGCCAGATCACCGAGTTGGTGGCCTTGGTGATCTGCGCGCCTGGGTCCTTGGATTCCGCCGCCGCGATGGTGACGATCTCGGTGCCCATGAACGAGAACATGGTGGTCAGCATCGCCGCCACGACCGCGCCCATGCCATTCGGCAGGAAGCCGTTGGTGTCATAGATATGGCTCGCGCCGCTGACCTGACTGCCCGGGACCAGGCCGAACAACGCCGCCGCACCCAGCACGATAAAGGCGACGATCGCCAGCACCTTGACCAGCGCGAACCAGAACTCGAACTCGCCGTAGTTCTTGACGCTGAACAGGTTAGTGAGGGTCAACAGAATGGTGATCACCAGCGTGAACACCCATACCGCAATGCCCGGGAACCAGGCGTGCAGGATGCCCGCCGCCGCGTTGGCTTCCAGCGGAATCACCAGCACCCAGAACCACCAGTACAGCCAGCCGATGGTAAAACCGGCCCAGTGACCGATAGCGCGGTCGGCATAGATCGAGAACGAACCAGTGTCCGGCGACGCAACGGCCATCTCGGCCAGCATGCGCATCACCAATACCACCAGCGTGCCCGCTGCCGCATAGGCCAGCAACACCGCAGGTCCGGCCTGCGCGATCGCATGCCCCGAACCCACGAACAGGCCAGCGCCAATCACGCCAGCAATGGACAGCATGGTGACATGACGCTGCTTGAGCCCCTGCCCCAGATTGTTGGATTTCGTACCGCTCATTGAGACTACCTTTGCAAAAATAGGCGAATAGTCCGGCGACCCCGTGCCCCGTTAAAGGAAAGCAACATGCCGTTGCAGATTATTTACGCAAGAAGTGCGCCAAAATGTTTCAAGGCTAGACGAAAGTTGCACCACCCTCGTGCCAGAGCCTGCAAATCAAGCACATGATATTGCTAGCATTTATGCCAGCAGGTGCAACTCATTACGGAACTACTCAACGACGCACCAAGAAAGAGCACCCAAAAGAGCAACCAGGTAACACTTTGGTGCGCTGCGGTATATGTGGAGCAAATTCAGAACGGCCCGCCACTGCTGAAGAAATGATTCAGCCACCGTGCCTATCAGGGAACCGATACACTGCCGTTCGATCCAAATTCCGCTTTCCGCTCATATCGCAAAGCTGGCAACATCGCCGGATCGCCACACGGAGCGTCATCCCCATGCACAGCGTCACCAAACTGCTACTGGCCGCCGTCGCCAGCCTGGCTTTCAGCTTCAGTGCGATGGCCGACGATTCCGCAGACACCCCGGATACACCAGACACGCCGCCTGCCGCCACGCTGCGCATGGGCGTCGAGGCCGGTCACCCGCCCTTCAACGGCCGTGATCCGGGCGGCCAAGTGGTGGGCTTCGACGTCGACATCGGCAATGCCCTGTGCGCCAAGATGAAAGTCGAATGCACGGTCGTCACCTCCGACTGGGACCTGATCATCCCCGCGCTCAACAACAACGCCTTCGACTTCCTGATCTCGTCGATGTCGATCACCCCCGACCGCATGGAAGCCGTCGACTTCACCACGCCCTACTACACCAACAAGCTGCAGTTCCTGGCGCCCATCACCACCGACCTCAAAACCGACCTGCCCTCCCTGGCCGGCAAGAACCTCGGCGCCCAGCGCGACACCTTCGCCGGCGGCTGGCTGCAGGACAACCTGGGCGCCAGCGCCAACATCCTGCTGTACGACACCCAGCAAGAGCTCTACGACGAACTGGCCGCCGGCAACCTCGACGCGATCCTCGCCGACAAGTACTCCACGTTCGAATGGCTGAAGACCGACGCCGGCAAGAACTACGAGTTCAAGGACAAACCCATCGACGCCGCCGACAAGATCGGCATCGCCGTGCGCAAAGGCGACCCCCTGCGCGAGCGCCTCAACCAGGCGTTGCAGGAAATCATCCGCGACGGCACCTACCAGAAAATCAACGACCGCTACTTCCCGTTCAGCATCCAATAACGAACGGCGATGACCGATCTTTATCTACACGGCGCCGAGCTGCTGACGCGGTTTTCGGCGCTGGATGTTTTTTTGACCGAGCATCAGGCGCTATGGCGGCCACGGCCGTTTACTGGCTTGGTGCTGCCTTGGGAGGCTGATCATCCCGAACTGGCCGAGTGGTTGCGCGGCCGCAGCCTTGAGCAGGCCGAGGCTGCGCACAATCATCCGGAACGGCTCGATGCGCCGGGGATTTTTGCATCCTTGGCGTCGCGCAGCCTTGCGCTCAGTCGCGTGGGGGAATTGCCGTGTACGCCGTTGCATCCTGCGGGCTCGCGCTTGAGCGTCGATGTGCCTGGGCGTAAATGGCAGCAGATCGAAGCCTTCGGCAGTCACCTGGACTTTCACCACCCCGTGCAGCACTGGCTCGACTGGTGCTCGGGCAAAGGACACCTCGGGCGGCGACTGTTGCAGGCCGAGCAGCGCCTGACCTGTTTCGAATATGACCCGACGCTGGTGCAGGCTGGCCGGGCGCTGAGCGACCACCATCGGCTGGTGGTCGAGCATGTTCAGCAGGATGTCCTCGCGGATGAGCTGTTGTTATCCAGCGGATACACCCCCGTGGCGCTACATGCCTGCGGCGACCTGCATGTGCGCTTGCTGCAACGGGCTTGCGGGGCGGGCTGTAATTCGCTGGCCGTCGCGCCCTGCTGCTACAACCGCACCGCAGCGGATAGCTACACGGGCCTGTCCCGTCCCGCCATGGCCTCCCGCCTGCGCCTGGACCGCGACGACCTCGGCCTACCCCTCAGCGAAACCGTCACCGCTGGCGCCCGCGTACGCCGCCAGCGCGACCGCTCCATGGCGCGGCGGCTGGGCTTCGATCTGTGGCAACGGCAGGCGCGCGGGGTGGATGAGTACTTGCCCACACCGTCACTGCCGGCGGCTTGGCTGGAGAAGCCGTTCGAGGCGTACTGCCGGCATCTGGCTGCGCTCAAGGGCCTTGATTGCCTATCGGCCGATTGGGATGCGTTGGAGCATGCGGGTGAGATGCGCCTGGCGGTGGTACGAAACCTCGAGTTGGTGCGCAACCTGTTCCGGCGGCCACTGGAATTGTGGCTGGTGCTGGACCGCGCGCTCTATCTGCAAGAGCGCGGCTACTCGGTGTGTATGGGGACTTTTTGCCCTTATGAGATGACACCGCGCAACCTGATGATCGTCGCTGAAAGCGCTTGAGCCTGTGGATAACTCTGTTGACAGATTCAGGTGTTGCCCTTTTATTACTGGGGTTTTGCGGGGTGTGATGGCATGGTCACTTTTTGTTCAAATATAAATGACTGGGAAAACAGCAGGTTGCGATGATTGTTTTGGCAAATGTAAACCGATGAGGGTGGCCAGGGTCGGACGAGAGGAATGTGCATAAGGTTTTTGCCGAAATGGCATAAGCCTTTGAAAAAAAGGGCGCTTAGGGGGGTTTACTCCCGGGAGCGAATGGCTATAATCAGCGCCCTCACATGCCGGTATAGCTCAGATGGTAGAGCAACTGACTTGTAATCAGTAGGTCCCGGGTTCGATTCCTGGTGCCGGCACCATACGCAGTATCGAGAAAGGCTCACCGCAAGGTGGGCCTTTTTTGTTTGCGCCCACTCCGATCCCTGTGGGAGCAGGGCTTGCCCGCGAAGAGGCCCTCCCCGCCTCCGCCACCTCGATCCACCCACAAATCCCAGACAAAAAAAATCCGCCTCGGTTAGAAGACGGATTTCTCTCGACAACAGCGGTAGTAAGCCGCTGCTGCCCCAGCTCATTGGACACGACAACGGTTGCAACAGTAGACCCGCAACACGCACATGTCAATATTGCCGGCCTATATACACAGATGTCCCGAACACCCAACTAGTCGAAACAAAAAATTACATTACACACAACTAGTAACTCATCATAGAAGCACTACGCATCCGGAAGCGCTACCATCGCGCCGCTCACTTGTAGTCGACCATGAAATGGACGGGCCAAAGCATAGATTTCAGCCCCTCTACCACGGGCTAGTAATCCGTGCCGGACTCCGCGTAGCGGGTCATCAACCTGGCCGTCTCATTGGACACGACAACACTGTGTCCGAAGGCGTGCGTATTCCGGTAAGCACGCCGGAGGCTTGGCCACCCTGACCGGAGGCCAAGGTATGTGGAAAGTCTTTCTACGCATACTGAGCTTTCTGTGGGCTGCTTCCCGTGCGCTACATGCATGGGAGCTCCTGCGGGACAGCATTGACGAACTGCTGTAAATAAGTGTCAGGCTTGCTCTTGTAATCAACCAAGGGCAAGCCTTCTCAAGGATGCCAATTAAACAAAACTAAACGACATCATCCCCGAATGAATAAATATCCTGCACTACCCATTATAAAAATCATCAAAAATGGTAAGACATTCAAAGTGGACTGGGACTATCAGACCGCACCCGAAAGCCACGTTCTTGGTGATCGTGAGCCATATCTAACTCCCTACATCAACGGCGTCATGGACGCGCTGGATATTCCGAGCAAATCTATCCGGTGCGCTAGCTCCAGGACGGGCACTGTAGAAAAGCTCGACGAACCCACTGCTCAAAAGTTAGCCAGACTATTGGAGGAACTGCTGTGGCCGATTGCGTCGCGTGAGCACAAACGCCTAAAGCAAGAGGCGAAGCTGCCCCCACACCTTCGATCTTCTAAGCATCCGAATGGTGAGTAGCCGCCAACTCCTGCGACTCTGGTTCTCGCTACCCTGCAGCAACCTATTTGCTTACCCCATCCTGTCCCAACCCGTTCGCCCGGCTCTGTCTGTAGTGGTCTAATGAAACCGGACACCCATTTAGGCGAGAATGCTCGCCATAGAGAGGTGTCTGATGACCAAG
>NZ_JBYSWB010000042.1:0-25538 GCF_058986725.1 Pseudomonas sp. GW821-FHT01A09
CCCCCCCCCCCCCCCCCCCCCCCCCCCCCCCCCCCCCCCCCCCCCCCCCCCCCCCCCCCCCCCCCCTCACTACAGGGGTAGCCATCAGTAATTGGCCAGTAGCCACAAGGCAGGATCACAGATCTTCGTTAATTCACTATTCGCTTTGAGGATCCGTAAATGCCGATATATGAATACGACTGCCCCACCTGCGGGGACTTCACTGCCTTGCGGAAGATGGACACCCGCAACGAGCCCTGTGCGTGTCCGGTCTGCCTGGTCGACAGCCCACGGGTGATCCTCACTGCCCCCGGCCTGTCGACCTTGGCCGGCAACACTCGCAAGGGTATCGAGATCAACGAGCGTGCCGCCCACGCACCCAAGACCCTCGACCAGTTCCGCGACAGCCGCCGCCATGCCCCTGGCTGCAGCTGCTGCGGCCCGAACACGCCGCTGGCGCCGAGCAAGGCCAATCCTCATGCACTCAAGGCCAAGCCAGCGGGCAGGCCGTGGATGATCAGTCACTGACGGCGCGTTTCGCGCTGCAACTTTTGATCATTACCCTGTCACTTTCAGCCATTGTGACGTGACGTTCAGCTCTTTACTGTCCATGCTCATTGCAATGACGGGCCCCAGCCACGAGGCGCCCGCATCCCGTGAGATCGCCTGTTGGAGTTGATCATGACCGCCGCTCGTTACCCGCACCTGCTTGCCCCCCTCGATCTGGGTTTCACCACCTTGCGCAACCGCAGCCTGATGGGCTCGATGCACACCGGCCTTGAAGAAAAGCCCGGTGGCTTCGAGCGCATGGCGGCGTACTTTGCCGAGCGTGCCCGTGGCGGCGTCGGCCTGATGGTCACCGGCGGCATCGGCCCCAACGAGGAGGGCGGGGTGTACGCAGGAGCAGCCAAACTGAGCACCCCTGAGGAGGCGGACAAACACCGCATCGTCACCCAGGCCGTGCATGAGGCCGGTGGCAAGATTTGTCTGCAGATCCTCCACGCCGGACGCTACGCCTATAGCCCCAAGCTGGTCGCCCCCAGCGCCCTTCAGGCGCCGATCAATCCGTTCAAGCCCCGTGAACTGGACGAAGCCGGCATCGAAAAGCAGATCGCCGACTTCGTCAACTGCGCCACCCTGGCCCAGAGCGCCGGCTACGATGGCGTCGAAATCATGGGGTCCGAGGGCTACTTCATCAATCAGTTCCTGGTGGCCCACACCAACCATCGCACCGACCGCTGGGGCGGCAGCTACGAAAACCGCATGCGCCTGGCGCTGGAAATCGTCAGCCAGGTGCGGGCCGCGGTGGGCGAGCGTTTCATCATCATCTTCCGCCTGTCGATGCTCGACCTGATCGCCGGCGGCAGCAGTTGGGAGGAGGTGGTGCAACTGGCCCAGGCCGTCGAGCAGGCCGGCGCAACCATCATCAACACCGGCATCGGCTGGCACGAGGCACGCATCCCCACCATCGCCACCAAGGTGCCACGCGCGGCCTTCGCCAAGGTCACCGCCAAACTGCGCGGCGCGGTGAAGATCCCCTTGATCACCACCAACCGCATCAACACCCCGGAAGTCGCCGAGCAGATACTTGCCGAAGGCGACGCCGACATGGTTTCGATGGCGCGGCCGTTCCTCGCCGATCCGGAGTTCGTCAACAAGGCCGCCGCCGGCCGCAGCGACGAGATCAACACCTGCATCGGCTGCAACCAGGCCTGCCTGGACCACACCTTCGGCGGCAAGCTGACCAGCTGCCTGGTCAACCCCCGCGCCTGCCACGAGACCGAGCTCAACTATCTAGCGGTGGCCCAGGTGAAGAAGGTCGCGGTGGTCGGCGCCGGCCCGGCAGGTCTGGCAGCCGCCACGGTCGCCGCCCAGCGTGGCCATGCCGTGGTGCTGTTCGACGGTGCCGACGAGATCGGCGGCCAGTTCAACGTCGCCAAACGCGTGCCCGGCAAGGAAGAGTTCTACGAGACCCTGCGCTACTTCCACCGCAAGCTGCAGACCACCGGCGTCGATGTGCGCCTGGGGCATCGCGTGGGTGTCGAAGAACTGCTGGCGGGCGGTTTCGACGAAGTGCTGCTGGCCACCGGCATCGTGCCGCGCAAGCCGGCCATCGATGGCATCGACCATCCGATGGTGCTGAGCTATCTGGATGTGATCCTGCGTGGCAAACCGGTGGGCGAGCGCGTGGCGGTGATTGGCGCGGGCGGTATCGGCTTCGACGTCAGCGAGTTTCTGGTGGATCAGGGCGGCGGCTCGACCAGTCAGGATCGCGATGCGTTCTGGAAGGAGTGGGGGATCGATCCTCTGCTGGAAGCGCGCGGTGGCGTGGCCGGGGTCAAGCCTGTCGTGCATGCACCGGCGCGGCAGGTCTACCTGCTGCAGCGCAAGGCGTCCAAAGTCGGCGACGGCCTGGGCAAGACCACCGGCTGGATTCACCGCACCGGGTTGAAGAACAAAGGCGTGCAGATGCTCAACAGCGTCGAGTACGTGAAGATCGACGACGCCGGGCTGCACGTGCGGATCGGGGAGGGTGAGGTACAGGTGCTGGCCGTGGATAACGTGGTGATCTGCGCGGGCCAGGATCCGCTGCGCGAGTTGCAGGATGGGTTGCTGGCGGCGAGGGTTTCGGTGCGGTTGATCGGGGGGGCGGATGTGGCGGCGGAGCTGGATGCGAAGCGGGCGATCGATCAGGGCTCACGGGTGGCGGCGCAGATTTAAAGGCGGCGGCAGGCTCATTGGGGGCTGGGCGTAAATCCATTAAATTGTGGCTAAAGTGCCTATCAGGGCTGCATGATCAACATGAGCCTACCCTGTAGCGAGGGGGCTTGCCCCCGATGGCGGTGTGTCTGACGCGGATAGTTAGCTGACACACCGTTATCGGGGGCAAGCCCCCTCGCTACATCGAACGTAACAGCTTTAAGAGGGTGCTGAGGTAGCGGGCTCGGCCGGTTCACGACCCTGCTTAATCCCACGGCTCGTAGCGCCAACCCGTTGGTTGCCAGATCAACTGGTGCGTCAATTCCAAGGCGTGCAGAAAATCAGGGTCGTGAGCACTCACGATGAGCGCGCCCTTGAATTGTCCGAGTAGCCGCTCGACTGCTTCCAAGGCCGCGATGTCGAGGTGGTTGTTCACTTCGTCGAGCAGCAACAGTTGCGTGTGTTCGGGGCCGCCTGCCAGCCAGGCAAGCGTTGCGCGTAAGCGCTCGCCACCACTGAGCCGACCGAATGGCGTAGCCATCTGGCGAGCATCGAGCCCGGCGTTGGCGAAGACCTGGCGAAAGCGGCCCTCCTCGGCGGTGCCCAGCTTATTGCGTAGCACCTGCTCGATACTCTGCTCGGGGTCGAAGGTTTGAGCGTGCTGGTCGATCAGGTGGGTGCGTAAGATAGGCCGGGCGATGCCGCTGGCGGGCGCCAGTTGCCCGGCTATCACCTTCAGCAGGGTCGATTTTCCGCAGCCGTTCGGCCCCATTACAGCGACTCGCATCGGGCCGTGCAGTGTGAGGTCGATGAAGCGGCTGTCGGGGGGACCGTAGGGAAGCTCGCAGTGTTCGAGCGTGATCACCTGGGTGGCATTGGCGACCAGGCCGGTCGGTGCGAGCAGTTGGCTTGGGCGCACCTGCTCGACGTTCGCATTGGCCTGGTCGACCCGCTCTCGCGCCATTTGGCTCAGACGCGCCTGCTGGATGCGCAGATGGCCGCTGTGCTGCTCGGCGCGCTCTGCCTGCGCATTGGCGACGATGGCTGGGGTGCCTGTGGCCCGCGCTACCTTGCGACCATGACTGGCATTTTGCACTTCGCGCTGGCGGGCCATGGTGATCTGCTGCTCTACGCTGTCCCGTGCCGCGCGTGCCCTCACGAGTGCAGCCTGGGCGTTGTCCTGCTCGGCCTGGCGCTGCTCGCGATAGTTGCTGTAGCCGCCGCTGTATTGAACCAGCGCGTCGCTGCGAAGCTCCAGAATACGATCGGCATGTTCCAGCAGCGCCCGGTCGTGAGAGATGACAATGCGGGTTTCCTTGCCTTGGCGCAGCTCTTTGCTCAACTGCTCGCGGGCCTGGCGATCCAGATGGTTGGTGGGCTCGTCGAGTACCAATACCCGCGCGCCGCCGAGGCGCAGACCGGCGAGCATCAGGCGTACAGTTTCGCCTCCGCTCAAGGCCTCGCTTGCGCGATCAAGCGGCAGATGGGCCAGGCCCAAGCGCGTCAGACAGGCGTGGATATCGCCCGGCAGGTTCCAGCGGTCGTCGATCAGGTCGAACAGCGCCGGGTCGCAGGCGCCTGCCTCGACCTTTGCCAAGGCCTGCAAAGCACTATGTACCCCCAGCAGGTCGGCAACGTTCCCGCCGATAGGTTCGAGCCATTGCGGCAAATAACCGACACTGCCAGCACACTGGACGTTGCCTTCGCTCGCGGTCAGGCGCCCCGCCATGATCTGCGCCAACATCGATTTGCCGCAGCCGTTGGGCCCGACGATGCCGGTGAACTGCCTGGAGAACGTTGCGTTGAGCCCCGAGAACAGCGGCGTGCCGTCTGGCAGGCGCAAGGTCAGGTCTTTGATGATCAAGGTGGCGTTGTCGCTACTCATCTGGGTCTCTTCCCAAAAACCAGGAAAACCCAGCTCAGGGCCAGCGCAGCCACGCTCAAAGAGGCCAGCAGCAGGTTGCCCCAGACGCCGATTATCCCGCCCAGCAATGCCGTGATGGCTGCGGCGCCGGCAGCCAGTGAAGCGGCGATGCCCAGCACCGTGCCACGCAGGCTTGACTGCTCGCATGCCAAGGCATGCCCGATCAAAGCAGTGTAGGCCACCCCATAGGCGATCGCGGCAAGCGCACCGAAAACCAGGGCAAGCGAGTTGTCGAGCGTGGCCGCTAGCAATGCGCAGCTTACCACCAGCATGGGGATGGCAGCGCGCGCGATCTGTGGCGCTGGATACCGGGTTTGCAAGGCTCCGGCCACCCAGATGAAGGCGATGCACATGCCGATCCCGACCACTGTTAGCAGTAGGCTGATGCTGCCTACGGTCTGGCTCTGGCGTGCGAGCATCCAGGGCAAGTACTGGTAGAAGAGATTCCAGCCGATTTGCAGCCAGAGTAGTGCAAACAATGGTCTGCGCGTGGCTGGCGAGGTGAAGCCGTTCAAGACCTGTCTGATCAGCGATGGGCCCGTTGTTGCAGCCGGAGCTGGGGTAGAGGGTAGTAAGAAAGCCATCAACAGGCACAGCACGCTGAGGATGAGCGCGACCTGCAAAGGCGGAAGCAGGCTTGCTCCCGGTGTATCACCTGCCAGCAGGATGCCCGTGAGCGCGGGACCGGCGAAAAATCCCGCAGTCATGGCAAACATTACCCAGCCAATGCGTTTCATTGCGCCGTCGGGGGGCTGGACCAACATGGCCTGTGCCACTGGGACGCTACCGGCGAAGGTGCCTCCCAGCAAGCGCCCGGCGATCAGCAAGCCCACGCTGCCCAGGCTCACGGCCCAAGTGCTCAGGGCATACCCGGCGACCGACCCTGCCACCGCAAGCACAAGCGTTGGGCGCCTTCCGACCCGGTCTGAAAGCGCACCCAGCAGAGGCGCGCCCACCATCATCGCAAAGGCGTAGCCTGCCAACAGTAAGCCGTAGAGCCAGGCGATCCGAGCGGCAGTCGTTGCGCTGCCGAAAATCACCCCCGCCGGATCGTCCGGGTCGAGCAACATCGGTAGCATCGGCAGTAGCAATGCCGTGCCCAGGCCGTCGATGAAAATGATCAGCAGCAGGATCAAGGGCGCAGCCTTGGCAGTGGCATGTGTCTGCCAGGGTACGGTAGTCATGGCTGGCTCCTTAGTCGGGAAGCGCAGATCTTGTAGGAGTTTTCGTAGACGCTTCCAGCAATATTTGTATCCGGATATTAGAGTGGGTGTCCCGCACTCCTAGCTCGCTCCCACAGGGAAGGTTGTCGCTGCCACGGGCGAAGTTTGCTTGCGGACAGTCGCATCGGCGCAGAGGCATCTCTTTCTGCCCTCAGGTAGAATTCGCACCCCGGCGACTTGGAAGGCGACGCGTTGGTCATGATCTACAAGATGTTCCTCGGTCTAGCGTTGCTCGTCACTGTCGCGACCGCCCTCATGTCAGGCTGCTCACGCCCAGCCCCGGCGCTGCCCAACGACGCCTATATCTGGCAACGCCAGTGGACGCCTGGGCTGGTGTCTGCGGTGCAGTCCAATACCGATATCGTCAGCCAGTGGCGCGTGCTTGCGGCCCAGGCCGACGCCCATGGCCAGTGGCTGACCACGACACCAGGGTGGTCCGCGCTCGCTAAAAGCGGCCGCCTGGTCATCGCGGTGTTTCGCATCGATGGGCAGCTGCTGAACATGGACGAGCAGGCGTTGACCGCGCGCATCTCCGAAATCCTCGACCTCTGGCGCCAACGCGGCGTGCCCCTGGCCGGTATCGAAATCGACCACGACTGCGCCACTGCCCGGTTGCCGGCCTATGCCCATTGGCTGGGCACCTTGCGCGAGCGGCTGCACCCACAAGAACGTCTCTCTATCACCGCTTTGCCGACCTGGCTGAACAGCGCGGCACTGGACGGCGTGCTGGCACAAGTCGATGAAGCCGTGCTGCAGGTCCACGCCGTGCAAAACCCGCGTGTCGGCCTGTTCGATCCGCAGATCGCCCGAACCTGGCTGGACCAGTTCGCAGCGCGCATGCATAAACCGTGGCGCGTGGCCTTGCCGGCCTACGGCAGCCGCGTGGCCTGGGATCAGGACGGGCAGGTGGTGAGTATCGAAAGCGAACGGGCGACGCTGGTGACCGGTGTGCAATCCCATGAACTGATGGCCAATCCGCAGACCTTGCAGGACTTTGCCCGGCAATTGACCCAGAATCCTCCCGCCGGGCTGGCCGGCATCGTCTGGTTTCGCCTGCCCACCGAGCAGGACAGCCGCGCCTGGAGCCCGGCGACCTGGCGCGCGGTGTTGACCCAGGCGCCGATCAGCTCGCAGATCAGCGTGCAATTGCTCGGCACGGCGGACCCGCAACTGTTCGATCTGGTCTTGCGCAACACCGGTGTCGGCGATGGCCCGCCACCGTCCAGCATCCGCATCAGCGGCCACTGCGCGGCGGCGGATGGCATCAATGGTTATTTTCTGGAACGCGATGCTGCTGGCTTGTCGTTCCAGGCTCGGCAGCCCGGCCTGCTCAAGGCCGGGCGACAACGCCCCGTCGGATGGCTTCGTTGTGAACAAGGAAAGGAATCGCTGCATGTGGAATCGTAAAAAGCTCACCGTGGTGATCGCGGCGGTGTTGTCGACCGGTGCAGTGGCAGTCATGGCGTGCGGGCCGTTCTTCCCGCTGCAGGTGCTGGACAATCGCGCCGCAACCTTGGCTGCCACGCCGAGTAATTCCTTCGCATATGAAGCCGCGCATCTGCTGGCGGCAAGTGATGCCCTCCAGGCCATCGAGACGCCGAGCAATGGTTACGACGAGGCGCCGGCGGTCAATCCGGATCAACCGGATCAGGCATCGCTGCCGGCCGCGCAGTGGCAGGCGTTGCAGGCCATGCGCCAGGCCAGCAGCGATGAACAAGCCTATGAGTTGGGCGCCGAGCTGCCGCCCGCGTTGCGGCTGTACACCACTGGGGCCGTGGACCTCAAGGCTGCACAGACGTGCGCAGCCGCCGATCAGCCGTGCGAGCGCAGCAGCGAGGCACTGCAGGCGCTGGCCATCGAGCGCTTTCAGGCGGTGTTGGCACTGCCCGCCGAGCAAGGCGCACCACGCGCGGTGTGGGCCGCCTATGCGCTGGGTCGGCTGCATGCCGGGCGCAGCACGGGCGAGGAGCGCGATGCCGAACGTGTCAGCGCCGTGGCGGCCTTCACTAAAGTCCGCAGTCTGGCACTGGCCGGAGCGCCCGATCCCTGGGGCATGGCGGTGGGCAGTTATGGCGAGCAGGCGCGCCTGTATCTGAGCACCCCGGAGCAGGCGTGTGACTACACCGACTTCATGAACGCCACGGCCTGTGCCGACGCCATCGCTCCCGCGGACCTGAAGCAGGCACTGGCGCTTTACGCCGAGCAGGCGGCCCGTGGCTCCGATAGCGCGGTGCAGTCGCTGCGCATGATCGCCGAATGGCTGCTGCGCGATGGCAGCCCGGCGACGGCGATGGTCGACGACCCGCTCAGCCAGCAGTTGCTGGTCGCCTACAGCCTCGCGTTGCTGGGCGATATCGTCAACGACGAGCCCAGCAGCGCTACCGACTACTTCGCCAATTCCGTCAACACCGGGCAGTTGGGTTATGCCGATGCCGCCCAAGGCTACAAAGGCGTCAGCGCCAATCCGGTGCTGCAGCGGCTGGTCCAGGCGATCAGCCAGAATGGCGTGCAACAGGTGGCTGGCGCCGATCGCCTGGCCGCGTTGGCCTATCGCTTGGGCGACTATCGTCTGGCGCAGGCGCTGGTCGACAAACAGCCCGGCGTATTGGCCAGTTGGGTGCGCGCCAAGTTGGCACTACGGCGCGGCGACAGCGATGCGGCGGTACAGGCCTACGCTGCAGCCGTGCGAGGCTTCCCCGCTCTGGACGCCAGCGTCGAGCCGGGAGAGGCGGGGCGGCTCAAGGCCGAGCAAGGCGTGCTGTCGCTGGCCCGTGGTGAATACCTGCAGGCGCTCGATCAGTTTTATAAGTCGGGCTATGCCGAGGATCTGTATTACGTGGCCGAGCGCGTGTTGACCCTTGAAGAGCTCAAGGCTTACGTCGACGAGCACGTGCCGGCGTCGCCGATACCTTCGAAGCCTGCGGATTTTGCCAGCTTCAATGCCGAACAGTTCAGCACCTGGCGTGGGCAGCAGGCCGATCTGGCCTTCACTCAGGCTGACCAGCTCCGCTCGCTGCTGGCGCGGCGCATGGTGCGTCAGGGGCAGATCGATCAGGCGCTGGGGTATTTCCCGGACGACGGCGACCCGCGCAATACCGAAATCGGCTATGGCTACCAGACCGACAAGTCGACGCTTAGCGTAATGACCCCGCGTGGCTGGGCCAAGGCTTACGGCGATGCGCGGCGCGATGGCGAGTCGGGCTGGTTCGCCAGCGACCGGGCCAAGGCCTGGTTCAACGCCGCCAACCTGGCGCGCCAACACGGCATGGAGATCATGGGCTATCAGCAGGGGCCTGATTTCGCCGAGTTCGGCGGGGCCTACACCTATGGCACCGGTCGTGCGTCCTGGCAAAGCGCCAGTGACGACAGCCAGCCTGTGCCCCGCGACACCCCCGAGCAACGTGCCGTCGCCGACCTGCCCGGGCCGCTGGTCACGGCCGACGAGCGCAAGCGCTATGCCGCCAGCGAGGCCCGGCCGGCGCAGACCTTCCATTATCGTTATGTGGCCGTGACGCTGGCCGAGAGGGCCGCCGACAATGTGCCCGCTCGCTCCCAAGCGTTCGCGGCGGTGCTGTGCCGGGCCGCCAACTTCGTGCAGAACGACCAGCCGCGCGCCAATGCCGTGTATCAGCGTTATGTCAGGGAGGGCGCGGCAGTGCCGTTCGCCGAGGACTTCGGCCGCCATTGCGTCGAGCCGGACTTCGTTGCTGCCGGGCATTTCCCTTATGTGCAAGCGTGGCGCGAAACGCGGCACTGGCTGCATGGGCACCTGTATGTGCCGGTTGGGATGTTGCTGATCCTCGGGGCGGGTATCGTCGCCTGGCGGGTTCGTCGCGGGCGGGCTGCATCTTGAACCCGGCAGGGGCCTGCAACGATGGCTGATTTCGCCGATCTGCCCCGCGCACCGCTGCAACGGGTCGCTCTCGACTGGGCGCAGGCCGCTGGCGTCGAGCTCGCCGTCCTGCGCCTGGATCAGGTCGATCCGCTGATCAGCGGCAACAAGAGCTACAAGCTCGCCGGCTATTGGCAGCAGGCGCAGGCCGTGGGCGCGCGAGGCCTGATCAGCCTCGGCGGCGCCCACTCCAATCACCTGCATGCCTTGGCCGCGGCAGGCCAACGCTTCGGTTTCGGCACCGTCGGGCTGTTGCGTGGCGAGCCGCAGGAGACGCCGACGGTGGCGGATCTGCAGGCGTTCGGCATGCAGCTGCACTGGCTCGGCTACAGCGGTTACCGCGCCCGCCACCGAGCGGATTTCTGGGCACCGTGGCAGGCACTTTATCCGCAGCTGCTCGCGGTGCCTGAGGGCGGCGGCGGCCTGCTCGGCGCTCAGGGCTGCGAAGCGTTGGTGGCGCAGGTGCGCGATCAACTGCCTTGGCCGGATTACCACGGCTGGTGGCTGGCCTGCGGTACCGGCACCACCCTGGCCGGACTGGTGCGGGCCGAAGCCGGCGCGCACCCGGTGTATGGCGCGTTGGCGGTGCCGATGGACCATGGCGTGCCGGAACAGGTCGCGGCGCTGGCTGGGCCGAACGGCTATGAACTGCTCGACGCCAGCCGCGGTGGGTTCGGCAAGGTGGATGACGCGCTGTTGGCCTTTATGGCCGATTGCGAGCGGCAGATGGGCATGCTGCTGGAGCCGTTGTATACGGCCAAGGCGTTGTGGGCGTTACGGGATGCCGTGCGGGAAGGGCGGTTCGCCGCCGGCACGCGCCTGATCTACGTGCACACCGGCGGCCTGCAGGGGCGTCGGGGATTCAGTCTGTAGTCAATCCTTCGCCCGCTACAATTCGGCAGGCGTATGGGTCTTTAACCAATCGGCCAGCGCTGCGTTCACGCGGGTCTGCCAGCCAGGGCCCGAAGCGCGGAAGGGTTGCAGAACTTCAGGGGCGAGGCGGATGGTGATGCGCTCGCGCACGCTATCCGCCTTGGGGCGACCGCGTTTCACCAGGCGCTCGCCTTGATATTGATCGGCTGCCTCGAAAAAATCGGCGGTCAGCTCCGGTGCATCGTCGGGGTCAACCCAGGCGGTGCCGGTAGAGGGCTTGTTCACGCTCATTGGCTTTCCTCATGGAAATGATGCGGCGATCTGCGCCGCGCAGGGTCCAGACCATGACCACCATGCGCTCATCAAGCAGGCCGGCAGTGATGAAACGGATTTCGCCGTAGTCCTGGCGACGGTCTTCGCTGGTGAAATGCACGCCGGCAAAAACGGCCGCAGCATCGGCGAAGTCAAGGCCACGCTCGGCGAGCGTCTTGTCGCGTTTTGCATCGTCGAAGGATAGTTGCATGGATTTATTGTATGTACAATAAGTATCCGCCGAACAGCATTTAGCTGTGTCATTTCATTGCATGGCCTCAGAGCATCGGCCAGGCATCGGCCACCAGAAACAGCCGTTCAGCTTCAAGATAATCGCCGTCGTCACCCTCGACCATCCGTACCACCAGCTGCGCTCTGGCCAGCGGTTCCAGGCCAAGGCGCCACTCATCGAAGCGTGCCCTGTCCCAGCAGTCCTGCGCTCCGTAGCGCGCCGGCCCCAGCCAGGCTTCTCGCGCCAGTGGCTGCCAGTGGCCGGCGGGGCGGCTGGTCACGAAGGCCGGCCAATCCCGGCGGTGCAGCCATTGCCCACGCAAATGCAGCGGCTCGGCCCCCGAGGGCGCCAGGCAGTCGCACCCCCAGGGATAGAACAGATACCCCGCCAACCACAGATGCGACGCGCACTCGCCGATGCCCAGCGCCGCCAACGCCGCCACACTCTGCGGGCGCGCCGCCATGGGCAATTGATGCTGGCGCAAGTGCCCGAGTTTCAAGCCCAGGCGGTCCTGGCAGCCTGGCCCCAACCACTCCAGTGCCTGGCGGCCATCGCCTGCGGTCGGGCCCAGATACAGCTTCACCGCCAGTTCCAGATGGTGCACGCCGTCACGGTCGCGCAGCACCATGTCCAGCTCGCCCAAGGTGTTGCCGCCGTCGCGAATCGGCAGGTTGGCGGCCAGCAGCTCGACGCCGGGCGCCTGGCTCAGGGCAAATTGCCACAGGCGCTCGTAATAAACTCCCAGCCGCCGCGTATTGCCGTGGGTCAGCCACTGCAACAACGGCGCCGGATCGCGGTCCAGATCCTCGAGCCAGCGTTGCAGCCCCGCGGCCGTCCAATCGCTGGCCGCGAGAGGATGACGTTGCCGCCAAGGGGCTACACTGAGCAGCGGCGGGGCGAAAAGCGCCCAGGCAAGGTCGCGGACCTGAGGATGGCGCAGGTGCCTGGGCAGTTCGATCAAGGAGGGGAACGGGTTCATGCTGCGAGCATAGCGTTTTGCGCGATGGCTGAAAGGATTTTGTCCTGTGATTGCTTTCGCCCATAATCGCCCCCACCTAAGTGGATTGCGTCAGGCACTGTGCCGACGCCCGTTATCGATTTGAAGTGGCATGCCGTCCGTGCCTGCAGGAGCCCCATGGAGCAGTTTCGCAATATCGGCATTATCGGTCGCCTCGGCAGCTCGCAGGTGCTCGACACCATTCGCCGGCTGAAGAAGTTTCTGCTGGAACGCCAACTGCACGTGATCCTCGAAGACACCATCGCCGAAGTGCTGCCCGGTCACGGCCTGCAGACCTCCACGCGCAAGATGCTCGGCGAGGTCTGCGACCTGGTGATCGTCGTCGGCGGTGACGGCAGCCTGCTGGGCGCCGCGCGGGCGCTGGCCAAGCACAATACTCCGGTGCTGGGCATCAACCGCGGCAGCCTGGGCTTTTTGACCGACATTCGTCCCGACGAGCTCGAGGTCAAGGTCGCCGAGGTGCTGGACGGCCATTATCTGGTGGAGAATCGCTTCCTGCTGCAGGCCGAGGTCCGCCGCCACGGCGAGTCCACGGGCCAGGGCGACGCCCTCAACGATGTGGTGCTGCACCCCGGCAAATCGACGCGGATGATCGAGTTCGAGATCTACATCGATGGCCAGTTCGTCTGCAGTCAGAAAGCCGACGGCCTGATCGTCGCCACGCCCACCGGCTCCACCGCCTACGCGCTGTCGGCGGGCGGCCCGATCATGCACCCCAAGCTGGACGCCATCGTCATCGTGCCGATGTACCCGCACACCCTGTCCGGGCGGCCGATCGTGGTCGACGGCAACAGCGAGCTGAAAATCGTCGTGTCCAAGGACATGACCATCTATCCCCAGGTGTCCTGCGACGGCCAGAATCACTTTACCTGCGCCCCCGGTGACACCATCACCGTCAGCAAGAAATCGCAGAAACTGCGCCTGATTCATCCGCTGGACCATAACTACTATGAAGTCTGCCGCACCAAGCTAGGGTGGGGCAGTCGGCTCGGTGGTGGAGGCGATTGATGCTTGATCCCGCGCGAAGTTACGATCTGATCGGCGACGTGCATGGGTGCGCCCACACCCTCGAGCATCTGCTCGATACCCTCGGTTATCGCCAGGTTCAAGGGGTGTGGCGGCACCCGTCGCGCCAGGCGCTGTTCCTGGGCGACATCATCGACCGCGGCCCGCGTATCCGCGAGGCGCTGCACATCGTCCATGGCATGGTCGAAGCCGGGCAGGCCCATTGCATCATGGGCAACCATGAATTCAACGCCCTCGGCTGGGTGACCCCGGCCGACCCGCGGAGCGGCAAGACCTTCGTGCGCGAACACACGCCACGGCATCTGCGCCTGATCGGCGAAACCCTGCGTCAACTCGAGGACTACCCCCACGACTGGCAGGATTTTCTCGGCTGGTTCTACAAGATGCCGCTGTTCCTCGACGTCGGTCGCTTCCGCGCGGTACATGCCTGTTGGGACAGCGCCGTGATTGAGCGGCTGCGCAAGGACTACCCCGACGGCTGCATCGATCAGACCTTGATCCGGGCCTCGTCGATGCGTGACAGCTTTGCCGCCAACGCCTTCGACCGCCTGCTGCGCGGCACCGACATGCGCCTGCCCGGCGGCATGACCCTGACCGGCGGCGACGGCCTGACGCGCTCGTTTTTCCGCACCAAGTTCTGGGAAGACGACCCGCAGACCTACGGCGACATCGTCTTCCAGCCCGACGCGCTGCCCGAGCAGGTAGCCCAGACGCCACTGAGTTCGACCGACAAGGACGCACTCCTTCGCTATGGCGTCGACCAGCCGCTGCTGTTCGTCGGCCATTACTGGCGCAGCGGCCAGCCTGCGCCCATCCGCCCCAACCTGGCCTGCCTGGACTACAGCGCCGTGCTGTACGGCAAGCTGGTGGCCTACCGGCTGGATCAGGAAACCACCCTCGACCCGCGCAAGTTCGTGTGGGTCGATGTACAACGCCCGGAGTTAGTCAAATGAGCCCAGTGGCCGTATTGCGTTTGCCATTGGCACAAGACTTGAGCGGTTTCGTCGGTCTGTTGCGCAAATTGCAGGTACCTCACCGCGTCAGCGAGGAGGGCGATCAGCAGGTCCTGTGGTCGGTCAACGAAGGCATGGCCGAAGACATCCGCCAGCTGTACGCGCGCTTCCCGGATGGCAATGCCGACGTCGACCTGCCGCTGACCATCGAACACAGCAGTCGCCCCGGCCTGGCCCTGCAACTGCGCGCCAGCCTGATGACCGCCTTGATCCTGCTGATGTGCGTGATCGTCGGCGCCATCAGCTTGCTGGGCGACCACCTCCAGCCTTTGCACTGGCTGACCTTCCAGGACTTTTCGCTGCGTGGCGACTACGTCTACTTCACGCCCTTGGCCGACAGCCTGCAGGCAGGGCAGGTGTGGCGGCTGTTCACGCCGATGCTGATCCACTTCGGCATCCTCCATCTGGCCATGAACGGGTTGTGGTACTGGGAACTGGGGCGGCGCATCGAGTTTCGTCAAGGGCGCTGGCACTTGCTGGGCCTGACCTTGCTGTTCAGTGGCGTGTCCAACCTGATCCAGTATCTTTTCAGCGGCCCCAGCCTGTTCGGCGGGCTGTCCGGGGTGCTGTACGGCTTGCTGGGGCACATCTGGCTGTTCCAGTGGCTGGCGCCGACCCCTGCGTATCGCATGCCCAAGGGGGTGCTGGTGATGATGCTCATCTGGTTGCTGCTGTGCCTGTCCGGGCTGGTCAGCCTGCTCGGCTTCGGCGACATCGCCAACGGCGCTCACGTCGGCGGGTTGTTGGTCGGTTGTTGCAGCGGGCTCTTGGGCGGATGGCTTGCGCGCCGTAAACTACGGCCATTAATTGAAGAGCGCATTCATTGAGGAGCGTTTCATGACTTCATTTGCACACATGATCGAAAACATCACCCCCGAAATCTACGAAAGCCTCAAGCTGGCCGTCGAGATCGGCAAGTGGTCGGACGGCCGCAAGCTCACCACCGAGCAGAAAGAACTGTCCCTGCAGGCCGTCATCGCCTGGGAAATGAACAACCTGCCCGAAGAACAGCGCACCGGTTACATGGGCCCGCAGGAGTGCAGCTCCAAGTCGACGCCGGTGGCCAACATTCTGTTCAAGTCGGACGCTATCCATTGATCGATCTTCCTTTGCAAGAACTGGGGCGCGGTGTCGTCAACAAGATGGCCACCGAGCTGCAGGACGACGCCGTGCAGTATCAGTTCCGCCTCGGGGACCTGCGCATCCCGGTCAACCCGCTGATCGGCAAGACCCTGCGCCTGGAGTATCTGGGCGCCATCCACTGCATGAACTGCGGGCGCAAGACCAAGACCAGCTTCAGCCAGGGCTATTGCTACCCGTGCATGAGCAAGCTGGCGTCCTGTGACATGTGCATCATGGCTCCGGAAAAATGCCATTACGACGCGGGCACCTGCCGCGAGCCGAGCTGGGGCGAGCAGTTCTGCATGACCGACCACGTGGTGTATCTGGCCAACTCGTCGGGTATCAAGGTCGGCATCACCCGCGCCAGCCAGTTGCCGACCCGCTGGCTCGATCAAGGCGCCAGCCAGGCACTGCCGATCGTGCGGGTGGCGACGCGTCAGCAATCGGGCCTGGTCGAAGACCTGTTCCGCTCCCAGGTGGCCGACCGCACCAACTGGCGCGCGCTGCTCAAGGGTGAGGCCCAGGCGGTGGACCTGATCGCCGTGCGCGATCAGCTGTTCGACAGCTGCGGCGTCGGCATTCACATGCTGCAGGAGCGTTTCGGCCTGCAGGCGATCCAACCGTTGCTGGACGCCGAGCCGCTGGAGATCCGCTACCCGGTCAGCGAGTACCCGACCAAGGTCGTCAGCTTCAACCTGGACAAGACCCCGATCGTCGAAGGCACCCTGATGGGCATCAAGGGTCAATACCTGATCTTCGACACCGGCGTGATCAATATTCGCAAATACACGGCGTATCAACTCGCCGTGCACCAGTAAAAGGATGCAGGCCATGCGTACCGAACAGCCGAAAATGATCTACCTCAAGGATTATCAGGCGCCTGAGTACCTGATCGACGAGACGCACCTGACTTTCGAACTGCACGACGACCACACCCTGGTCCATGCGCAGCTGGTCATGCGCCGCAACCCGGCCCGTGGCGCCGGCCTGCCACCGCTGGTGCTCGACGGGCAACTGCTCGAGCTGCTCAGCGTCAAGCTCGACGACGCCGAACTGACGGCCGGCGACTATGAGCAGAGCCCGGACAGCCTGACCCTGCAGCCCGCCGCGCCAAGCTTCACGGTCGACACCAGCGTGCGTATCCACCCCGAGACCAACACCGCGCTCGAAGGCCTGTACAAGTCCAGCGGCATGTTCTGCACCCAGTGCGAGGCCGAGGGCTTTCGCAAGATCACCTACTACCTCGACCGCCCGGACGTGATGAGCAAGTTCACCACCACCCTGAGCGCCGACAAGAACGCTTACCCGGTGCTGCTCTCCAACGGCAACCCGATCGCCAGCGGCCCGGACGAAGACGGCCGCCACTGGGCCACCTGGGAAGACCCGTTCATGAAGCCCGCGTACCTGTTCGCGCTGGTGGCCGGTGATCTATGGTGCGTCGAAGATACCTTCAAGACCCAGTCCGAGCGCGACGTGACCCTGCGCATCTATGTCGAGCCGGAGAACATCGACAAGTGCCAGCACGCCATGACCAGCCTGAAGAAATCCATGCGCTGGGACGAAGAGGTCTATGGTCGCGAGTACGATCTGGACATCTTCATGATCGTCGCCGTCAACGACTTCAACATGGGCGCCATGGAGAACAAGGGCCTCAACATCTTCAACTCCAGCGCCGTGCTGGCCCGTGCCGAGACCGCCACCGATGCCGCCCACCAGCGGGTGGAGGCCATCGTCGCCCACGAGTACTTCCACAACTGGTCGGGCAACCGCGTGACCTGCCGTGACTGGTTCCAGCTGTCGCTCAAGGAAGGCTTCACGGTTTTCCGCGATTCGGGTTTCAGCGCCGACATGAACTCGGCCACGGTCAAGCGCATCCAGGACGTTGCCTACCTGCGCACCCACCAGTTCGCCGAAGACGCCGGCCCCATGGCCCACGCCGTGCGCCCGGACAGCTTTATCGAAATTTCCAACTTCTACACCCTGACCGTTTACGAGAAGGGTTCGGAAGTGGTCGGCATGATCCACACCCTGCTGGGCGCCGAGGGCTTCCGCAAGGGCAGCGACCTGTACTTCGACCGCCACGACGGCCAGGCCGTGACCTGCGACGATTTCGTCAAGGCCATGGAAGATGCCAACGGCGTCGACCTGACCCAATTCAAGCGCTGGTACAGCCAGGCCGGTACGCCACGCCTGGCCGTCAGCGAGCACTATGACGCCGCCGCGCAGACCTACAGCCTGACCTTCCGCCAGAGCTGCCCGGCGACCCCGGACAAGGTCGAGAAGCTGCCGTTCGTGATCCCCGTGGCCCTCGGGCTGCTGGACGCCAGCGGCGCCGAAATCGCCCTGCAACTGAGCGGCGAAGCCCAGGCCACGGGCACTAACCGCGTGCTGTCGGTGACCGAAGCCGAGCAGACGTTCACCTTCGTCGGCATTCCGGCCAAGCCGCTGCCGTCGCTGCTGCGCGGCTTCAGTGCGCCGGTGAAGCTGAGCTTCCCGTACGACCGCGACCAGCTGATGTTCCTCATGCAGCATGACAGCGACGGCTTCAACCGCTGGGATGCCGGCCAGCAACTGTCGGTGCAGGTGCTGCAGGAAATGATCGGCCAGTACCAGAGCGGTGCGCCACTGGTGCTAGATCCGCGCCTGGTCACGGCCCTGGGCAGCGTGCTCGACAACGAGCAGCTGGATGCCGCCATGGTCGCCGAAATGCTCTCGCTGCCGGGTGAGGCTTATCTCGCCGAGATCAGCGAAGTGGCGGACGTCGATGCCATTCACGCCGCGCGCGAATTCGCCCGCCTGCAACTGGCCGAGCAACTGCACGGCAAGCTGTGGCGCCGTTATCAGGCCAACCGCGAGGTGTCCAAGGCCACCCCGTACGTGGCCGAGGCCGAGCACTTCTCCCGCCGTGCGCTGCAGAACATCGCGTTGTCGTACCTGATGCTGACCACCCAGCCGGACGTGCTGGCGGCCACCCTGGAGCAGTTCGACGCCGCCGACAACATGACCGAGCGCCTCACCGCGCTGGCCGTGCTGGTCAACTCGCCGTTTTCCGCTGAAAAGGCCAAGGCGCTGGAGAGCTTCGCCGAACACTTCAAGGACAACCCACTGGTCATGGACCAATGGTTCAGCGTGCAGGCGGCCAGCACCTTGCCGGGTGGCCTGGAGCGTGTGCAGGCGCTGATGGAACACCCGGCGTTCAACTTCAAGAACCCCAACAAGGTGCGCGCGCTGATCGGCGCCTTTGCCGGGCAGAACCTGATCAACTTCCATGCGGCGGATGGCTCGGGCTATCGCTTCCTGGCGGACATCGTCATTCGCTTGAATGCACTGAACCCGCAGATCGCCTCGCGCCAACTGGCGCCACTGACGCGCTGGAGAAAGTACGACAGCAAGCGTCAGGCGCTGATGAAGGGCGAGCTGGAGCGGATTCTGGCGTCGGGCGAGTTGTCGAGCGATGTGTATGAGGTGGTCAGCAAGAGCCTGGCCTGACGCTGTAGCGAGGGGGCTTGCCCCCGATAGGCCTGACCTGCGGTTCGCGTAGTGTCAGTACCGGCCTATCGGGAGCAAGCCCCCTCACCACTATGATCACGCCAGCCATGATGCTTTCAGCATTGGCCGGCCCTGCATCCGATAATCCATGCAATCCCCCCGTTCGCCAGGACCGCACGTGATCAAGACCATCCTCCACATCGGGCCGTTGCTCGCGGCCCTCGTCATGCCTTGGGCCCACGCCGCCCAAGCACCCCTGCTGCAACTCGACGTCACCCACGCCGGCAACCGCCTGATCAGCGTGGGCGATCGCGGCAGCGTGCTCTACTCCGATGACCAAGGCCGCCACTGGAACGCGTCTGCTGCGGTCCCCAGCCAGCAACTATTGACTGCGCTGTACTTCGTCGATGCCGACCACGGCTGGGCGGTCGGCCATGACGCCCAGATCCTCGCCACCCAGGACGGCGGCCTGCATTGGACCCTGCAATTCGAAGACCCGAATCGCCAGGCGCCGCTGCTGGATGTGTGGTTCCAGGACCGCGAGCACGGCATCGCCATCGGTGCCTACGGCGCGTTGCTGCGTACCGAGGATGGCGGCGCCCACTGGCAAGACCACAGCGACAGCCTCGACAACCCCGAACAACTGCACCTCAACGCCATCGTCGCCAGCAAGGGCGGCGGGCTGTTCATCGTTGGCGAAGCCGGCAGCCTGTTCCGCTCCAAGGATCAAGGCAGTACCTGGCAGCGCTTGGCCCTCGACTACGACGGCTCGCTGTTCGGCGTGCTGGCCACGGCGCAAGCCAACACCCTGTTGATCTACGGCCTGCGCGGCCACCTCTATCGCTCCACCGACAACGGCGACAGCTGGCAGGCCATCGCCATTCCGGGCGCTCCGTCTTCATTGAGCGGCGGCAGCCTGCAGGCGGACGGTTCGCTGGTACTGGTGGGCGATGCCGGCAGCGTGCTGCGCAGCACCGATGACGGCCGCAGCTTCAGCCTGCAGCAGCGCTCGGATCGCCTGGCGCTGGCCGGCGTCACCGGCACGGCCGACGGCGCGCTGGTACTGGCCGGGCAGGATGGCGTAATGCGGGCCTCGGCGAGCGGCGCTGGCGAGCCGGTGCAGCCATGAGTCGCACTGCGGCCGATCACGGCAGCTGGCTGGAGCGGTTGATCTTCAGCCACCGACTCTGGGTCATCAGCCTGTGCGCGCTGATCAGCGTGTTGCTGTTCTGGCAGGCCGCGCAGATCCGTCCGGCGACCAGTTTCGAAAAGATGATCCCCCAGCATCACCCGTTCATTCAGAACATGCTGGCCCATCGCAGTGACCTCGGCGAACGCGGCAACAGTGTGCGCATTGCCGTGGCGGCGGAGCAGGGCGATATCTTCGATCCGGCCTATCTGGACACCCTGCGCCAACTCAACGACGAGCTGTTCTACCTGCCGGGCGTCGACCGCACCGGTTTGAAGTCGCTATGGAGCCCAAGCGTGCGCTGGAACGAGGTCACCGAGGACGGCTTCGCCGGCGGGCAGGTGATCCCCGATGATTACGATGGTTCGCCTGCCAGCCTCGAGCAACTGCGCACCAACGTGCTGCGCTCCGGCCAGGTCGGGCGCCTGGTGGCCAATGACTTTCGCTCGAGCATCGTCGACGTGCCGTTGCTCGAGTCCTACCCTGATCCGCAGCAACCCGGGCACCTGCTCAGGCTCGACTACCAGGCGTTCTCGCAGCAATTGGAGAGCAGGATTCGCGAGCGTTTCGAGGCGCAGAATCCGCACGTCAAGGTCCACATCGTCGGCTTCGCCAAGAAGGTCGGCGACCTGATCGACGGCCTGTCGATGGTCGTGATGTTTTCCGCCATCACACTGCTGATCACCTTGTTGCTGCTGTATGGCTTCACCCGCTGCCTGCGCAGCACCCTGGCGGTGTTGGCGACCACGCTGGTAGCGGTGGGCTGGCAGCTGGGGTTGATGCACCTGGCCGGTTTTGCCCTCGATCCGTATTCGATGCTGGTGCCGTTTCTGATTTTCGCCATCGGTGTTTCCCACGGCGTGCAGAAGATCAACGGCATCGCCCTGCAGGTCGGCAACGCCCATGACCCGCTCACCGCCGCGCGCCGCACCTTTCGCCAGCTGTTCATGCCGGGCATGGTGGCTATCCTCGCCGACGCGGTGGGCTTCATCACCCTGTTGGTGATCGATATCGGCGTGATCCACGAGCTGGCCATTGGCGCCGCGATCGGTGTCGCGGTCATCGTCTTCACCAACCTGATCCTCTTGCCGGTGGCCATTTCCTACAGCGGCATCAGCCGTCGTGCGGTGCTGCGCAGCCGCGAGGATGCGGGGCGCGAACAGCCGTTCTGGCGCTGGCTGGCACAGTGCGCCAGCCCCCGGGTCGCGCCTTGGTCCCTGGTCATCGCCTTGCTGTTGCTGATCGGCGGCCTTTGGTACGGCCAGCGCCTGCAAGTCGGTGACCTCGACCCGGGTGCTCCGGAGCTGCGTGCCGATTCGCGCTATAACCGCGACAACCAGTTCATCCTCGATCACTACGCCACCCGCTCCGATGTGCTGGTGGTGATGGTCAAGACCGATACCGAGCAATGCGCAAGCTATGCCACGCTTAAGGCCATCGACGACCTGATGTGGACGCTCGGCCGGGTGCCCGGTGTGCAGTCGACGCTGTCGCTGGCGAGCGTCGCCAAGCAGGCGATCAAGGGCATGAACGAGGGCAACCTCAAGTGGCAGACGCTGTCGCGCAACCCCCAGGTGCTCAACAGCGCCGTGGCCCGCGCCGACGGCCTGTACAACGGCGACTGCTCGCTGGCACCGGTGCTGGTGTTCCTCGACGACCACAAGGCCCGCACCCTCGCGCAGGTGGTCGAGAGCGTCGACGCCTTCGCCGCCCAGCACGATCGCCCGGGCCTGAAGTTCCTGCTGGCGGCAGGTAACGCCGGAATCGAAGCCGCCACCAACGAGGTGATCGGCTCAAGCGAAAACCTGGTGCTGGGGCTGGTCTACCTGTGCGTGGCGCTGATGTGCCTGGTGATGTTCCGCTCGCTGGCGGCGACCCTGTGCATCGTCATGCCGCTGGTGCTGACCTCGATCCTCGGCAACGCGCTGATGGCCTTCATGGGCATCGGCATCAAGGTCGCGACCTTGCCCGTGGTGGCCTTGGGCGTCGGCATCGGGGTGGATTACGGGATTTATATCTATAGCCGCTTGCGGCACTTTCTCGCGGCAGGCTTGGCGCTGCAGGAAGCCTATTACCAGACGCTGAAATCGACGGGCAGGGCGGTACTGTTCACTGGTGTGTGCCTGGCGGCCGGGGTGGTGACCTGGCTGTTTTCGGCGGTGAAGTTTCAGGCGGACATGGGCTTGATGCTGGTGTTCATGCTGTTGTGGAACATGCTCGGGGCGTTGTGGTTGTTGCCGGCGTTGGTGAGGTATTGGGTGGTGCGTCGGTAAGGAGCGCCCAGTGGGTTACAATCGCGCACTTTCAACCGACCAGATTCCCGCCCATGACCGACTCCCTCACCACCGCCCTGCAAACCACCGACATGCTCCTGATCGACAACCTCCACGCCTTCGATTTCACCCTTGACGCCAGCGGTTTGGTTATAGAGTGCATGGATGGCAGGGATCTCAAGCGTTGGACCTTCACCCCTGAACAAATCGCCGCCGCGACCATGAATATTAATTCACAGGAATGGTCGATCGGTGACGAAAAGGGTACACATCGGCTAGTCTGCGTGCAGGCCTTTGGTGGCCAAGATGAAGAGCACGCCGAGCAAGAATGAATGCAGTTTCTTGGAAGTCTGGCCTGATCCTCACCCGACATGGATGACTATCAGGAAGTATGAACATGCTGCATATTTTGGGACCGTTAGTGGTGGCTTCAAGCATGCTGGTAATGGCTGCAAACGCTTCTGCACAAAGTTACGATCTGCTCGTGGGGACTTACACCCAGGGCTCCAGCAAAGGCATCTACCGTTATCGTTTCGACAGCACTCGCGGTGAGATCAGCGCCAGGCCCGAGCAGTTGGTGGTGGTCAGCAACCCGTCATGGCTGACGCTGTCGGCCGATCAGCGACACCTCTATGCGGTCAACGAGAACGGCCCTGGGCAGACCGACACGGTCGGCAAGGTCAGTGCCTATTCGATCGATCCGCAAAGTCATGTCATCGATCAGCTCAACGAAGTCGAAACCCAGGGCGACGAGCCCACCCATGCCAGCCTCAGCAAAGATGGTCATCTGCTGTTCGTGGCCAACTATACGGTGCATCCGCAGCCCGGCGGCAGTGCGGTGGCGTTGGGCGTTGCGGCGGATGGCAGCCTGCTGCCGGTGGTGCAGCAGGAACGCCATGAAGCCAGTCATGTCGACCCGCAGCGCCAGGCCAGCTCCCATGTGCACAGCGTGGTCTCGGCGCCCAACGGGCGCTATGTGTACGTCAGTGATCTGGGGGCGGACAAGGTGTTCATCTACCGGCTCAACGAGGGCAACCCGCAATGGCCGATGGGACCGTCGAGCCCGAACGTGGTGAATCTGCCGCCCGGTAGCGGACCGCGGCATCTGCTGTTCGACCAGAAGAACAAATACGCCTACCTGACGCTGGAAATGACCGCGCAGGTGGCCAAGTTCAATTACCGCTCCGGCGGCCTGGACCTCGGCAAGATCAGCGACCTGGATCGCCCAGGCGGTCCGAAAGGGTCTGCAGGAGCACTGCATCTGTCCGCCGATGGGCGCTTTCTGTATGTGAGCAACCGTGGCGCGGTCAACGAACTGGTGGTGTTTGCGGTCAATCCGGACACGGGCGATCTGCGCGAGATCCAGCGACGCAGTGTCGATGGCGATCATCCGCGCGAGTTCGGTATCGATCCCAGCGGGCAGTTCGTGTTGATCGCCAATCAGAAGAGCAACGCCATCGTGGTGGTGCAACGCGATGTGAAGACCGGCCTGCTGGGCAGGACCGTGCAGACGTTTGCCATC
The DNA here is from genome assembly GCF_058986725.1 of Pseudomonas sp. GW821-FHT01A09. Classification (NCBI taxonomy): domain Bacteria; kingdom Pseudomonadati; phylum Pseudomonadota; class Gammaproteobacteria; order Pseudomonadales; family Pseudomonadaceae; genus Pseudomonas; species Pseudomonas sp. GW821-FHT01A09. The sequence goes on from NZ_JBYSWB010000042.1 coordinate 23,788, forward strand.
GATTCCCCCTCTGACCTGAAGTTCCTGACTCACTAGCGGGCGCGCCGAGAGCGATTATCAATGGCAGTGATAATCGCTACTTCTGCAATGAATTTTCGTCGATGGGTCCTCGGGGCGTACTTTGAATTCACGGCCTCAACGGCATGACTTCAAACCGAATCCCCCGAGGGTACTTATCATGAACTTCAATCTCTTCTCGATCATCGCCGCTTCCGCCGTTTCTGCATCGGTGGCCCTGCCAGCCCATGCCAGCGCGCAAACCACCAGCAAACCCAGCACTACCCAGACCTACACGCAGAAATACCTGCAACAGAGCGCCAACTTCTACGCAGCCCTCGATCACAAGGTTGCGCATTGATTCATGCGCAGAGAAAGTCTTATGTATTTTCAGGGCTGTAACCGGTTTCGAGTGTGCGTCATACTGACGCACCTTGTTACAAAATTACCTCTAGACTAGGTTTCGGTTACCACTGCCCCGGGAAGACAACAATGAAAAAGATGTTCGTGCCTCTGCTGCTCGCCAGCGCGCTGGGTCTGGCGGCCACTGCTGCTACCGCCGCAAGCCAGGCCGCTCAATTCGACGTACTGATCGGTACCTATACCGGCGCTACCAGCAAAGGTATCTACCGTTATCGCTTCGACAGCGCCACTGGCCAGCTTGGCAGCAAACCGTTGCAGGTAGTCGACAGCGAAAACCCCTCCTGGCTCACCCTCAATCACGATCAGACACGTGTCTATGTGGTCAACGAGAATGGTCCCGGCGCCAAGGACAACCTGGGCAAGGTCAGCACCTTCACGCTGGATCGCCGTACCCATGATCTGAAATTCAGCGGTCAGGTCCTGAGCCGTGGCGACGAACCGACGTTCTCCAGCCTGGCCAAGGGCGAGCAGCACCTGTTCGTCGCCAACTACGCGGTGCACCCCGATCCGGGTGGCAGCCTGGCGGTGCTACCGATCGATCGCAAAGGTGATCTGACGGAAGTGGCCCAGCAGGAGACGCACCCGGCTTCCAAGGTCAACCCCGAGCGCCAGGCCAGCAGCCATGTGCATTCGGTGGTGTCGTCGCCGGATGGGCGCTTCGTCTATGTGCAGGACCTGGGCGCCGACAGGATTTTCGTCTATCACTACGATGCCAAGACCACCAGCCATCCTCTGACTGCCGCCAGTCCGGCCTCGGTGGAGCTGCCGCCGGGCAGTGGTCCGCGGCATCTGTTGTTCAGCGCCGATGGCAAGCACGCTTACCTGACCCTGGAAATGGCCGGGCAGGTGGCAGTGTTCGATGTCAATCAGGGCAACCTGGTGCGCAAGCAATTGGTCGATCTGGCCGCCGGGCAGGATCCGCAGCACAAAGCGGGCGCGGCGCTGCATTTTTCCGCTGATGGCAAGCTGCTGTATGTCACCAACCGCGGCAAGACCAACGAGATCCTGGTGTTCGCCATCGATGCCAAGACTGCCGAGTTGAAAGAGCTGCAGCGCCGTTCGGTGGAAGGGATCGAGCCGCGTGAGTTCAGTATCGATCCGTCCGGCAAGTACGTGCTGATCGCCAACCAGAAGAGCAATCAGATCGTGGTGGTCAAGCGCGATCCGGCCACTGGCCTGCTAGGGGCGACGACGCAGACCTTCGCCATCGATTCGCCGTCGGACATCAAGTTCCTCAACTGACACCGCCGCACCTGTAGCGAGGGGGCTTGCCCCCGATGGGCCTGACCTGCAATGCGCGGTGTCAGTACCGGCCTATCGGGGGCAAGCCC
>NZ_JBYSWB010000043.1:0-25304 GCF_058986725.1 Pseudomonas sp. GW821-FHT01A09
CGGGAACCCCTCGCCCCAGCGAGGGGCCAATGGTGGGGGCGGCGACCCCAAGGCCGGCTCGAAAGCAGAACCACCCCAATCCCAAAAGCCCAAAAGCCCAAAAGCCAAGACAGCAAAACCAACACAGCCCAGGATCAAACAAGACCCCGCTCAAACGCTCCCTTCGCTTTCCACCACCAGCACCCGCGCCGCGCCCACTGGATGAGCAACGTGCGCAGTGCCGACCGAGGCGTAAAAGATGTCGCCGACGTTCAGCAACGTCGATCGCTCGACATCCCCTTCCATGAAGCGCATTTCCACCTGCCCGTCGAGCACTACAAACACCTCTTGCCCATCATTGACGTGCCATTTGTAGGGTTGGTCGGTCCAGTGCAAGCGAGTGGTGATACCGCCCATATTGGCAATATCCAGCGCCGCCCAGGGCCGGTCGCCGGTGAAGTCTTTGCTGCGGATGATCTTCACAGAGGATTACCTTTGTCGAATGTCGATGCGTGGCTCATTCCACCGCCCGAACTGGCTGCAACTGCAGGCGAATCGCCCAGGCCAGCAGCACGAACACACCTGCCAGATAGCCGACATATTGAATGCCGATATGGTCGGTCACCAGGCCGCCGCACAGAGCGCCAAGCATGATACCGACGTTGATCGCCGCCACGTTCACCGAGTTGACGATCTTGGCATCGGCGCCGGCCCGGCGGATCACGTCCATGCCATTCATCATGCTCGCGCCGGCATGGCAGAAGCCCGCTCCGGCCACGAACAAGGGCACCAGCCACAAGCTCGCACCGAACACCGAGATGCCGACCATCACTGCAGCGAGGGTCAACAACACCCGTTTGAACATGCTGTCCAGCGGATTGGGCACACGCTTGGCCAGCAGCAGGTTGCCGACGATATCCGCTACCCCATACAGCGCCAGCACCAGCGTTACTTCTGCAGCAGGGAATCCGGTATAGCGGGTCAACAGCGTCGCGAGGAAGCTGAAGACGGTCATGATGCCAGCGAACATCAGCAGGTAGCTCAGCAACGCCAGGGCAATATCCCGCTTCCAGATCACACTGAGGCGCCCCAGCAGATTCACTTGCGCCTGGGAGCGATCGCCCTCGGGTGGCCGCACCCAGAGGATCACCAGCACCAATGCCAGGGCGCTCAAACCCGCCATCAGCGCCATGGCATGCTCCCAGGTCCAGGCATCGCTGACCCACTTGCCCAGCGGCACCCCGACCACCGAAGCGATCGAGATACCGATCAGGACCCGGGAAATCGCCAGGCTCTGGGTATTGGCCGTCGACAGCGCAGCGGCCGCTACCGTGGCATTGGTCCAGAAGATCGCTACCCCGACCCCGCCAAGCGCGCGCCCGGCCAGCAGGATGGGGAAATTGTCGGTCACTGCGCAAATGGTATTGCCCAGGAACAGCGCCACGCAGGCCCAGATCAACAAGGCGCGCATGCCGACCTTGTGAGTAAAAGCGGCGATGAGCGGAGCGCCTACGCCCATGCCCAACGCGAATGCCGTGACCAACGCGCCAGCGCTGCCGACCGTGATCTGCAGGCTGGCGGCGATCTGCGGTAACAAGCCGGCGACGATGAATTCCGATGACAGCATGACGAACGAGGTGAAGGTCAATACGTAGATGCGGGGGTTAAGCGAGTGATTCATAGGAAACTTAGCGTCCGATGCCTGATCTGAAATAAGCGTGAAAGCGCAAGCCTACCTGACGCGACGCATCCTTGCAGACGCAATCGCAATTGCTAGGCTGAAAGGACAACAACAAATCAAAGGACGAAAGACCATGTACGCGCACAAGGATCTGCAAGATTGGCAAGCCGCCTGGACCATGCACGATGAAGAAATCGCCTGTGCCGAGTGCGCCGCACGCCAGCCGAGCCACTACTCCAATACCGATTTCATTCATGCCCCGGACTGCTCCCGCGCCGGCAAAGGCCAGCGCCCGTGGGAACAGCTGATGACCCTGCTCATCGTGCCGATGCCACGGGCAGCGCGGGCTTAGCCGCCACCGGATCGGCAGCTGGAAAGCGATTTCCACGCTGCGGGCGACGCTCTACAACTCGCAGCGTCGCCACAACCGATCAAGCCTGTGTTTGCGACAACGTCCCAGGCAAGGCTCGCAAACTCAGCAGCACATCGCCCAGCACAAAGCACACCAGACTCACGCCCAGCACCGGCAAGCTCAGGCCCAACGCCACAGCTACAGCGATCACCCCTGCCCGTCCGGCCGGGCGCAGCTGCCGCCACGCCTCGAACAAAGTCGATTGCGGCGCGAGCGCCGGGCGGCGGCGCCACCACATCAGATAACCGAGCACTATCATCACTGCCAGGCCGCTGGCAAAGACCACCAGCAGCAGCTGATTGGCCAGGCCGAACAACGCCCCCATGTGCGCGTCGATGCCCCAGCGGGTGAGCTTGGCCGGCAACGAATATTGCTCGAAACGCACTTGATCGATCACTTTCAGGCTGCGCGGATCGACCGCTACGGCATCCACCTGCGTCGGCCAGCGCCGATCGATCTCGTTTACCGTCCAGGCTTTATCAGTGCTCTTGGCTGGGCGGATCTCGACCTTGGCGGCGTTGATCCCGGCGCTGCGAGCGCTGGCCAGGACGCTGTCGAACAGCGCCGGTTTCAGCGCCACCGGCACCCCGGGCACGGCCATGTGCAGGTGATGCTCGGCGTGTTCATCCACGCTCATGTTCATGTCCGAGCGCATGTTCGACGCCGAGTTCAGCGACGTCGCGACACTGGGCGTCGACCACCCATACCAGGCCCGCAACACACCGATGTTATCGCCCGCGTACTGTGACCATGTCAGCCCGGTGGCCGAGAAAAACAGCAGTCCCAGCGCCAGCCACAGCCCGACACTGGCGTGCCAGCCGCGCAAGCCGCGGGCGCTCGCCTTGGCCCGCTTGCGGCTGACCGCCCACAACACCAGGCCGCCGAGCACCGCCACCCACAGCCAGGACGCCGCCAGTTCACTGTACAGACGGCCGATATCACCCAGCAGCAAGCCGCGATGGAACTGGTCGATCCAGGTGCGCAGCGGCAGCACACCGCTGGTGCCATAGACCGTCATATCGCCGCGCACCGCGCCGCTGACCGGATCGATGAACACCGCGCGGTGCTCGGACTCGCCCAGCTGCGGCGCGCTGAACATCACCCGCGTGGTGTCTCCCGCGTGTGGTGCCGGTCGCACCGCCGCCACCGTCAGCCGGGTATCGCCGACCTGCGCCTGTGCCCGAGCGACCTGCTCGGCCAGCGCGAGGTTCGGCCCGCGGCTGTCACTGTGCAAGGCATCGGCATAAAGATGTTCTTCGATTTGCGGCGTCAGGGCATACAGCACCCCACTCAGCGCCGCGACCAACAAAAACGGCCCGACAAACAGGCCGGCATAAAAATGCAGGCGTTTGAGCAAGGCCACGACAGCCCCCGACGGCGGGGAAGAAAGTTGAGCAGACATAAGCACCCATCCAGAGCGAAAAACAGCCGGCACGGCAGCGTACTGCCAGCCAGACACAGGTCGTTTATCAAGGATTTGCACGCGCACCAACGGCGCGACGAGAGCTAGGGTGCGCGGGGGTTGAGTGCGGGGAAGTACAGCCGAAAGGACGATACCGGCCAGCGTCCTTGAAGGACTGCACGCGGCTGCCGCAAGCGGACCAGCCAGCCCAGCGCGGCAAAGAACACCATGGCCATGGCCAGAATGCCGGCAAAGGTGCAGGCACCGAACATGGATTTCAGGCTGTCGTGGTGGTCTTTTGCAGCGGCATCCATGGCAGAGGACATCGGCATCGACATGTCCATCTGCATGCCGGCATGGGCATCGACGGTCGGCCCCATATCACCCTGCGCCAGGCTTGAATCGGGCGCACCGTCCATCCCCATCATCAGCCCATGGCCGATGCTGCAGGCGAGACCGTTGAACAGGACGAAGGCAAACAACATCCAGGCAAGCGGCAGGCGATGGGTGCGCAAGGAATTCATGGGCGCGAATGTAGCATTGCGAGGCAATCAAGCCTAGCAACGGATAGTTAGGTGCACCGGCGTGGCGAGCATAAGCCCACCCCTATTTTACAGTTTCATATGTTGGCGAAACGTGCGAAATCTGCCGATCGCAAACAGGTCCAGGGTCAGCGCCGCGCGAAACTGCTGGCGCGATACGAAAGCCTGCTCGTCGAAATCATCCAGCCCGTGGCGAAAATCCCCCATCGCGCATTTTGCAGCCATCGGTGTCTTGCGAATGTACATGGCAGGCCTCTTTTTTCACGGGTTACTACTGTGAAAATCGGCGGTGGGTGTTTACACAGAATTTCTTTCAATTCAATGACGAATGGTCGTCAGCGCGCTCAAGCGCAGTGCGTTGCCCAGCGCCGCGCCACTGGCCGTGTTGTCGAAGACACACCAGGCTTGACTCCCGGTGCTGGCGGCGTCGAGCAGTCTATCCGCCAGCGTCCGAAGCTGCGGCTCGTCATAGCTGTCGTGATAGATGCGCGGCGATCCGTGCAGACGCCAATAGCGCAACCCCGACCAGCCGCCAGGTACGCCGTCATCACTGAAGCGCGTAGGATCGACGGCGGCGCGGGCGATCTGCCGGGCTTGCAGCAGCGGCTCGGCAGCGATCCAGGAGGCATGGCGCGGCTCTACCACGATGCCACCGCTGAAACGCTGACGGAGCATGACGAAGAACGCCTCGGCCAGGGCTTCATCGAAGCTCAAGGATGGCGGTAACTGCACCAGCAGACAGCCGAGCTTTTCGCCCAACCCCGAGCACTGGGAGAGGAACAGCTCAAGCGCTTGTTCGCAGTCGCGAAGGCGCTGGCCGTGGGTGATCAGCTTGGGCACCTTGACGCTGAAGCGAAAACCCTCGGGCACCGCCTGCGCCCAGCGCGCATATGTCTGCTGGCGGTGAGGACGGTAGAACGAGCTGTTGATTTCGACGCAACCAAGGCGTTCGCCATAACGCTGCAGATGCGTGCCTTGCGCCGCGAACTCCCCCGCCTGCGCGCCAGACAGGCTCCAGCCCGCGCAACCGATCAACAATCGCGGCGCAGACACGTCATTCCGGCTCTTCGGAACCGTCCACACCGGCGATATCCGGGTCGTCCGGACTGGCATCGTCAGGCTCCGACGGTACCGGGTGCTTGCCTGGATCGTTGATGAATGGCACTCCAGTCGGGCCTTTCTCTTCGCTGCCTTCGGTTTCAGGATTCATGGGCTTCTCCGTATTGCATCGTGCATCGAATGATGGGGGTGCACTGCGTTGGAAGAGCCCTGCGGTCAAACGTTCAGTCGGCACGAGCGCTCGATCGGCGTGGATGAATCATCAAAGGCGTGCCTCAGCCCAGGAAATACCAGCCCACGTAAACCGCAAAGGCCACGTACAACAGAGCAATCGCCATGAGATTGCGCGAATCCACCTCGCCCTTGCGAAACATCAACCAGAGCACGCCCACCGAAAACGCCGTCACTACCCCGGACGCGAACAGCGGCGTGTCGAACAGCCAAGGCGTATAGAACAGCCCCAACGCGCTGGGAATAGTGGCCTGGATCATCATGGCGCCGGAGATATTGGCCAGCGCCAAACGCTCCTTGCCCTGACGAATCCAGATCAACGCATTCATGATTTCCGGTAGTTCGGTGGCCACCGGGCTCAACAACAACGCGACGATATGCGGCGAGATGCCGAAGATAACGCCGATATGTTCCAGTTGCGATACGAAGATATGCGATGCCGCGCCGATGACACACAAGGCAATAATGGATTGCAGCGCCGCCCAGCCCATGGTTGCGCTACCGGGGCGAATCTTGAGTTGTTCCAGCTCTTCCTCTTCGGGTGCGGTATCGGCACTGGTGATTTCCCGCCATACATACACGCCATAGGCGGCCAGAAACAATATGCCCAACCAGGGTTTGATAGCGAATGCCACCAGTCCCAGGGCGACCTTGAACACGAATATCGCCAGAAACGCCAGTTGATCGTTGGCCAGCGCCTTGCGATCGACACGGACCAGGGAGTCGCCACGGGCGAGCTTGCGACGGTTGATCCAGAGCGCCAGGCCGACCACGGCATAGGCGACGGTCGCCAGGACCAGCGGGCCACCCATGGCCGAACCCACGCCGATGTCCTTCTGCTCGGGGGTGGTGCCAAAGGCGACTGCCGTAAAGGTCACCGCACTTTCCGGCAGTGCGGTACCAAAGGCGGCCAACACGGTACCCACGGCCGTGGCACCCAGTTTCATATGACGCCCGCACCATTCAATGCCATTGACGAAGAACTCGCATGACAAGTAAATGACCGCAGCGGAAGCGGAGAATAAAACGAGAGTTGAAATCATCAGACGCACAGACCGGGCAAGCAGATTACCAATGGCACACGGCATGGCTTACCCGGTCGGTAAACACGCAGTGGCCAAAGGTCTCGCCGGGCATATTCAGGCTGTACTGAATGTGCTGATCACGCCATGAAGCAAGCGGCTTCAATTATGTTGACGTGAACTCTCCAACCGGGCGGTTGAAGATAGCTACTCCCCAATGACTAGGGCGCGCATTATTCCAGCGGGTAAATGATATTGCAAGCCAATCAATCGATCATCCAGACGCCATATAAATGTCACATAATTCAATTAATAACACTCAATCTCATTCGCAACGGGCGCATTGATAAGCTCCCGCAATCCGACAGCCTGGGCGATGGCGCAGGCAAAAATGAAGTTTTCGTTAGTGACTTGCCCCGCACATTCCGGCGCGTATACTCCGCGCAGATTTTCAATACGGAGACCCTAAGTGGGCACTTGTTCGAGTGACAGACGTCAGCCGGTTCGCGGAACCGGAATCAACTCAGCGATCTAGCCCGCAGGTCTCCTGCCGTCTTTCGCTGAGCGTGAAAGGCGGTACCTCCGGCGCATTGCCAATGCGCCTGTCGTCCCCCTCCTTCTGACTGTGCAGTCTTGCGACTGGCGGGTTCATCGTGCGCGTCATCTGACCCGCCGTGGACACGCTGCAAGTGCCCGCCTGGGTCTCTTTGCCTGCCCTCATGTCGTACGGGGAAACTGCCATGCTCCAAAACCGTCAGAACGTCCGTTCCACTTTTATCGTGCATCTCATTCGCTGGATGCAGGGCCGCCCAATGAGGGGCGAAGAACGATTACCCCATTCCAGTCAGCCATAGAGGCCCGTTGAAACCATGTCCGAAGACCCGTATTTGAGCTGGCCTGCGTGATCACCCCTGGGTGCTCGCGCGGGCGCCACCCAGAGTTGATAACCATGAAATACGAACTGTTGAAAGAATTCTTCCTGAGCCTGCTGCGCTCTCGTCGTCAAGCCCAGCACTTTCGCCGCGGCACCCTGCTGGAAAGCGTGAGCGGCACCGGCGTCAGCCGCGAAGTGCCGAAAACCCTGGCAAGCTCCCTGGCCGAAGCGGCGCAGGCCGATCCTGCCGCGCTGGTGTCGCGCATGGGCTCCCACGAACAGGGGCTGACCGATGCCCAGGCCACCGAACTGCGGGCCATCCATGGCGCCAACGAAGTCCAGCACGACAAGCCCCTGACCTGGTACCGCCACCTCTGGGACTGCTACAAGAACCCGTTCAACATGCTCCTCACCCTGCTCGCGGTAGTGTCCTTCGCCACCGAAGACATGAAAGCGACCGTGGTCATTTCGAGCATGGTGCTGCTGTCGACCTTCCTGCGCTTCTGGCAGGAGATCAAGTCCAACAAGGCTGCCGATGCCCTCAAGGCCATGGTCAGCAACACCGCCACGGTATTGCGCCGTGCCGCGCCAGTTGCCGACCAGGATGCTGCGCAAGCGCCTGCGCCCATGGTCATGGGCAAGCCGGGTCGTATCGAGTTGCCGATCAGCCAGTTGGTGCCCGGCGACAGGCTGGTGCTGTCGGCCGGCGACATGATCCCCGCCGACTGCCGCGTGCTGATCGCCAAGGACCTGTTCGTCAGCCAGGCCGCCATGACCGGTGAATCCATGCCGGTGGAGAAGTTCGTGGTGCAGCCAGGTGCGGCCTCGATCAACCCGCTGGAACTGGACAACATCCTGTTCATGGGCACCAACGTGGTGTCCGGCTCGGCCATCGCGCTGGTGCTTTCGACCGGCCAGAACACCTATTTCGGCGCTCTGGCGCAACGGGTCAGCGCCGTCGACCGCGCGCCGACCGCGTTCCAGGCGGGCGTCAACAAGGTCAGCTGGCTGCTGATTCGCTTCATGCTCGTGATGGCGCCACTGGTGATGTTCATCAACGGCTTCACCAAGGGCGACTGGACCGAAGCGCTGCTGTTCGCGCTGTCCATCGCCGTCGGCCTGACCCCGGAAATGCTGCCGATGATCGTCACCTCCACCCTCGCCAAGGGCGCTGTGGTGCTGTCGCGCCAGAAGGTCATCGTCAAGCGTCTGGACGCCATCCAGAACTTTGGCGCCATGGACGTGCTGTGCACCGACAAGACCGGCACCCTGACCCAGGACAAGATCTTCCTCGCCCGCCATGTCGACGTCTGGGGTGAAGAGTCCGACGCGGTACTGGAAATGGCGTATCTGAACAGCTACTACCAGACCGGTCTGAAAAACCTGCTCGATGTGGCCGTGCTCGAACACGTCGAAGTGCACAGCGAACTGCAGGTCACGACCGCCTTCAACAAGGTCGACGAAGTGCCGTTCGACTTCGTGCGCCGGCGCATGTCGGTGGTGGTCGCCGAACGCGAGCATCACCAGCATCTACTGATCTGCAAAGGCGCGGTCGAGGAAGTGCTGGAAGTCTGCACCCGGGTCCGTCATGGCGACATCGACGAGCCCTTGACCGAGGCACTGCTCAGCCGGATCCGTCAGGTCACCGCATCGATCAACGAAGAAGGCCTGCGCGTGGTCGCCGTGGCGGCGCGGCATACCTCGCAGGAGCAAACGGTCTACGGTCTGGCCGATGAACAGGCACTCACCCTGATCGGTTATGTGGCCTTCCTCGATCCGCCCAAGGAGAGCACCGCCCCGGCCATCAAGGCCCTGGCCGAGCACGGCGTGGCAGTGAAGATTCTCACCGGCGACAACGAGCTGGTCACCGCCAAGATCTGCCGCGAAGTCGGCCTCGCGCAGCAGGGGCTGCTCAAGGGTGGCGATATCGAAGCCATGACCGACGCAGAACTGGCCAAGGCCGTGGAGACCACCAACGTCTTCGCCAAGCTGACGCCCGCCCATAAGGAACGCATCGTGCGCTTGCTCAAAAGCAATGGCCATGTGGTCGGCTTCATGGGTGACGGCATCAACGACGCGCCGGCCTTGCGCACGGCGGACATCGGTATCTCGGTGGACACCGCCGTGGACATCGCCAAGGAAGCGGCCGACATCATCCTCCTGGAAAAAAGCCTGATGGTGCTTGAAGAAGGCATCCTCGAAGGCCGTCGTACCTTCGCCAACATGCTCAAGTACATCAAGATGACCGCCAGCTCGAACTTCGGCAACGTGTTCTCGGTGCTCGTCGCGTCAGCGTTCATCCCCTTCCTGCCGATGCTGCCGATGCACCTGCTGGTGCAGAACCTGCTCTACGACATCTCGCAGATCGCCATTCCATTCGACAACGTCGACGAAGAGCAACTGCAGAAACCGCAACGCTGGCAGCCGGGGGAAATCGGCCGCTTCATGGTGTTCTTCGGGCCGATCAGCTCGGTGTTCGACATCACCACCTTCATCATGATGTGGTACGTGTTCGGGGCCAAAACGCCTGAGCATCAAACCCTGTTCCAGTCGGGCTGGTTCATCGTCGGCCTGCTGACCCAGACCCTGGTGGTGCACATGATTCGCACCGCCAAGATACCCTTCATCCAGAGCCGCGCGTCGACGCCACTGATGATCATGACCGGCATCATCATGGCAATCGGGATCTTCCTGCCGGTGGGCCCGCTGGCCGAGTACTTCAAACTGCAGGCGCTGCCACCGCTGTACTTCGTCCTGCTGCCGTTCATCCTGCTGGCCTACGTGACGCTGACCCAGGCCATGAAAGGCATCTACAGCCGTCGTTACGGCTGGCAATAAACGCGTCGCTCGAAGAGGGGTACGGACCGAAATCCGTACCCCTTTTTTCTTGCCTATAGCCGGAAGTACTGGTGCAGACTCTGCGCCAGCAGCTCGATCGCCTGGTCATCCACCGCCGACGCCGAGCGCACCAGCACCACCTCGTGCTCACCGATTTCAGGCATGCCGTCCAGCACCGTCATGGCGCGGCTCACCGCCTCGCGGTCCATCAGCGCCACCGCCAGTCCCGCCTCGACACAAGCCCTTACCGCCTGCGTCGAGGGGCTGTCCAGCACCACCCGCCAGCGCCGGCCGTGGCGCTTCAAGGATTCCAGCATCGCCTGGCGATACGGGCAGTCGGCGGCATACAGCGCCACCGGCAGCGGATCGGGCCAGGCTGAGCTGGCCGCGGCCGCGCCGACCCATACCGGCGTAGTCACCGCCAGCACCTGCGCCGCCAGGGTGCCTTGCCCGCGCGGTTGCGACAGCAACGCCATTTGCAGTTTGCCGCGCTGCACCCACTGGCTGAGGGTGTAGCTTGGCGCCGTCTTGACCTCCAGCACCACGTTGGGCCAGGCGGCGGTGAAGATCGGCAGGATGTCGCGGATGACATGGGCGGCGTATTCGTCCGGCACCCCAAGGGTGATGCGCCCGGCCAGGCGCGTACCCTGCAACTGCGCCAACACGCGGTCATGGGTGTGCAGCAGATCGGTGGTGGCGGCCAGCAGGCGCTTGCCCAGCGCCGTCAGTGCCACCGACTGGTTGTCGCGATCGAGCAGGCGCCCACCGGCCACCGCTTCCAGACGCTGGACATGCACGCTGACCGCCGCGGGGCTCTTGTGCAGGTGCTCAGCGGCGGCGCTGAACTTGCCGAGGCGTACTACGGCGTGGAAGGTGCGCAACAGATCGATATCGAGGATGGCGGCCATGATTCACCTGATGTGAACAACTAGTGCAAGTAATTTTGATTTATCAGACTACAGCACCTGGGTAGCCTGTGCCTATGAACTCGACCTCAGCACAGCCCTGCCCTCGCCCCACGCTCAAGCTTCTGTATCGCTTGCCCCTGCCGCTGCTCGAACTCGGCCTGGTGGTGAGCTGGAGCTCTGGGTTCATCGGCGCGCGGTTTTCCATCGATTACGCCCCGGCGCTGCTGGTGGTGTTCTGGCGCTGCGTGCTGGTAACGCTGGCGCTGTTGCCCTCGGTCGTCGGCCAGCTGAAAAACACGCCTGCGCCAGTGCTGTTGAAAAACGCCGGCATCGGCTTGCTGGCCATGAGCGGTTATCTGCTGGGCGTGGTCCAGGGCGTGGCCTTGGGCGTACCGGCTGGCCTTGCCGCGCTGTTGGCCGATCTGCTGCCGGTGGGCATGGCGCTGCTGGCCGCCGGGGTGCTGGGTCAGCGCTTGCACTGGCGCGTGTGGATGGGCCTGGCGATCGGGCTGGCAGGGGTGCTGATGGTCGCCCACGATGCCCTGGCCCTCGGCAATGCGCCGGTGTGGGCCTACAGCCTGCCCTTGCTGGGCATGGCCTCGCTGGCCGTGGCCACGCTGTGGCAAAAACGCCTGCAGCCCCACGAGTCGCTGGGGCTGCTCACCAACCTGTGGTTGCAATGTGCGGTATCCGCCGTCGCCTTCGGCATAGTGGTCGCCAGCCAAGGCAGCCTGCTGCCGCTGCCAACCACGGGGTTTGCCCTCAGCGTACTGTGGACCGCGTCCATCGCTACCTTGGGCGGCTACGGCCTCTATTGGCTGTGTCTGAAGCGCTCCACCCCCACGCGGGTCGCCAGCGTGCTGTACCTCAGCCCTGCGGTGACCTTGCTGTGGGCCTGGGCGGTGTTCGACGAACCCTTGTCGTGGCTGATGCTGCTGGGCACGGCGGTGTCGGCAGTGGGTATCTGGTGGGTGGTACGGGGCGAAGCGCCGCAGAGCGGGCCGCCGCCAAGTGCGCAATATCCCGGCCGAGGCGCCGATTGATCGATTTTCGATCAACCCCACCGAACGCTTGATTCTCATGGCTTACAGACAGTTATCCACAGACATACTCAAGTATTCCGTGGACAACATTGCCTCATAAAACAACTATTTGCGTCGTGGGGTTAGACCCTCGCGCTAGGTCGTGGCAGATACCGCGTCCATGCGGGTTCCGGTCAGTTCTTCGATCAACAACATCATCGAGGGCGTGTACTCCACATTGGCCCGAGTGACGATTTCAAAGGGCTCGCTCGTCGATTCAATGCTCAGCGCCAGCTTGACCAACATGCCGTGATCCAGGGCCATCTGAGCGACATCGTTCGGCATGACGGCCACCAGATTCGGATCGTTGAGCAACAGCGACAACGTCGTGAAGGTCGAAGAGGTCTCGATGGCATAGGGCGGGAAACTCAGTCCCGATTGCCGGAATTCGCGCTCCAACGTCAGGCGCATGGGCATATTGACGGGAAACACCACCCAGCCGCTGTCCACCAGGTCGGCGAGTTGCAGCGCCTTCGCGCTCGCCAGTCGATGCCCCGGATTGGCCACCACGACCAATGGTTCCTGGGTACGAAAGCGGCTTTGATACGCCGTCGGGCGTGGGCTGATGCTGGTTCGACAGATGGCTACATCCAGGCGCCCCTGGTCCAGCAAGGTCAATAACCGAGAACTGGTGTCCTCGACGATGGTGATCGACAGCTCAGGCTGTTTGGCGCGAAGGCCGGCCAGGCTGTGCACCAGCGCCGGCACGCCGCCCATGACGGTGCCGACGGCCAGGCGTCCGCCGCGCCCTGTGAGGATGCCGAGCATTTCTTCACGCAGGTGCTCGAGGTCGGTGTGGATCAAACGGGCATAACGAATCACGCAGCGGCCCAGGTCGTTGGCTTCCAGGCCTTTGCTGGTGCGCTCGAAGAGGCTTGAGCCAAAGGTCGTTTCTATTTCCTGCAATGCCTTGGTCGCGCCCGGTTGGGTCAACGCCATGAGCTCGGACGCCTTGCGCAACGAGCCGTGCTCGTCTAGGGCAATCAAGAGACGAAGCTGCTTGAGCCTCAGGCGAGAAACGATGGACGAGAAGGACGGCAGCATGGGTATACCTGAAAGTTATCGCCGGGGTCGTGGCTCGCATTAGGCAGCAGCAGCCTGCAAATTTAAAGGGGCGCTGACGATAACGACAAAGATCGCTGCGATCACTTGAGTGCTGTCATTCAGGTTGTCACCCTGGCCGGTCTGGCTCAGTGCGACGATACGTAGATCGACGGCGTGGTCGGCGCTGGCAGCGCATAGGTGGCTTTCATCCACTCGATCTCCGCCAGCGGAGTGCGGCCGAAAAATCGCTTGAATTCTCGGCTGAACTGCGAGGCGCTTTCATAGCCGACATTGAACGCCGCCGAGGACGCGGTCATGTCGTGGCGCAGCATCAGCAGGCGCGCCTGGTGCAAGCGGGTCGACTTGACGTATTGCATCGGCGAAGAGTCGGTGACGCTGCGAAAGTGCAGGTGAAAATTGGGCACGCTCATGCTCGCTTCCTGGGCGAGGGATTCGACGTCCAGGCGCTGCTGATAACAACTGTGGATCTTGCGGATGG
The DNA here is from genome assembly GCF_058986725.1 of Pseudomonas sp. GW821-FHT01A09. Taxonomy (NCBI): domain Bacteria; kingdom Pseudomonadati; phylum Pseudomonadota; class Gammaproteobacteria; order Pseudomonadales; family Pseudomonadaceae; genus Pseudomonas; species Pseudomonas sp. GW821-FHT01A09. The sequence goes on from NZ_JBYSWB010000043.1 coordinate 13,574, forward strand.
CGCGGGTGACCTTGCCGAAATGCCCTTGCAGATTGAGCGCCGCGCGCATCGAGCCGCCCTGCTCGCCGGTGAGGATGCGGTAGTAGATTTCCCGCACCAGCGAGGGCCCGAGTATCTGCGCATCCAGCGGCTCGCTCATGGCCTGCAGAAAGCGCAGGGTCGAGGCCCGCAGCGCGTCGTCCATCGGCGAGGCGTACATGCCCCTGGGCGGCGCCGAAGTCGCGCCGAGGGCCTCCTCGACCTGCAGCAACACCTCACTGGCCAGCTTGAAATCCAGGCGCATGTACACCGCCAGCATCGGCTCGGCGGCGCTGGCGTCGGTCTCCATGGTGAAAGGCACCGGCACCGACACCACCAGATAATGCTGGGCATCATAGACGTACACTTCCTCGCCCAGATAGCCGCGCTTGCGCCCCTGGCAGAGGATCACGATACCGGGGTCGTACAGCACCGGTGTGCGGCTCAGCGGTCGGTTGGAACGCAGGAAGCGCACGTCGTCCAGCGCACTGAGGTTGTAGCCCTCCTGCGGCGCGAGCTGCTCGAGCAAGCGCACCAGGGTTGTCGTGTACGGGTCGTGCTGATGCATGGGGTGACCTCTGCCTGACGCTTAGCCATCGGTGGAACGGGTCAGCGCTTCCCATTGATCGATTTCGCTGGCAGCGCGCACGAGTTTGTCGCGCACCAGCCCCAGGGCATCGCTGCCCAGCAACAGATGCGCAGGCGGTGTCGGGCTGGCGATGAGCTGCAACATCGCGTGCGCGGCCTTTTGCGGATCGCCCAGTTGCTTGCCGCTCTTTTCTTCGCGGGCCTTGCGAATCGGATCGAAGCTGGCGTCGTAATCGGCGATGCTGCGCGGCGTGCGCTGCATCGAGCGCCCTGCCCAGTCGGTACGAAACGAGCCCGGCGCCACTGCGGTCACGAAGATATTGAACGGTTGCAGCTCCTTGCTCAGGGTATCGGAGATACCTTCCAGAGCAAACTTGCTGCCACAATAGTAGGCGATACCGGGCATGGTGATGGTGCCGCCCATGGAGGTGATATTGATGATATGCCCGGCGCGGCGCTGACGAAAATACGGCACGAAGGCCTTGGTCACCGCCACGGCGCCGAAGACGTTGACGTCGAACTGGCGGCGCATCTCTGCCAGGGGGGATTCTTCGAAAATGCCTTCATGGCCATAACCGGCATTGTTGACCAGCACGTCCACCGGGCCGTGAGTGGCTTCGACCTGTGCGACCACGCTGTCGATGCGATCGAAATCGGTGACATCGAGGATCACCCCGTAAGCCAGCTCCGGGGACAGCGCCTGGAACGACTGCAAGGCGGCATCGTTGCGCACGGTGCCGATGACGCGATGGCCTGCGGCGATGGCCGCCTGCGCCAAGGCGCTGCCGAATCCGCTGCTGACACCGGTGATGAACAGGGTTTTCTGGGTGCTCATGGGGGGCGCTCCAATCGGTTGGGAATGCTGATCAGAGTAGTCAGGGTGAAGATGGGCAGAAATGCCGGTTCGTCTGCGAGGATTGCCTATTCCTATCAGAACAGTTTGCGTCGGTCAGTATCGATCGCCGTGCCAAGACTGACCTCACAGCAACACTTGACCAACACATGTGTTGCCACAGCAACAGTCACTCCCGAGGCGGAACTCTTATCCAGTTGATTAACTAGGGTTTAGCTCACGGCACAAGATTTGCTCCGGTCATGTTCCGCCGCGCCCACAGATCATCCAGCATCCACCGCGCCCTGCCCCGATTGCCCAAGGATCACACAATGAGTCTCGATATCTTCTGGTTCCTGCCCACGTCCGGCGATACCCGCTACCTGGGCAATTCCGCCAGCGGGCGGCCGGCGACCAGTGGGTACATGCGCCAGATCGCCGTGGCAGCGGATCAACTGGGCTACGACGGCTTGCTGATTCCGACCGGCGCCAGTTGCCTCGACCCATGGGTCACCGCCGCCAGTCTGGTGCCCGTGACCCAGCGCATCAAATTGCTGGTGGCCTTGCGTACATCGCTGGGCAACCCCACCGCATCGGCACGCCAGGTCGCCACCCTGGATCAGGCCAGCGGCGGCCGGCTGTTGCTCAACGTGGTGCCGGGCGGTGATCCAGTGGAGCTGGCGGCGGATGGGGTGTTCTTCAGCCACGACGAGCGTTATGAAGCCTCCGATGAATACCTGCAGATCGTCCGCCGGCTGCTGCAAGGCGAGCGAGTGGACTTCGAGGGCAAGCACCTCAAGGTCCAAGGCGCGCGCAACTTCTTCGAGCCCGTGCAACGTCCCCATCCGCCGCTGTATTTCGGTGGCTCGTCCCCCGCGGCCCACGAGCTGGCAGCCAAGCACGTCGACACCTACCTGACCTGGGGCGAACCGCCGGCCGCCGTGGCGCAAAAGATCGCCGATGTGCGCGCCCGCGCCGCCGTGCATGGTCGCACTGTGCGTTTCGGTGTGCGCCTGCACATCATCGTGCGCGAGACCGATGCCAAGGCCTGGGCTGCGGCAGACGAGCTGATCAGCCATCTGGACCCGGCCAGCATCGCCGCGGCACAGGCCAACTACGCCGGCATGGACTCGGAGGGCCAACGGCGCATGGCCGCCCTGCATGGTGGACGTCTGGATCAACTGGAGGTGGCGCCCAACCTGTGGGCCGGCGTCGGCCTGGTGCGCGGCGGTGCCGGCACGGCGCTGGTGGGCGATCCCGAGACCGTGGTGGCGCGCCTGCTGGAATATGCGGCCCTGGGGGTCGACAGTTTTGTGCTGTCGGGCTACCCCCATCTGGAGGAAGCCTATCGGGTTGCCGAGCTGCTGTTCCCGTTATTGCCCGGCAAGCAGAAGGTCACGGTGGATGGCGCCATGACCGGCGGTGCCTTCGATGTACGGGCCGGGCGCAAGGATTAGACCTCGCCCTGCAGCGGCATCGGGTTTGTCCTCGGTCATCTTCCGGCCCTTGTAGACCGTCACGCCCGCGCAAAGGCTGGGCGCCTTGATTTCAATACCCCGCCCCTACCCACAGAAGCGAAAAACCGAACCGAGCCACAGGTCCGGTAGTCGCACATACAGGAGCGGCCAAGACGTTCAAGTGCCGAAAACAAGACCCTCTCGCCTGGAGACTGAAATGCTCGCCCACAGCCAACAAGGCCAAGGCTCCCCCGCCTTCGTGCTCCTGCACTTTCTCGGCGGATCCCATCGGACCTGGTTCCCCACTTTGCCCTATCTGGACGAACGTCATCGCTGCGTCGCCGTGAACACCCCGGGCTTTGGCGACGCCGCCGAGGTCCCGGGCTACAGCGTCGCCGCCATGGCCGATCAGGTCGACGCGACGATCCGCGCCCTGGGCCTGCGCCAGTGCATCCTGGTAGGCCACTCGATGACCGGCAAAGTTGCGCTGGTGCTCGCCTCGCGGCGGCCCGAGTACCTTGTCGGCTTGATCCTGGTGGCGCCCTCGCCGCCTGGGCCGCAGCCCATGAGCGATGCCGATCGCGACAGCCAGCGGGCCTATACCAAGACGCGCTTCCAGGCCGAGGACTTCATCGATCAGGCCAGCGGCCATCCGTTACCGGAAGCCATCCGTGAAGTCGCCATCGCCGATGCTCAACGAGTCAATCTGGTGGCTTGGCGCGCCTGGGTCGACCGCGGCAGCCGCGAGGACTGGAGCGAGCGCATCGACGTGCTCGACTGTCCGGCGCTGCTGGTCTGCGGTGCCGATGACCAGCAGGTCCCGGGCGCCGATGAACAACGCCGCACCACCCTGGCCCACCTGCCCAACAGCCGTGTGGCGATCATTCCGGGCGCCGGTCACCTGATGCCGATGCAGACGCCCCAGGCGTTGTCACGCCTGATGCTCGACTTCGCGCAAGAGATCGCAGGAACAGACAGCCCCCACTGACGGATCCGCGATGGGCTGGCGCACGCCTTCGGCTCATATCGAGTGCCCATCGCCCTGGGCCTGCAGGAACAGGGCAAACAGCTCGGACTGCGACTTGATCCCGAGCTTGGTGTAGATGTGCTTGCGGTGGACCTTCACCGTCTCTGCCGAAATCGCCAACCGACGGCCGATCTCCTTGCCGGAATGTTCGCTGAGCATTAGCCGCGCGACCTCCATCTCACGGGCGGTCAGCGCTCCCTGGATCTTCAGGCTGGCGGCCTCCAGCGCCTGCTGCCAATCCGGCGCTGGCGCTGCCGGGTTGTCCAGCAGTTCATTCTCGAAGGCCAAGCGCTGACGCATCAGGGCCGCGATCCAGGGCTGGATCAAGCCCAACAAGGCCACTTGCTCGGGCGTGAACCGGTGCTCGGCGCCCAGTGACAGGCACAGGGTGCGCTGGCCTTCGAGGGCGACGTTGATCTGCACCTCATCGGCCACCACATTGAGGCGAAAATAGCGCTGGTAGTAGTCGGTCTGCTCGAAATGCTCCGCGGCCACGTCATCCAAACGCAACAGGCCGCTGGCATGGCGCTCGCGGCTGACGATGTAGAACGGGTCGAGCAGGTACAGGCCCTTGAGATAGTCGGCGAACAGCGCATCAGGGCCGCCATCCAGACCGGGGCACTCGGCGAACACCTGGGGGCGGCCATCGGTAAACAACAGCACGACCCAGCTATCGAATTCGACGTATTGCTCCAGCAGGCGCACCAGAGCGATCCAGAATCCCGGCCGGTCCAGTGCTTCGATCAGCTTGCCGACCGACTGATGCCAGGCGACATCCTGCAACGTGAGTCCCATGCACTACCCCCAATGGGTTAACTCGCTGGCGTAATTACCGACGATGCCCCTCTGCGGCCATACTCGGGCCAGGCAATGTCGGGCGCCGGGCATTATGCCGCCATTGCGCGCCCCCCTGAAAGCACAAGGACCTCGCGTGAAAGTCGAACTCATACAGCTTGCCGGCCGTGACGGCGATACCGCCCACAACCTGGCCCGCGCCCTGGACGCCATCGCCGCCTGTGCGGCCGACACCGACCTGGTGGTGTTCCCCGAGACCCAGCTGATGGGCTTCCCCACCGCCGACAACATCGCCGCCCTCGCCGAGCCGCTGACGGGCCCCAGCGTGCAGGCCATCGTCCAGGCCGCGCGCCAGCACGACATCGCGGTCACCCTCGGCGTGGCCGAAAACGACAACGGCCACTTCTACAACACCACTTTGCTGATCACCCCCGAAGGCATCGCCCTGCGCTATCGCAAGACTCACCTGTGGGCCTCCGACCGCGGCATCTTCGAGCCCGGTGACCGCTACGCCACGGCGCTGTACCAAGGCGTGCGCATCGGCCTGCTGATCTGCTTCGATATCGAATTCCCGGAGAGCGCTCGGGCCCTTGGCCAACTGGGCGCGGAGCTGATCCTGGTGACCAACGGCAACATGGATCCGTACGGCCCCGTGCACCGCACCGCGATCATGGCGCGGGCCATGGAGAATCAGGCCTTTGCGGTGATGGTCAATCGCGTCGGCAGCGGCGACGACGGCCTGGTGTTCGCCGGAGGCAGCGCCGTGGTCGACCCCTTCGGCCAGTTGCTCTGCGAAGCCGGGCGCGAAGAATGCCGGCAGATCGTGCAACTGGACTTTGCCCAGGTCCAGGCCGCGCGCCGCGACTACCGCTATCTGAACGACCGACGCCTGCTGTTGCGCGCCGAGCAATGCGATTACCCCGACGGGCGCCGCGAGTTGCTGATCCCCAAGCCCTAGCTCGCTACACATCAGAATCGACGGGCCACGCCCGCGCAGGCCACCCACGCCGGTGGCCACCGTTGCACCTTTCGCCGACTCGGCTCTGCCATAACAACCCACAATCTGGAGCAGCAGCAATGGCCAAACTACAGCGCACTTTGTCGCTGGGTTCGGTGGTGCTTTTCGGCATCGCCTACATGACCCCGATCATCGTCCTCGGCACCTTCGGCATCCTCGCCGATGCCACCAAGGGCCTGGTTCCCGCCTCTTACCTGGTCGCTTCGGTGGCCATGCTGTTCACCGCCTTGAGTTACGCCAAGATGGCCGCCGCCTTCCCGGTGGCAGGCTCGGCCTACACCTACGTGCGCAAGGCGATCAGCCCCAAACTGGGCTTTCTGGCTGGCTGGGCGGTGTTGCTCGATTACCTGTTCCTGCCCATGGCCATCTGGCTCATCGGTGCGGCGTACCTGGGTTCGGCCTTCCCCGCCGTGCCGCAAGCGGTGTGGGTGCTCGGGTTCATCGTCATCACCTCGTTGATCAACGTGGTCGGCCTGCAATTGGCCAAGACCGTCAACAGTGCGCTGCTGCTGGTGCAGATGCTGGTGCTGATCGCCTTCGTGGTCCTCTGCGTGCACTACGTGCTGGGCGATCCGAGCAAACCGCTGTGGACCCTGGCGCCGTTCTTCGACGGCCACTTCAGCCTGCCATTGGTGATGAGCGGCGCGGCCATCGCCTGCTATTCATTCCTGGGCTTCGATGCGGTCAGTACCCTGACCGAGGAAACCCGCGATGCCACCCGCACCATCCCGCGGGCGATACTGCTGATCACCCTGATCGGCGGGCTGCTGTTCATCGTCAGCGCCTACTTCGTGCAGTTGGCACATCCTGGCGCGACCTTCGACAGCATCGACTCGGCGGCGTACGAGATCGCCCGCAATGTCGGCGGTGATCTGTTCGTGTCGATCTTCCTGATCGGCCTGATCGTCGGCCAGTTCACCTCCGGCCTGTCCGCTCAGGCCAGTGCGTCGCGGCTGCTGTACGCGATGGGCCGCGACGGTGTGTTGCCACAGAAGATCTTCGGCACCTTGAACGCGCGCTTCGGCACACCGGTGAGCAGCATAGTGCTGTGCGCCGTGGTAGCCCTGCTGGCACTCAAGCTGGATGTGACCACCTCCACCTCGTTCATCAACTTCGGCGCCTTCCTGGCCTTTACACTGGTCAACCTGTCAGTGGTGTTCCACTACTGGATCGGCTCGCCGCAACGTGGCGCCAAGGCGCTGTTGCTGCATCTGGTCTGCCCGGTGGTGGGGATGATCGCGACGCTGTGGCTGATGGTCAGCCTCGATCATCTGGCCATCGACCTGGGCCTGGCGTGGTTGGCGATCGGCATGGTGTATCTGGCGTGGATGACCGGCGGATTTCGCCGCCAGCCACCGGAGATGAGTTTCGAGGGGGCCTGATCGAGGCGCGACGGTGGGCCGATCACCTGCAGCGGCCCATGTCATCAGCAGCCTGATGGCCTGGGCCACCGTCGATCAGGGCATGTCGCGATACGTTGCCCTGCGCGTCAGCCGCCCGAAGGTCAGGCAAGCGGTCGCTACTTGTGCGCCGCCGACTTGTCGATCATCTGCTTGACGGTGCCGTTGGGAATATTCACCAGCACATATTTGTCCTTGATCTCGACCCATTGCTCGTTTTCGTCGGGCGCTGCGAGGTGGCGTTTCTTCCAGTCTCCCAAGGCCAGTTCCTTGCGTTTGTATTCATCCGGGACCTTGTCGCCCTGCTTGATTTCATGAGCGCCCACCCCGGGGCGATCCAGGGTAACGCTGGTATCCGTGGCCGCGAACGTCGGGATGCTCAAGCTGAACAGGGCAAGGAAGGCGAAGCGCGCGAAGTATTTTTTATCGTTCATGGCGAAATTCCTTTGGCATCAGCGGGTACGGCCACCACCATGGCGGCCTGGTCGAATTGACGACTCTCCTGATAATCGACCCTTGCGGCGGCAGATATTTCCATCTATTTGCAGTTCGGGGTGGATCCGAGCGGTGCGCTCGCGCCACGGATGAAGAATTCTTCATAGGGGTTCGCCCCGGAACGGGCAAATTTTCTGTGTACGACCGGGTCTATGGGTGATTGATCTTCGCGAGTAATACCCATGACATTCGGTAATTTTTCCCAAGCCTTGGCAAACAAGTCGGGCAGTCCTCGTACGTTCGCCACCGCCATCATCCTGATAGTGGTATGGGCCGCCACAGGCCCTTATTTTCACTACAACGACACCTGGCAACTCATTATCAATACCTCCACCACCATCATCACTTTCCTGATGGTCTTCTTGATTCAGAACACTCAAAACCGCGACAACGATATCTTGCACATCAAAATCGATGAATTGTTGCGGGCCACGAAAGAGGCACAGAATGCAGTACTGAATCTGGATGAACTGGATGAGAAAGCGCTGAAAACCATTCGCAAGAAATACCGCAAGGTCGGGGAAAACGAGACGGTCGAGGTAAGCGAGTCCGAGACGCGTCTAGAATAGGCGCCCCCCAAAGTGCGGCCCATCAAAGGGCCGCAACTTATCTTATGCCTCTTGCCCTTGCACCATCCCGGAACCCAGATCGGCACCGGTGACGGGATTGCTTGAAGGGTCGGACATGGTCCGGGTTTTCAGCGCCTCCAGCACCTCCATATCGGCCGCCGACAGTTCCACCGAAGCCAGTCCGTCACCGCCATCGACCGCCGGCTCGGGACTCTCGACATACTCCCACTCGCCACCCTCGTTCCACGGCCCCCGCACGTTTGGCTCGCCGGACATGTTGAAGTACTTGTTGGTGAACTCCGGCATGCCCGGCAGCTTGCCCTGGGGAAAATTGGGCTGAATGGCGTGCAGGGCTTTCTCGAACGACAACTGGTGGGCGATTTCGCGGGTCATGAGAAAGCCCAGCGCCTCCTTTACGCCCGGATCATCGGTCACATTCATCAGCCGCTCATAGACGATCTTGGCCCGTGATTCCGCGGCGATATTGGAGCGCATGTCGGCGGTAGGCTCACCGATGGTGTCGATATACGCCGATGTCCAGGGCACCCCTGCGGAATTGATCAAGGGTGCCCCCGCGCCGTACAGCAGGCTGGTGATATGGGAATCGTTGCCGGCGCCGTTGATCGCCCGATACAGCTCGCCCTCCTCTTCGACCGCTTCGGCCAATTGACCCTTGGCGCCCTTGTTGAGCATGACGATGATGGAGCCGACGATTTCCAGGTGGCTGAGCTCTTCGGTGGCGATGTCCATCAACAGGTCCTTGCGGCCCGGATCATCCTCGGCCAGAGCCTGGGTGAAATAGCGACCCGCCGCTGCGAGTTCGCCCTGGGCACCGCCGAATTGCTCCAACAGCAAGTTCGCCAATCCGGGGTTGGGCTGGGCGACGCGCACAGTGTATTGCAGACGCTTATTATGCAAAAACATAGGTATTTCCTCAGGCCTTTCTGCTTTAAAGCATTACTTCGCTTCCGGCAAAGGGAGGAAATACAGTAATGCGGTCACAGGTTATGAGCGCAACAACAAATGAATTGATCCAATTCATATCAGCACGAACGGACGAAAGGTGCAGATCATTAAGTTCATAAAGTTAACGACAGCACTATCACCGGGCTGGAAAATTATAATTAATTGCACCCCTTACTATCGGATCTCAAATATCTGCGGCTTGCCTCTTTTGCCAAGGCGTAGGTTCAACTACGGCACAGCCTCCAGCTGCGCCGCTGGCTGTTGCGCCACCGCCGCCTGCCCGGTGGCCAGTGCCTGGATCACCTGCTCGCCAGTAGCGAAGCGCGCTCGAGCCGGTGTGGATGGCAAGGTGAGAATCTTGTCATGTATCGCCGATAACCAAGCGGGCCGGGGTATCCGGGACTGCCACCGGCGCGCCGCAGCGAACAAATAATGAATCTTCCAAAACCACTGCGGGTCAAGATTCATGAACGGTACATCTGATGAGGTAACAGCCATGACTATCGAAGCAGATACACTCGTGCAATTGACCGACACCCTCAAGCAACGCGGCCTGACCCGGGTCTGCGATGTGCACTTCACCCGGGCGCCCTACCGCCATGATCACCGCTGGATCTGCTGCATCGAGTAACGGTCGCACCATCCAGGCGGTGGACCGAGCCTTCCTGGTCCGCCACGAAGGCAGCGAAATGCAGGCGCATGCTGATGGGTTTCGACAGCCGTGGGCGGATGCGCTGGGTATTCACCCGCAGGGTCATGCCCAGGCACGACCCGGTAGGAATATCAATGTAGCAATCGAGCTGCAGCGGTGCCGTGTTGACGATCTTGGCAGGCACACCATCGATAGTGCGGGGGAACACTTAGCCCCCGCCTCGGTCGGATGACGTGACTTCTTCAGGCAGCGTGAATGGCTTCTCTTCCCCCTTCGCAACAATGGCCACTGGCGCTGGCGTGCATGCCCGGTTTGACCCTGATCATGGTCACCGGACTGCTGTCGGGCCAGCACCTGTCTGTCTGCCTGTTGGCCCTCAGTGGCGCTTTCACTGTCGGCTTCGGCGCGTTCAAGAAGCTCACCGACTATCCCTTGGCGCCGATGCTGATCGTCGCCTTGGGCATGGGCGTTGCCGCCTGGAGTGGCTCGCTGCTGGGCAACCACTTCTGGCTGCTCTGCGTAGCGGCGGCACTGATGGCAGGGCTGTGTGCGCTGATGTCGGCGATCGACGACGCTTTGTGGTGGATCACCCTGCAGTGGTCCATCGCGCTGCTGGTGGCGGGGGCCTTCTCTGGGGACGTGCAGGCGGCCGATCATCGCGCGCTGTTCATCCTGCTGGGCGCCTCGGTAGAAATCGCTGTCTTCGTGCTCTTTGCCCGGCTGCTGTCGACCTCTCAGGGGCTGCTGGCCCATCGCGGCTTCTGGGCCAATCTGGCCGACTTGCGCACCAGCCTGTTCACGCGCTTTCGCATCCGCCGCTATGGCCTGTACTGCGCCTCGGTGGTGGTGCTGTGTCTGGTGCTCGTGCACAAGCTGGGCCTGCAGCATGGCTACTGGGCGCCGATGACCGCGCTGGTGGTGCTCAAAGCGCACCCCAGCGATACCCTCAAACGTGGCGTGGCGCGCATGGTCGGCACCCTGGGCGGATGCCTGCTGGCGGCCGGCCTTGGGAGTTGGGGGGTGAGCGGCGCGGGCATGGGTGCGGTGGGGCTGCTTTTCGCGTTTCTGGCCTATGGCGTGCAAGGTGGGCGTTACAGCCTGTTCACCCTGTTCGTCACGGCCACGGTGATCACCACCGCGGCACTGGGCGGTGTGCCGGAGTGGCAGGCAGCGCTGGATCGCATGACCGCCACGTGCATCGGTGGCGGCCTGGCGATCGTGTTGTTGAGCCTGGAAACCTGGCTGGGCTTGCACCTGGCCGGTAGCCCCGATGCTCAACGAATCCGCTAACGGCGGGGTTGCAATTCCCCCTCGATTGCCAAACCCGACCCTGTGGTGAGGGAGGACCTCAAGCCGAGCGATTCATCAGGGTTTCAGCAACTGCAGCTGCTGGCGAAAGCATTTCCCCTAGATCGCCAGGCCCAACCCTGTGGTGAGGGGGCTTGCTCCCGATGCGGGGTGTCAGACAAATATTCGTAGCTGACACCGCGTATCGGGGGCAAGCCCCCTCGCTACAGGGGAGATGTTCGGTTAGCGACACATCAGGGTTTCAGCAGTTGCAGCTGCAGGCGAAAGCATTTCCCTCGATCGCCAGGCCCAACCCTGTGGCGAGGGGGCTTGCCCCCGATTCGGTGTGTCAGCCACCCCATTCAGTACTGACACACCCTATCGGGGGCAAGCCCCCTCGCTACATGGCACATGTTCGGGTCGGCGATCATCAGGGTTTCAGCAATTGCATCTGCTGGCGAAAGCATTTCCCCTCGATCGCCAGACCCAACCCTGTAGCGAGGGGGCTTGCCCCCGATTCGGTGTGTCAGCCACCTCATCCAGTACTGACACACCCTATCGGGGGCAAGCCCCCTCGCTACATGGCACATGTTCGGGTCGGCGATCATCAGGGTTTCAGCAATTGCA